>JBBAQJ010000018.1:0-25926 GCA_040400365.1 Polynucleobacter sp. | reverse complement strand
CTTTCTGACCATTAATGATGTAGCGATCACCTTTTTTAGTCGCAGTGGTCTTTAACTTGGTCGTGTCGGTTCCGGTAGTGGGCTCGGTGACCGCCATACTTTGCAGTCGCCATTCACCCGAGGCGATTTTGGGGAGGTAAAGTTGCTTCTGTTGGTCTGAGCCGTGGCGCAGCAAAGTGCCCATGTTGTACATCTGTCCATGGCAAGAGCCAGCATTGCCTCCTGAGAGATTAATTTCTTCCATGATGACGGAGGCCTCAGCAAGTCCAAGGCCCGAGCCGCCATATTCCTCTGGGATTAGTGCTGCTAACCAACCGGCATCGGTCATCGCTTTAACAAACGCTTCAGGATAGCCGCGTTCATGATCAATTTTTTGCCAATACGCAGAGTCATAACGCGAGCAAAGATCACGCAGCGCCTCGCGCATCTCCTGATATTGATCGGGTTTTGGAATCGTCAATGCCATCATTAATTTAGGATTTTGTTAGTGATATCGATGCTTTGATAGGGGAGTTGGTCGACTGGCCAGGCCCCGGATTTATTGCTATCAAAAATCTTTTTGAGATCTAAGGTGACATAACTAGTGCGATTTGCATAGTTCGAGATATGCCATTGCTGGTTATTGAGATCCTTGATGTTGACCCATTGGGTGTAATCGGAAACTACTTTGTCACCATCCTTTGAGGCAGCTACCCCAATTGGAATATCGACATTATTCAAAATATGACCAGTGAGTTGCACGCTTTCCGCCCGGTTGTTTGGTGGCGTAGCGAGTTGGCGTAAGTAGGCCGCTCGAATAAATCGGGAGGGTGGGGTGTAATCCGCAGGTAAGCCCATTAGCCCACCACCTTGACCAATCTCCGTGACGTTTTGGCCATTTACCGTGACTGAGCTTCGAGCAAAGTTTGTTAGGTTTAAGTAATTTCTGGCATTCAGAATATGCCAATCGTAGGTGGGTGCGTTGGTTAATACTTGCGCTACATTGTCATGAATGCGCATTTGCCCCTTCACAAATTCCACCACAATGCTGGCACCAGTACGATCAGTGAATACAAAATGTAACCAGGGGGGTGTTGGGCCTGCTGGTAGGCTCGAGTCATACCAAACCTTATAGCGCGGTAAATCTTTGCGTAACTCCACGACATTGGCAAACATTCCCAAAGCAAGCGTTCCAAAATCTAGAATCGAGACATAGTCCAAATCTTTGGCGGTGACGGTTTGGTATTCGGTGAAGCCCGGTAAGAAATTTCCACTCATCGCCAACCCGGCGCTATTTTGTCCCTCGAGAAGAGCCGGCGCGCCTGGCAAGATTCCTGGGGAGATTCCGAGAACAGCATATTTGGTAATGAACTGAATTGGAGGCAACTTGAGATTCTCAGGGGCCGTGGTACGAAATTTAGTTCCTTGCGGGATACTATTGATGGTCCATTTCATATCAAAGGCCCACTCCATGGTGCGACCGGCGATCACAGTGCCATCTTTAGCCTGAATATTCACTGCGGTGCAAGCAAACGAACTGTGAAAAAAACTCAGTAGCGTAAGGCCAACCAACCATTGTTTCATTGAGATTCTCCAACTCAGGATCTGTAATCTTGTAGTTTAATCTAGATACTTTCTTGATTGATGGGGCTAATTGCCATGCAACAAATCCTCTCCGGTATTCGCGTTCTAGAGCTTGGTCAATTAATCGCGGGACCCTTTGCAGCCAAGACCTTGGCAGACTTTGGGGCAGAGATTATTAAAGTCGAGTCACCCCAAGATGGTGATCCCTTACGTAAGTGGCGCATGCTGCATGAAGGAACCTCGGTCTGGTGGCAAGCGCAGTCGCGTAATAAGCAATCGATTTGCATTGATTTACGCCAACCCGAGGGTCAGGATATTGTGCGACGTTTAGCCCAAGACGCTGATGTTTTGATTGAAAACTTTCGACCCGGTACCATGGAGAAATGGGGCATGGGTTGGGATGCATTGCATGCGCTTAATCCGAGGTTGATCATGTTGCGCGTTTCTGGCTATGGTCAGGATGGACCGCGTCGGGATGAGCCTGGCTTTGCGGCGATTGCTGAAGCAACCGCTGGGTTGCGGTATTTAACAGGGCATCCTGGACAGGTACCCGCACGTGCGGGCTTATCGCTTGGTGATACGATTGCTGGTTTGCATGGCGCCTTAGGTGTTTTGCTTGCACTCTATGAGCGGGATGCCCGAGGTGGCCAAGGGCAGATGATTGATGTGGCACTTTACGAAGCGGTCTTTAATTTGACCGAGAGCCTCCTGCCGGAATACCACGTCTTTGGGGCAATCCGCCAACCAGCCGGCGGCGCTCTACCGGGCATTGCTCCATCGAACGCATACCCCTGCAAGGATGGTCAATATGTATTGATTGCCGCGAATGGAGATTCATTATTTAAGCGCCTAATGGATCTGATGGATCGCGCTGATTTAGGTAGCGATCCCGAACTAGCGCGCAACGATGGACGGGCTAAGCGAGCGAACATGATTGATGAAGCGATCGGTCAATGGACGAGCCAACGAACCCTTGAGGAGATTCTGGAGGCCCTACAGAGTATTTCTGTTCCTGCTGGACGCATCTATAGTGCAAAGGATATTGCGGAGGATCCGCATTACCGTGCGCGCGGCGTGATTGAAACCATTGAGAGTGCAGACGGTTTGAAAGTAGAGATGCCGGGCATCATTCCAAAGCTCTCACAAAATCCTGGGGAAATTCGGTATCGCGCACCAACACTCGGCGAACATACTGAATCCATTCTCAAACAATATGGATTCACTGCTGAGCAGATTCAGACCTTGAAGGACGCTGGCGTACTTCAATAATGGAAGCTTTTATTCATTCCGTGATGAATTGGTTTGGTATGCCCACCGTGGGCCTACCAGCGGTATTTATTGTGGCAGCGGTGTCCGCGACGCTAATACCGATGGGTTCAGAACCCGTTTTATTTGCCTATGTCAGCTTAAATCCAGAGGATTATTGGTTGGCGATTGGTGTGGCAACCTTGGGTAATACCTTGGGCGGGATGATTAATTGGTGGTTGGGATTGCTCGCTCGAAATACCTATGAGTCATTGCGGGGAGAAACCCATTCACGCGCACAAGCCTGGCTTGAAAAACGAGGGCCTCCGATGTTGTTACTCTCCTGGCTGCCAATCATTGGCGACCCTCTATGTTTGGTAGCGGGTTGGCTGCGCTTGAAATGGCTGCCTTGCATGATTTTCATGGCGATTGGTAAGCTACTACGGTACATCACCCTCACATGGTTACTGGCATCAATACCCCAGTCCTTTTGGCAAGAATTAGGGCGCCTAGTAGGTCTATGAGAAGATATTTGTTTTCTTGGATTAAACGAGGGTTTTAGGATGCTTCTAAAAGGTAAAACCGCCTTAGTGACGGGATCAACCAGCGGCATTGGATTAGCCATGGCTAAGGCCATGGCCGCTCAAGGTGCTAATGTGATGATGAATGGGTTTGGCGAGAAGGATGCAGCGATCGCCGAAGTTAAGGCTTATGGAGTGGAGGTCGATTATCACGGTGCTGATATGAGTAAGCCCGATGAAATCGCGCAGATGATTGCCACCACTGAAAAACGCTTTGGAACCATTGATGTCCTAATTAATAACGCTGGTATTCAGCATGTCGCGAGCGTGGAAGATTTTCCAGCAGAGCGCTGGGATGCGGTGATTGCAATCAACCTAAGTTCGGCATTTCATGCAACGCGCCTGGCCCTTCCGGGAATGAAAGAACGCAATTGGGGGCGGATTATTAATATTGCTTCCGTTCATGGTCTTGTGGCCTCGATGCAAAAAGCAGCTTACGTTGCAGCCAAGCACGGCATCATCGGCTTGACTAAGGTGGTTGCGCTAGAGACTGCGCGCACTGGGGTTACTTGTAACGCAATTTGCCCAGGTTGGGTGTTAACCCCCTTGGTACAAAAGCAAGTTGATGCACGCGCTGAGCGCGAGAAGATCTCCAATGATGAAGCCAAATTAGCGCTGGTCTCCGAGAAGCAGCCTTCGGGTGAGTTTGTAAAGCCGGAGCAACTTGCTGCATTGGCTATCTTTCTGTGCGGACCGGATGCATCAGAAGTCCGTGGCGTCGCATGGAATATGGACGGCGGTTGGACGGCGCAATAAATCACAGCCAAAATCAGAATAAATAGAACTTTGTCATGCATCGAATTGTCATCGTAGGCGGCGGAGCAGGCGGGCTAGAACTGGCTACTCGCTTGGGTGATCGATACGGACCTCGTAAAGGAAAACCTGGAAAGTTATCCATTACGCTGATTGATAAAAATCGCACTCATATTTGGAAACCAAAACTCCATGAGATTGCCGCTGGCAGTATGGATCTGGGTGACCACGAAGTTGATTACATTGCGCAGGCCCACTGGCATCACTTTACCTATCGCATTGGTGAGATGATCGGTTTAGATCGTGAGCGCAAAGAGGTCATTGTTGCGCCGTACCGGGATCACCTTGGTACTGAAATTACCCCGCAACGCTCAATTCCTTTCGACATTCTCGTCATGAGTATTGGCAGCCTCAGCAATGATTTTGCAACCCCTGGCGTTGAAGAATACGCCTTACGCCTAGAGTCTCAAGATGATGCCAAAAACTTTCATCATCAAATGCTCAATGCGATTATTCGGGCGCAGGCGCAAAGTAATCCTCTCTCACCCGACCAATTGCATGTGGCCATCATTGGCGCAGGGGCAACCGGTGTTGAGCTTGCTGCCGAACTACATCGCACCACACGCGAGGTTGTCTCCTACGGTCTTGATCGCGTAGACCCGAATAAAGATTTGAAGGTCAGTGTGATTGAGGCCGCCCCTCGAATCTTGCCAGCCTTACCGGCGCGCCTATCCAATGCAACTGAATCTTTATTGCAAAAGATGGGTGTTGAGGTCATTACGAATAAGAAAGTGGCGCGGGTGTTTCCAAAAGAGGTTCAGTTTAGTGATAACACGAGTCTGCCCGCCGAATTGATTGTTTGGGCAGCCGGGGTTAAGGCGCCTGATTTCTTAAAAGATATTGGCGGCTTGGAAACAAACCGGATTAATCAACTCGTGGTGTTGCCCACGCTTCAAACCACGCGTGATCCCGATATCTTCGCTATGGGCGATTGTGCAGCCTGCCCTTGGCCAGAAGCAAATGAGGGGCAGGGTGGCTTTGTACCGCCGCGTGCCCAAGCAGCGCATCAACAAGCCTCTCATTTATTTAAGCAAATCCAATTGCGTCTTGAGAACAAGCCCCTGAAACCATACCGCTATCGTGATTTTGGATCCTTGGTTTCTTTAGGGAAGTACAGCACCGTCGGCAATATGATGGGCGGCCTCATTGGTGGCAACCTCATGATTGAGGGTGTTTTTGCCAAACTGATGTATTTATCTTTGTACAAAATGCATGAGTTGGCATTGCATGGTTGGGCAAAAGTGAGTCTTGATACCTTGGCGCGCATGATTACGCGTCGCACCGAACCACATGTCAAATTGCACTAACTAAGTTCGGAACGAACTTGAGCAGAGCGATCCCAAAGATTGGGGATCTGCGGTGAGGAATAGCCTGAAACAAAGTTTTTGACAGATCCTGTTTGTGGGTCGTAGACATGTCGCTTCACAGCCCCAATATTGCCGCCATAGACATGAATGCTGATTGAGGGTTGATCATCAAAGGCATTCTTCACAATATGAATATCCCCAATGCTTGGGCTGACCTCATCCACATCACCAGGTAATAAGGTTTCTTCGTGACCGACAGCCTCTAATTGACCAGCGGCATTGCGGGCGTACCGCTGACCCTTTTCAGAGCCCCGCAGCATACCAATGAGCCCCCAAACCATATGATCATGAATTGGAGTGGCCTGGCCTGGTCCCCAAACAAAACTGACAACCGAGAAGCGCTCGAGTGGATCAGCATGCAATAAATACTGCTGGTAATACTGAGGGTGGGGAACTGCGCAGAAATCGGGCAACCAATCATCGGTCTTGATCAAATCTTGTAACAAGGCCTTGGCTTTGGGACGAACAATGTCCTCGGCCTGGCTCTGGCCTACCAATTGGGTCATTTCAGCCACAAAATGCCGCAAGGGCGCGAATTGATCGGTTGGAGCAGGATTGGACATAAATCTAAATATCTGAATAGTTTAGTAATTTACTTGGTAAGCGTCTATTTTTAAAGACCTATAAAATAATGATATTCCAATCACTAGACGCTAGGGAAAATCATGTTTGACCCTATTATGTTGAGTCGGATTCAGTTTGCCGCCAACATTACCTTTCATATCTTATTTCCCACCATCACGATTGCTCTAGGCTGGGTCCTGTTTTATTTCAAGATCAAGTTCAATCGCACTGGTGAAGTGTATTGGCAAGAGGCATACCAATTTTGGGTCAAGGTATTTGCGCTCACCTTCGCTTTAGGGGTTGTGAGTGGTATCACGATGAGCTTCCAATTTGGCACCAATTGGCCAGGGTATATGGAGACCGTGGGAAATATTGCCGGACCACTGCTTGCATATGAAGTACTCACCGCCTTCTTTCTTGAGGCCACGTTTCTTGGCATCATGTTGTTTGGTGCAAAGCGAGTTTCACAACGGGTACATACCTTAGCAACCTTCTTAGTCGCTTTCGGAACCACCTTATCGGCATTTTGGATCATTGTTCTGAACTCATGGATGCAAACCCCACAAGGCTTTGAGATGATCAATGGTCAGGCCCATGCCGTGAGTTGGATGGAGATCGTGTTTAACCCATCGATGCCATACCGTTTTGCACACATGATGACCGCTTCATTCCTGACAGTCTTTTTCTTACTAGCCGGTTTATCAGCCTATCGTTATCTGCAGGGCAGTCGTACTCAGGCCAATAAGGCCATTCTCAAGTTTGGCATCGTCGCGGCTGCAATTTTGACCCCCATTCAGATTTTCTTGGGGGATATGCATGGTCTCAATACTCTCAAGCATCAACCGGCTAAGTTAGCAGCAATGGAAGGAATCTGGGAGACTGGTAATGGCGTTCCTGCTGTTTTATTTGCCATTCCCGATGAAAAAACGCAATCTAATAAGTTTGAGATTGCGATTCCGAAGCTCGCCTCGTTTTATTTAACTCACGATTGGAATGGCGAGGTCAAGGGCCTTAAAGATTTTGACAAGGCCCCACCAGTCAAACCCGTCTTCTTTGCCTTTCGCATCATGGTTGGAATTGGAATGCTGATGTTGGTTTTATCGTGGTATGGGTGGTGGCGTATGCGTCGTGGACAGGACTTACCCAATTGGTTAGCTCGCGCTTTTGTCTGGATGACTTTCTCAGGTTGGATCGCAGTCGTTGCTGGTTGGTATGTCACTGAAATTGGACGTCAGCCATATTTGGTACATGGTGTGCTCACGACTGCGCAAGCGGCCACGAAATTGCCTGGTGGCATGGTATTTAGTAGTTTGATGATGTATTTGTTTCTCTACTTCACTTTAATCGTTGCCTATATCTGGGCCATTTTCTACATGGCACGACAGGCGGATAAAAAGAGTGCGGAGGCGCAATCATCTATCTCAATCCAGCCCGCATCTGCTTCATTACAAACCTAAATGATCCCAGCTGATTGGTCGCAAGCCTCTGTATGGCTCCCCCTATTTTTCTTGGGGGCGATGGGCTTTGCGATGTTGTCGTATGTGGTGTTGGATGGCTACGATCTCGGGGTTGGTATTTTACTTAAACGCGCTGGAGATGCCGACAAAGATGTGATGATCTCTTCGATTGGACCTTTTTGGGATGCGAATGAGACCTGGCTGGTGCTTGGTGTTGGTATTTTGCTAGTTGCATTTCCATTCGCACACGGTATTGTCCTCACTGAACTCTATTTGCCAGTGGCGATCATGCTGGCCGGACTAATTCTGCGCGGGGTGTCATTTGATTTCCGCGCTAAAGTGAACTTAGCGCAAAAGCCGCTTTGGAACTTCTTATTCTATTTTGGTAGCTTAGTAACCGCGGTATCGCAAGGCGTAATGATTGGGCGTCACATTATTGGCTATGAATCTGGCTTATTAGGCTGGATTTTTGCTGCACTCGTCGGAATTTGCTTGCCGGCAGGATACGCCTTGCTGGGCTCAACCTGGCTCATCATGAAAACGGAGGGTGCGCTGCAGTTGCGAGCGATTTCGTGGGCGCGGGCAAGTTTATGGTTAACCGGATTAGGCATTGCTCTGATCTCAGCAGCAACACCGTATTTCAGTCCAGAGATCATGAGCCGTTGGTTTAGCTATCCCAACATTGTTTGGTTGGCACCGATTCCGATTGCGACCGCGCTCTTATTTCTAATCACGGATCGCGCTCTGCATCAACTCAAAGCGAACCCCAGCCGGCGGGAGTGGCTGCCATTCACTTCAACGGTTGCGATCTTTTGGTTATCGTTCTTTGGGATTGCCTATAGTTTGTTTCCTTACTTAATCGTCGATCGCATGACGGTATGGCAAGCGGCCGCATCCACCCAATCACTCTGGGTTATCTTCTGGGGTGCGATTGTGGTGCTGCCAACGATCTTGGCCTACACCTTGTTCTCCTACCGCATCTTTAAGGGCAAAACACAGCCACTGAGTTACTACTAGAGAGATCGGTAGAATAAGGTATTCCATTTAAAAGAGTGCCTATGAACACCGCTGATCTCTCTGCCTTAAAACCACTTGCCGGTATTCGTGTTCTCGAGATTTGCAATGTCGCCGCAGGACCATTTTGCGCTTTGCTGCTCGCTGATCTCGGCGCTGATGTCATCAAACTAGAGAACCCCGGTGCTGGGGACACATTACGTGCTTGGCCTCCCCATACCGGCCCTGAAAATGATCGTTTAAGCGAGAACTTTGCTTCCTTAAATCGCAATAAACGCTCTGTTACCCTGGACTTAAAAAACCCAAACGATAACGCGAGAGCTAAAGATTTGATTGCCAACACGGATGTACTGATTGAGAACAACCGTCCCGGTGTGATGAAACGCCTCGGCCTAGATTTTGATTCAGCCCTTGCCATCAATCCAAAACTGATTTACTGCTCGATCTCGGCCTATGGTCAAACTGGACCACGTGCTAACGAAGGTGGCTTTGATGTCACCATTCAGGCGATGAGTGGCATCATGAGTGTGACCGGAGAGCCCGATGGTGCCCCTGTCAAATGCGGTGTGCCAGTTGCGGATTTCACAGCTGGTTTGTACGGAGCAATGAGTATCTGTGCGCAATTGCGGGCCGTGGCGCAAACGGGTAAGGGCGTTCATATTGATGTACCGATGATGGGTACCTCATTAGCAATTGCTGCCTTACAAACCTCGGAGTATTTTGGGGTTGGCAAAGATCCAGTTAAATTAGGTTCAGCCCATCCTCGTAATGCCCCGTATCAAGCATTTAAGGCCAAAGACGACTATTTGGTCATGGCTGCTGGTACGCAAGCTCTTTGGGAAACCGTTTGTCAGATCTTGAAGAGTCCCGAGCTTTTGCAAGACGAACGCTTTACTAGCACGGCACTGCGGGCAAAAAATCAAATCGTTTTAAAAGAATTGATCGAGGTGATCTTAAATGGGGATACAGCTGCCAATTGGATTGAACAATTTAGTCAAGCGGGTGTCCCATGCTGCCCAATCAATCAATATTCCGCTGTTTTGAATGATCCACAGACCCGTGCGATGGGCTGGGTACAACCCATGGTGATGGCCAATGGTCAAGAAACTAAAACGGTGATTAATCCCATTAAATTTAACGGTGCAACGGCTCCCATCGAGCGCAGACCGCCGCGCTTGGGTGAGCATAATTCGGAGATCGTGGAGTAAATATGAACACCATACGGGTAGAGCATTCGGGTCACATTAAACGAGTCACCCTTAATCGTCCTGAAAAGCGCAATGCGATCAGTTACGAGTTAGCTTCTGAGCTACTCGCTGTCACTAAGGAGGCGGAGTCCGATGGCACTCGCTTGCTGATAATTCGAGGCGAGGGCCAGGGCTTCTGTGCCGGCTTTGATTTCTCAAACTTTGATGATGCGAGCCCTGGCGATCTCCTATTGCATTTTGTGCGCATTGAGCAAATGCTCCAAGCGATTGCCCATGCACCTTTTGACACGATGGCATTGGCGCATGGACAAACGATTGGAGCGGGTGCGGATTTACTCTTGGCGTGTCGTCATCGGGCAGGTTCGGAGGATATGCGCATGATGTTTCCTGGGGCTCGTTTTGGTCTGATCTTGGGATCACGGCGATTGGCGGAGTGTGTAGGCCCTGATCGAGCGCAACAGTTGATTGGAAATCCGCGCCGTATTGATGCGCATCAAGCGAAAGATTTTGGGATCCTGACCGCCGTTTTAGAGGCGACCGATTGGCATGCCTATGAGGCACAGGTTCTTGAGCATATTCTGGAGATTCCGGCAGACGCGCGTGCGATGGCACTGCATGCCTGCAAACGCGATACCCGTGCTGTTGATATGCACGATTTGGTGCAATCGGGCTCGGTGCCTGATATTAAAAACCGAGTTGCTGAGTATTTAGCAAAAGTGAAAGCCGCAGCGAAGAAGTAGCCAAGAAGTAATTTAGTTCTGACAAATCGTGTCGTAGAGTCGATCAACTTTGCCTGCGAGCAGTACTTGGCTTGGCAAGGGGCGATCAACCAGTGTGCATAACTCTGCTGCGCACTCGAGTAATAAATCCAGGTTCATGTTGGTATGAAATCCCATCAGATCCAACATATGAACTAATTCCTCGGTGCAGATATTGCCAGTGGCTCCTGGGGCATAAGGGCAGCCACCTAGACCACCTAAAGACGAATCAAAGCGCACAATCCCGGCCTGTACAGCAGCTAAAGCATTAGCTAAGCCCATCCCACGCGTATTATGAAAATGCAGCGTCCACTGCGTATCGGGATACTTTGATTGCGCCTTCTCACATATCTCGGTCACTTGCCGAGGATTGGCCATACCGGTGGTGTCGCAAATACTAATACCCCGCACGCCTTGATCAACAAAATGATCAATCCAATGCATTAGTTCATGCGTTGGGGTCATACCACTCATCGGGCACCCAAAGCTAGTCGAGAGGGAGATGTTGACGGCCACCTTGGACTGATGTGCCAAGGCAATGACTTCGCCAAGGGCTTTAGCGGAATCAGCACGTGACATTCGTAGATTAGACTGATTGTGGGCCTCACTAACAGACATCACGAGATTGAATTCATCAACGCCGACTGCAAGGGCACGCTCAGCCCCGCGTAGATTTGGGATTAAGACGGTGTATTCAACCCCAGGAACGCGCTCAATGCCGCGCATCACGGTCTCCGCATCAGCCAGCATTGGAATGGCTTTGGGGCTTGTGAAGGAGGTCACCTCAATCTTGGCATAGCCAGCATGACTTAAGCGATTAATTAAGCGAATCTTCTCTTCTGTGGGAATGAAACGCGGTTCTGCCTGGAAGCCATCGCGGGTAACCACCTCTTGGATGTAAATCCGACTTGACGGATTGACTGGAGTTTGACTGGGCATACGACCTCGTTGATTGGACTAATGGTTATGCAAACCCTTATTTTAATTAAGAAAACCCAATTTAGGGCTGGTTAATAACAAAAATTCCAGAATGGTCTATAGTTACAGCACTGAGTTTTATCAACGTGTTCGCTCTGTTACTAAAAAAGGAAAAAAATGGAACATACATTGCCCCAGTTGCCTTATGCACTTGATGCACTAGCGCCTTATATTTCAAAAGAGACATTGGAGTATCACTATGGCAAGCATCATCAGACTTATGTGACCAATCTGAATAATCTCATCAAGGGAACCGAGTTTGAGAACTCTGGCCTCGAAGAGATTGTTAAAAAATCATCAGGCGGCATCTTTAATAATGCCGCTCAGGTATGGAATCACACCTTCTATTGGTTTGGTTTAAAGCCAAACGGTGGCGGTGCTCCAACAGGTGCCTTAGCAGATGCGATCAATGCGAAGTGGGGCTCGTTTGATAAGTTCAAAGAGGAGTTCACGAAGTGCGCAGTGGGTACGTTTGGATCGGGCTGGGCCTGGTTGGTGAAGAAGGCCGACGGTAGTCTCGATTTGGTGTCGACGAGTAACGCTGCTACGCCATTAACAACTGATGCGAAGCCACTGTTGACCTGTGACGTATGGGAACACGCGTATTACATTGACACTCGGAATGCTCGTCCTAAGTACGTCGAGAACTTCTGGAATCTCGTAAATTGGGATTTTGTTAGCAAAAACTTCGCATCCTAAATACAACAAAGAACCCATATGACATCGATTCTGAGCTCTTTAGGTAAGACCGTCCTAGTTGGATTTATCCTGCTAGTCCTCATTGTGATCGCTTTAGGGGGATCCAATGTGGGGAGCTCAGCATGGGTCACTTTTGTATTTCGCTTCCTGCATGTGATTTCAGGGGTGATGTGGGTGGGCCTATTGTGGTATTTCAACTTTGTGCAGATTCCATCGATGCCAAAGATTCCGGATGAACAAAAGCCCGCGGTTGCGAAAGTGATAGCACCAACGGCCTTGAAATGGTTTCGTTACGCAGCAATGGCTACGGTCTTAACCGGATTTATTCTGGCTGTACTCAATGGTTACGCCCATCAAGCATTCACACTCCAGAAGCCTTTTTTAGCAATTGGTTTAGGAATGTGGATTGCTTTAATTATGGCGTTTAATGTTTGGTTCGTGATTTGGCCTAATCAGAAACGTGCACTCGGGATTGTCGAAGTAGATGCGGCAACCAAAGCTAAGTCTGCGCGCATCGCCATGCTCACCTCGCGGATTAACACCATTCTATCGATCCCCATGTTGTATTTGATGGTGGCTCAGCAAAACGGTGGTTTGTAAGTAAGCCTTCAGTCGTTAAAACTGATAAAGACGTGCCGGGTTCTCACTGAGAACCTGCCTCCGTATCGTTGGGTCTGGCACCCACTCTTGAAGTAAATCGACAAGATCTGCATCATTAGGCATCATCCCTTTGACCATCACATGGGGCCAGTCTGTGCCCCATACTACCTGTCTTGAATTAGCAGCGATTAAGGCATGCGCGAAGGGATTGGTATCGGAGTAGGGGATTCTTTCCTCAGTTGTAATTCGATAGGGGCCGGTGAGCTTTACCCAAGCGCGATCCTCACGCATTAGCGACAACAGGTTTTGAAAGCCAGGGTCTTTGACACCAAGATTCGTCTTTAAATACCCAAGATGTCCTAGAACGACTGGTACCGGGAAATTCGATAAGAGTTGTGCGAGATCAGGGAACTCATTGACGTGCATGAGAAACTCTAAATGCCAGCCAAAGGGTGCAATCTGGTTCGCTAATTTGGTTAATTGCTTGATTGGTAAAACACCTTTCGCTTCAGCGAGATCCACAATATTGCAGCGTACCCCACGAATCCCCGCAAGATGAAGATCTTCTAATGCTGTATCGCTGATATCCCAATCCACCACCGCGACTCCCCGAAAGCGCGATGGATTAGTTTTTATTGCAGAAATCAGTGCACGATTATCGGTTCCATAAATACTGGGCTGGACTAATACCGATCGTTGAATCCCAAGACTATCGAGTAGTGCCTCATATTGGGTAAGTAAGGCATCTGGCGGGGTATAGATCCGATTTGGTATGTAGGGATACAGAGACTGTGGCCCACAAATGTGTGCATGGCAATCCGTTGCATTCTCACAAAGAACGAGACCAGGCTTTTTGAGGGCCTGGTCTGGTGCTTGGCAAAGAGGCGCGTTATTGTGGTTCAATCCCAGCGTCTTTGGCAATCTTGGTGTACTTGCTGATTTCACTCCGAACAAATTTTTCGGTTTCCGCAAGATTCATTGGTTTGATGGTGATGCCTGCTTTGGCATATGCCGATTTCACCTCAGAGTCCCCTAGGGCACGATTGATATCGGTATTGAGTTTTTGCAAGATCGCTGGAGCAGTTGCCGATGGAGCCCAAACACCAACCCATAAACCAATCTCAAAGCCAGAAAAACCTTGCTCAGCAATCGTTGGAATATTGGGAGCTGCTTCGGCTCGGGTTGCACCTGTTACACCCAGTGCACGAACTTTACCACCCTGGATTTGTGAAATGGCAGTTTGTAAAGGAGCCATGTAGTAGGCGGTGCGCCCAGCGATGGTTTCTTGAATCGCCTCAGGAGATCCTTTAAATGGGACGTGCAGCATCTTAATGCCAGCAGTTTGATTGAAATACTCGGCGGCTAAATGGGTTGAGCTACCAACACCAGCGCTAGCAAATGGAATATCACCTGGTTTTGCTTTGGCGGCATTAATCAAGTCTTTGAGGGTCTTATAGGGGCTCTCAGCCGACACAACGAGGGCGTATGGACTGCTTCCTAAAATATTGACATCGGTGAGGCTCTTCAGGTCATAAGGCAGTTTTTTATAAATCGCAGGATTGGCGGCATAGGATGCGGATTGAACCAAAAGGGTATAACCATCAGGTTCAGAGTTCACGACTACTCCAGTACCTAGCAAGCCACCAGCACCGGGACGGTTCTCAATAATGACGGGTTGCTTCCAGGTTTCTGCCAGGTTTTTAGCAACAATGCGCCCAGCAATATCAGCACCTGAGCCAGGCGTGAGGGGCACGACCATTTTGACGGTTTTATTGGGGTAATTGGCTGCCGCGCTTTGTGCTTGAATTGGCAGACTCAATGTCCCAGCAAATGCCAGCGTGGTTGCGCCAATGAGATATTTTTTGATACTAAATTTCATGATGTCTCCTTTTTATTATGACTGCTTGTCTACTATGCCACAGAATCTAAAAATCCCCGTAGCGCATAGTTAAATTCAGTGGGTTTTTCAATATTTGATAGGTGAGCGGCTTGATCAATCGTGATCAGCGAAGAATGAGGAATTAGACGATGCAGGACTGTGGATTGCTCAAACGTACAAGCGGGATCTTGCCTACCCAACAAAATTAGAGTTGGCGCCTTAATTTTTAAGAGCATCGTCGATTGCGCCATATCCCGAACGGCACTGGCACAGCCCAGATAGCCCTCCACCGGTGTAGCTAAGATCATCTTTCGTACTCGTTCAATTTGATCTGGCTCGCGTTCAATAAAATCGTTTAAGAACCAACGTTTGATCGTTCCGTCTACGAGGCCGGCGATCCCTTGAGATCTTGCAATAGCAAACCGCTCCTCCCACATACTGCGGGGTGGCATCTCGCTGGCGGTATCACATAGACTGAGAGATAAAACATTGTTCGGGTAATGAGCGCCAATGTATTGGCAAATCATGCCGCCCATGGACAGCCCAGCGAAGTGCGCCTTCTCGATTTCTAGGACATTCATCAGGGCAACCAGATCTTCCGCTAGAAGGGCAATGCTATAGGGGCCCGGCGTTATTTCGCTTTGACCATGGCCGCGCGTGTCATAACGAATCACTCGATAACGGTCAGTGAGCGCAGGCAGAGTGCGATCCCACATTTCAATACTTGACATCAGACTATTGCTTAAAAAAATCGTTGGACCATTTTTTGGGCCGTCGATTTGATAAGCCATCTTAATTTGGTTAGCGCTAATAAACTGTCTCATGACAATATCTCCTTGAGACGCTATTTTTACACTAATAAATCCGAACTTCTCCAGTAGGGCGATTTTTAAAGCGTTTATGAACCCAATAGTATTCAGCAGGACGCAGACGAATCGCATTCTCAAAGCATTGATTGAGACGAGCGGTATCAGCTTTTTCATCATCACTTGGAAATGACTCAAGTGCCTTACCGATATGACAAATGTATCCAGAGCGATTCGGATTAAGAGTTGTTTGCATAATGCACACTTCGGCACCGCTGAGTTTGGCTAAACGTGAAATCGCGGTAATCGTATTGGTTTGAACGCCAAAGAATGGAACAAATACGGAGTCTTTAATGCCGAGATCAATATCGGGTGCAATGAAAACAAAATTACCATTTTTAATTTCCCGAACTGTTTCGATGAGATGCCCTTGCCTTGGAATGGATCGTCCACCAAAGCGACCGCGCCAATCGATGATCTTTTGATCAAAAAATGGATTTTTCATCTTTTGATAAAGGGTCACTCCGCGCGGCCAATCCATTTTCTCGGCAAGGGCGCACAAAGCAATCCCACCTTCAATACCAACAAAATGAGGGTTCACTAAAATACGGGGCTTTCGATCCCCTAATTCAATCTCAGAATCAATTTGAATCATTTCATTGATCTGAGCGGGGGTACCAAGCCAAATACGACTACGCTCCAAAATACTGCGCCCCAATAACTGCCAGTGTTGTAAAGCTAACACTTCAATTTCTCTAGCAGATAGTTTTGGAAAACAAAGACGCAGGTTAATTAAGACCACACGCTGACGATCGCTTGGTATATGGGCGACGACCCATCCTAAACTACGACCCAGTTGAATAATCCATGCATATGGAAGGAGTAGGACAAAGCGTAACAGTAATACTGAGAGGTGATTAAAAAAGGTTTGCAAATAAGTCCTCGTGAGATATCACTATATACCTCAATAAAGACCCTATGAACTATGGCGTAAACTAGTTACATGAAACAAACCATTTTGCGGATCCTCTGGGTTTTGAGTGGTGCAAGTGTGGCATTGTTTTTAGCTCTCCACGTGGTTCGTCCGCAAGATTCCACCTTATTACTTGCCTCCTTGGGCGGCTCGACGCTATTCTTATTTGGTCTAACAACACTGCCTCCAACGCAGCCCAGAGCGCTATTTGGTGGACACCTGCTATCAGCCTTGATTGGGGTGATCTGTTATCAAACCTTCGGCGATTCAACGTGGGTATTGGTTGTATCGGTCCTCATCACGATCGCGGTGTTATTGCTAACAAAGACTGTTCATCCGCCGGCAGGTGCAAATCCACTGATTATGATTCATGCGCATGCAGGGTTTATGGATATATGGACCCATGTTCTGCTCGGCGTCCTCGTATTGGCTGCCACCACATTTGTTTGGTCACGACTTGGGATCGGTACCGCAAGGTATCCTATCAGATGGAATCAAGAGTCTCCACCCGGATCCCATTGGGGCCCATGGGGGCAATCTAACTAAGCCTGATTAATGAATCTACGAACCGCCTTGGCCAATTCGAGTGCAGTCATACCATTGGGCCCAATTCCGGATTGAACTAGTTGATCGGCGGCACGCGCATGAAGCTCTACTGCGAGACAAGTTGCCTCCCATAAATTGAGATGATGGCGAATCCCTTGGGCAGCAAGCGAGGCAATTAGCCCAGTTAAGACATCCCCCATGCCGCCGGTTGCCATCCCAGGATTGCCTGCATTACAGGTATAGATCGCATCATTTGGCGAACCAACTAATGTATGGTGACCTTTGAGAACCGCATAGCAATGAAATCGATCAATTAGTAACTGAATGGCCCCTGATCGATTGGCCTGAATCTCACCCACCGATGCACCTAATAAACGAGCTGCCTCGCCGGGGTGAGGCGTAATTGTGCAGGGATCTTTACGCTCTCGTAATAATTGCGCTAACCGTGGGTGGTCAGCAATAAGATTTAAGGCATCCGCATCTAAGATCAGTGGACCAGAGAAGGCAAGACCTGCCTCCAACAAATGCAAGGCTTGGTCACCCAAGCCCAAGCCGGGGCCAATCGCAAGGCAATCCGGCTGTATGCGCTCAATGAAATCATGGGCGTTGACCACCTCACTAATGTCCAGAACCATCAACTCCGGTTGATCAATCTGCACATGAGCCGATTTAGAATCTAACACCCCAATCATGGTCCAACCAGCGCCACTGTAAAGCGATCCATACGCGGATAAAAAAATAGCACCCGCCATACCCGGTGCGCCACCCACAAGCAATACCTTTCCCATATCGCCTTTATGCGCATCCGACTGACGAATTAATCGGGCTCGCAGCGCAAGGGCACTTAGGTTTGGCATGATTAGAGAGGGTAGGTACTATGGAGTTGAGGCAGATGAATATGGTCCCAGCCCAGTTGTGAATGGATGGCTGCTTTCAGTTGTTCTGCAGCATAGGGTTCTCCATGCGTAATATAAACATGTGTTGGTGCTTGGTGAAATCCCTTTAACCAACGAATGAGTCCGGCCTGATCGGCATGGGCTGAAAGTCCCCCAATGGTATGAATGGAGGCTTTCACAGCCACTTCCTTGCCAAATAAATGGATGAGTTTGGCTTGATCAACTAGGCGCCTACCTAGGGTGCCTTGTGCCTGAAAACCGGTGATGATGATCGCATTATTGCGGTGAGGAAGATTCCATTTGAGGTGGTGCACAATACGACCAGCCTCACACATGCCGCTCGCAGAAATCACAATGGCGCCACCCTTAATGCGATTGAGTGCTTTTGACTCCTCGACGTCAGCAATAAAACGTAGGTCTAAACGGTTGGGATTGGCTTGATACCAATCGTAGATGGCTTGTGCTGGTTCATCGAGTGAGGAACGGTATTCCTCGGTCAATCGAGTCACCGATGTAGCCATTGGCGAGTCGACCCAAATATTGAGGTACGGCAGGCGTTTACGCCGAATTAAATCCATTAATACAAAAATAATTTCTTGGGTACGACCGACCGCAAATGCCGGAATGATGATATTGCCATTGTGCTTGAGCGTATCGGTGATGACGTCTACGAGCTCATCTTCCGTATCCTGCAACGAGCGATGTAGGCGATCGCCATAGGTTGACTCCATAATTAAGGTGTCAGCATGTTCAATCAGCTCAGGGTCATTCATTAAAGGGCGCTCGAACATTCCCAAGTCACCTGAAAATACGATGCGATGGCTTGGTTGACTCTCTTTTTGAATATCGATGACCGTAATTGCGGCCCCCAAGATATGGCCCGCATCCAAAAATTCAATTTCGATTCCTTGGCTTGGACTAAAGCGCTGGTGATAAGGTACGGTTTTTAGTTGTGCTAAGCAATCAATGGCCTCGAGAGTGCTATAGAGAGGAACTGGAAGATCGCCTTTCCAACGACCCTGAGCTTGTTTGCGTTGGGCGCGCTCATAATCGGCTTCTTGCAGATGAGCGCTATCTAAAAGCATAATTTTTAGAAGAGCGGCTGTAGCGGGAGTGCAATAGATCGCCCCATGAAATCCTTGAGCGCATAAGCGCGGCAACAATCCACTGTGGTCAATATGTGCGTGGGATAAAACCACAAAATCTAGCTCATGGGGGGGAATCAGAAGTTCAGCCAAATTCTTGTTGTCCGCCTCTCGACCTCCTTGAAACATCCCATAATCAACCATAAAGCAGTGGTTAATCCCACATGCTTTGCCGCGGATTAGGTATTTGGAGCCAGTGACCTCTTGGCCTGCGCCAAGGAATTGGATATGCATAAAAAATTTAGGGATATATGGGGCTGAATTTGATATGGATCAATGGAATAGCCAATAATATTGCTACACTGAAGACACTTATTACATTGTGGAGGGGAATCATATGAAAATACTACTACCAATTGATGGCTCAAAGACTTCATTGAGTGCCGCTAAGTATGTTGCTCAACTGGTTGCAAATATGCGTAGTAAGAGCTCCGTTACCCTGATTAATGTCCACGATGACTTCGGACTCAATCATGTGAAGCAATTTGTTAGTAAAAGCGTGGTGGATGACTATTTACGTGAAATTAGCGAAAAAGAGTTAAAGCCCGCCCAGAAAGTTCTGGATGCAGCAGGCGTGAAGCACAATATGATCATTAAACGTGGCCATGTTTCTCAAGAAATTCTTCAAACTGCCACAAAAGAAAAGTTTGACATGATCGTGATGGGTGCCAAAGGTCGTGGTGGTGTGCTTGATCTCTTGATTGGATCGGTTGCTCAACGGGTTGTATCGTCAGCTAAGCAGCCTGTTCTCTTGGTGAAATAATTTGTCACAAACTCGATAGAGGGGCTGCCTGGGCAGCCCATTGTTTTTGTTTGACCTAAAGCGCCTTCATTACCAAACCAATCGCAACGAGTCCTGCGAATCCGGCAAAAATGAGCTGAGTCCATTGACTACTGATGCCTGGGGCGATTAGGCGACCCGCCATCATTCCGACAATGGCGCCAATTGCGAATGGAATCGCCACCAACCAGTTCATGGTCCCGGCGAGCCCAGAGCCTGCAACACCCCCTAATGAAATCAGAGATAGAACACCCAAGGAGGTGGCAACGATCGATTGCATTGGCAGGTCACTAATACGTTTGAGTGCTGGAACAATCACAAAGCCACCCCCAACACCTAAAAGCCCTGATAAAAATCCTGCCAGCGCTCCAGAGCCAATCAGGGCGCGTGCGCAAGGAACGGTCCAAATTAAGCGACCAATCGATAAATCGAGAGAGCAGGGAACTGCCTTGGGTTCTTTATAAATCCCCTTGGATTGTTGGTAGGCTTCAATAAAAATTCGGACAGCGACGTAGAGTAGAACGATCGCAAAAATCAGCATCAGGGGTTGATTGGGAATCTGGTGCGCTAACCAAAGCCCTGCGGGGGAGAGCAGCAAGCCTGCAAAAGCTAATAGCATGGCAGCGCGGTAACGCAATAACCCAGTTCGTAATGCCATGAAGGCGCCCAGGGCCGATGATACGGTTACTGCCAATAGTCCAATTGGACTCGCCTCCACCATGGGTAAATGGAGTACAAAGACCAGTAAAGGAACCGATAAGATCCCACCCCCGGCACCCGTTAGCGCCATGATCAGGCCAACGAATACGCCAAGCCCCGCGGGGATGAGGTGGGGTTGTAAAAGACCGATTAAATCCATCAAGATAGTATGAACGACTTGCCTTTAGTTAAATCATCATATATTATATATTTATATATATTGTAATTCCTCTTGAATAAGGAGTAAAGCATGCAAAAGCCAATCGTTAAAGCCTTTTTCGATCAGGGAACATGGACCTTTACCTACGTGGTTTATGAAAAACCGAATACGCCATGCGTGGTGATTGATTCGGTACTGAACTATGACCCAAAATCTGGTCGTACTCAGACAAAGTCTGCGGATGAGGTGATTGCCTTTGTCAAAGAGCAGGGACTTACTGTCGACTGGATTCTAGAGACCCATGCGCATGCGGATCACCTCAGCGCTGCGCCGTATCTTCAAAAGCATCTTGGTGGCAAGATCGCCATTGGTTCGCATATTCAGGATGTACAAAAAGTATTTAAAGGAATTTTTAATCTTGAGAGTGAGTTTCCAACCAATGGCTCCCAATTTGATTACTTGATCGAAGAGGGCCAGGATTTGCATGCGGGCAACTTAAAGATCCACCCCTTATTTGTTCCCGGACATACTCCCGCTTGCATGGCCTATGTGATTGGCGATGCGATTTTTGTTGGCGATACGATTTTTATGCCCGATGTTGGGACTGCGCGTTGTGATTTCCCTGGCGGGAACGCCAATACGCTTTACCAGTCGATGCAAAAGATTTTGTCCTACCCAGATGACACGCGTTTATTCATGTGCCATGATTACCCGCCTACCGATCGCCCGATTGCCTATGAAACTACGGTGGGCGAGGAGAAGCGGAAAAATATTCATGTGCATCAGGGGGTGACCGAAGCCCAGTTTGTAGAGATGCGTAATCAGCGTGATAAGACCTTGGAGATGCCAGTTTTGATTTTGCCCTCGATCCAGGTCAATATTCGTGCCGGTCACCCACCTCCAGCCGAGCCAAACGGTAAGACCTATCTCAAAATCCCGTTTAACGCCCTCTAATTGGTGACTCGATGGCTATCAATATCAATTTAAAGAAAATGCGCCAATCGGCTGATAAGGCAGTTGATTTGATGAAGGTTTTGGGAAATCGAGACCGAATGATGTTGTTGTGTGAAATTAACCAAGGTGAGAAATGTGTGGGCGAGTTGGAAGATTTGTTAGATATTCATCAGCCAACTCTCTCACAGCAGCTAACAGTATTGCGTAAGAAAAAGCTAGTGAAAACCCGTCGCGAGGGTAAACAGATTTATTACTCAAGTGCCAATCCTGTGGCCATGTCGGTAATGAACTTGCTCTACCAAAATTACTGTAAATAACGAATTGATTTAAAAGGAGGTTTATGATGCAATGTAACGTCGGCCATACGGATCGGGTCCTGCGTATTACGGCAGGAAGTTTATTAATTCTTTTATCTTTAAGCGGAGTGATTGGAGCATGGGGGTGGATCGGGGTTGTGCCATTAGCAACCGGTATCTTTCGTTTCTGCCCAGCGTATCCGCTCTTAGGGATGAATACCGCCAAGAAAAAGTAACTGATTAATCATGGGTAGTTTCAAGGAAGACGTCAAAGATACTGTTGTTGCGCTTCTTGAAACTGCTCATGATCAGTATCGAGAAGTTGTAAGTTTCGTTAAGGAAACGTGGCCCTTACTTCTTCTATTGGCCATTATTTTGATTGGCCTCATCGCTTATTGGAACCCACCACCCCCGCGGCAGATTGTCATGGCTTCGGGTATTCAAGGTGGTTCGTATGAGCAGTTAGCTGCAAAGTATGTAGAGTTCTTTGCAAAAAAAGGCGTGACCATTGAGCTAGTGCGTACCGAAGGCTCCCAAGAAAACATTAATCGCCTCGCCGATCGCAAAGATCCAGTCCAAGCAGCTTTTGTTCAGGGCGGCTCCTTGCATGTCAAAGAAGTTCCTGGTATTGAGTCACTTGGTAGCATTGACTATGAGCCGATTTGGGTCTTCTACAAAGGATCATTCTTAAAAAACGGCACTTTAGATCTCGATCGATTTGCCAAGGCGCGAGTAGCGATTGGCCCCGAGGGTAGTGGTACCCATGTTCAGGCGATGAAAATCTTGAGAGCGGGCGGCGTTACCCGTATGCCAACCTTGTTATCACTTGAAAATGATCAAGCAATGGTCGCTCTGCAAAAGGGCGAGGTTGATATGGTAGTTATGGTGGATGGCTTGCGTGCTAAAAATGTACAAACTTTATTAAATGATCCAAATATTAATATTCTCAACTTTGTTCGAGCCGCCGCTTATACGAAAAACATTCACTACCTTGAAGAGCTTGAAGTGCCTATGGGTAGTTTCAATATTGCGCGTAATTTCCCGCCTGCTGATACCAAAATGCTTGCAACTGTCACCAATTTGTTAATTGATGATCGGATGCACCCAGCGATTCAGTTTCTGTTTCTCATGGCAGCACAAGAAATCAATGGTAAAGAATCATTTTTTACTAAGCGTGGTGAGTTCCCCGCGTTTATGAACTCGGAGTTTCCAGAAAGCCCCATTGCGCAACAGTTTCATCAGCGCGGTTTGCCGGTCTTAATGGATTTCTTACCATTTTGGGTAGCTGAGTTTATTCATCGGATGTTCTTTACCTTACTACCATTCTTTGCGATTGCTTACCCCATTGTTCTTTCTTTACCAAGTTATCGCTTAAGGCGTGTGCGAGCAAAACTCAATCGTATTTATGGTGAGTTAAAGTTTTTTGAGAATGATTTGTTAATTAGCTACGATCCCAGCAAGATGCCTGAGTATTTGGAAACACTTGCGGATATGGAAAGACGCGCCTTGGCCTTAAAAGTTCCAAAGAGTGCTTCCAGTGATTTTTATACGCTCAGAAGTAGCATTGATTATGTGCGTAATGTGCTTAATCGGGGTGATCACCAAATCCTAGGTCGAGAGAGTTCGATTTGATTTGGGATGCCATCATTATCGGTGGCGGAGCGGCCGGACTCTTTTGTGCTGGAATTGCCGGACAACTCGGTAAAAAAGTACTAGTACTGGATCATGCCCTAGTATTGGGAGAGAAGATACGTATTAGTGGTGGAGGGCGATGTAATTTCACAAATCTGAACTCAGGCCCCGAGCATTTTTTATCCCTCAATCCCCACTTTGTAAAGAGCCCATTAGCACGCTATACATCAAACGATTTTATTAATCTCGTACGCGAGTACCGCATTCCATTTCATGAAAAACATCGCGGTCAATTATTTTGTGACGACTCTGCAAAAGACATTATTCAGATGCTACTGACTGAGTGTCATAAGGGTGGCGTCACTATTCAGCACCCAGTATCGGTTACCCACATTACCCAAACGCAATCGCTTTGGTCTTTAGAAACAACGGATGGAATTAAGAAAGCCACTCATCTGATTATTGCGACCGGGGGATTGCCGGTACCAGCGATTGGTGCAAGTGATTTTGGTCTACAAATTGCTAAGCAGTTTGAGATTCCAACTACTCCGGTACGCCCCGCCTTGGTACCACTGGCGTTTACCTCTAGCGAGTTTTCAGTATTCACCAGTTTGGCTGGTATTAGCCTAGAGGCGAGCGTCCAGGCAGGACAACGTAACCACGGTTATGGAACCTACCGTTTTGATGAGGATCTTTTGATTACCCACAAAGGGCTCTCTGGACCAGCCATTTTACAAGCCAGTAGCTATTGGCAAGAAGGCGAACCGATCCACATTAATTGGCTTGGAAAAACTGATTTTGATACGATCTTTTCTGAGGCGCATCAGAAAACGGTCGATGCCATCCTTGCAGAGGTATTACCCCAACGCGTTGCCCAATTATTAACTGAGCAACTCAAGCTCACCAAGCGCAATTGGGCAGAAGTCTCTAAGAAAGATCGAGAAGTTTTACGAACCTATTTAACTGAGGCGCAGATGAAGCCCGCGGGAACTCTCGGATGGAAAAAAGCGGAGGTCATGTTGGGTGGGGTCGATACCAAAGCATTGGATGGCAAAACCATGATGACAAAACAACATCGGAATCTTTACTTCATTGGCGAGTGTGTGGATGTCACAGGTCATCTTGGAGGGCATAATTTCCAGTGGGCTTGGTCCTCAGCCTTTGTTTGCGCAAATGCCCTGGTTGACTAGAATACGATATCGATAAATTGCATAAGGAATGGAGATGGGCTTATTGATTGATCGCGTCGATCACCTTGTATTGACGGTGACTGATATTGAGAAAACCACGCAGTTTTATGAAAAGGCACTCGGTTTTGAGCGAGAGTTCTTTAAAGGACCCGAAGGACAGCCACGGTATGCCTTGTTATTTGGGCAATATAAGATCAATCTGCAAGATAAAAATACCGAAACCCCGACCAAGGCAAAAGTACCAACCATTGGGGCTGGTGATTTTTGCTTGATCTCGAAAGTTCCTCTCGATGACTTCATTGCTCACCTTCAAAAGGTTGGCATAACCATCGATACAGGTCCAGTACAGCGCCGGGGTGCTTTGGGGCCGATTCGGTCGGTCTATTTCAGGGATCCGGATGGAAACCTGGTTGAAGTCGCCGAATACATCTAGATTTCACCTCTACACAACAAAATAAGCCCCAATTCGGGGCTTTTTTCTATTTTATTAACTAACTGATTTAAAAGGATATTTTTATACTTATTCCTATATAAAGGCATATTGACACCCAAATATGTATATTTTTATTGACAAAGATATATGTAAATTTAGAATTACACTTAAGAAAAGTAGGTTATTAAGATTTTGTGGCAGAGGGTGTCATAAAACCCGCGTGCGGGTAGAGCACGAGCAGTAGGGTGTCTTTCAAAGGGAGAAAACTATGTCAGACCCAAACAAGGTATGGCCCACCGGCTTAACGGAGGCTGAATCTGAAGAGTTACACCGTAATCTGATTCAAGGCACGCAGTTTTTTGGCATGATCGCAGCTCTTGCCCATTTGCTTGCGTACATTTATTCGCCTTGGCTGAAATAAGGAGAAAAAAATGATTTACGGAAAAATGTGGTGTGTCGTAAAACCATCCGTCGGGATCCCATTGTTCTTGGGCGCCTGCGCAGTTGGTTCATTTGCTGTTCATACAATGATTCTCAACAATACAACGTGGGTTAAAGCATTTTTGAATGGCAATGCTGATAAAGTAGCTAGCGCTTCGGCATCGGCAGCAGCAGCACCTGCAGCACCTGCAGTGAAGAAGTAAAGTACTTTAATTTTTCACTAGTCCGAGGTCGGCGGGCCTCGGACT
>JBBAQJ010000017.1:18824-26122 GCA_040400365.1 Polynucleobacter sp. | reverse complement strand
CGGATGAACCAGCTGATTCGTTCGGCGTTAAACGAGGAGTTCACTAAACGTACCATCCGCGAGATTATTTCAGAGCAGCGCGATCAGGTGATGCAGGGCATCCAGAAAAAAGTTGAGGATGATGCCAAAGCGATTGGTGTTGAGATCGTGGACGTACGCCTCAAGCGAATTGACTTGCTCGCTGAGATTAGTGATTCGGTCTATCGCCGGATGGAAGCGGAGCGTAAACGAGTCGCTAACGAGTTGCGATCCACGGGTGCGGCAGAGTCCGATAAGATACGGGCGAGTGCAGAGCGTCAGCGTGATGTGATTTTGGCAGAAGCCTATCGTGATGCTCAGCGGATCAAGGGAGCGGGAGATGCCCGTGCCACGGCTTTATACGCAGATGCCTTTAACCGTGACCCACAGTTTGCTCAGTTCTATCGCAGCCTTGAGGCTTATCGTAATTCCTTCAAGGATAAGAAAGACGTAATGGTGATCGAGCCGAGCAATGATTTCTTCCGGTTCATGCAGAAGAAGAACTAATCGAGTTCACCATGAACCGTTGGTTATTGCCCGAAGATATTGCTGACGTATTACCAGCCCGGGCTCGTAAGATCGAGGAGTTGCGGCGTCGCTCACTCGATCTGTATCAGTCTTATGGTTACGAGCTAGTTAGCCCGCCCTTACTGGAATTCTTGGATTCACTCTTGACGGGTACGGGGTCCGATCTTAATTTACAGACCTTCAAGCTCGTTGATCAGCTCTCTGGCCGCACCTTAGGCTTGCGTGCTGACATCACACCTCAAGTAGCACGTATTGATGCGCACCTTCTTAATCGTGAAGGTGTGACCCGTCTGTGCTATGCAGGATCGGTCGCGCGCGTGCGCACACCGCCAGGCTCGACCTCGCGTGAGGAGTTGCAACTGGGTGCCGAGATTTATGGGTATGCTGGGTGGGAAGCCGATCTCGAGGCGATCCAACTTCTTCTGAAAACACTGAGCCAAGCTGGGATTAGCAAGATCTATTTGGATCTCTCGCATGCCGGAGTCCTCAAAGGAATCTTAGGCGATTTAGTACTCAGTCATGCTGATACCGAGACCCTTTACACCTTATTGCAAACCAAAGACCGGCCAAGTCTCACTCAATGGGTGAGCCAGTTTGCCCCCTCGATTAGTAAACCCCTATTAGCCTTACTGCAACTTAATGGAACCTGTGCCGATGTCTTAGCAAATGCTCGTTCTGGTTCCTTGGCATTACCCAATCAGCCAGCGATTGAACAGTCTCTCAAAGACCTAGAGCGTTTGATTGAGGCAACTAGTCGCTTATCAGATCAACTCGAGCTCTCGCTCGATCTGGCAGATTTGAGGGGATACCAGTACCACAGCGGCGTGATGTTTGCCGCCTATGTCGATGGTTTGCCTCAACCGATTGCACGGGGAGGTCGCTATGACCATGTGGGCCAAGCCTTTGGTCGCTCACGTCCCGCCACGGGGTTCTCACTCGATTTGCTCACACTTGCTGACCTATCGACGATTTCAATGAAGCGCCAGGCTATTCTTGCGCCATGGTCCGATGACCCCGCCTTAAACCGTCGTATTGAAGAGTTACGTGCTGAGGGTGAGGTGGTGATCCAGGTTCACAAAGGGGATGACGCACACTCTGAAGAGTTTGAGAGCCAACGCGAGCTTGTTAAGCAGGGTGCTGGCTGGGAACTAAAATCACGTGCCTAGTGGCTTGATCACTACAATTAGGCTAAATCAATAAAAAATGAAGTGGAATGGATATGAGTAAGTCTCAGGGTCGTAATGTTGTCGTGATTGGTACGCAGTGGGGCGATGAAGGAAAAGGCAAGGTGGTCGATTGGCTCACCGATCACGCACAAGCCGTCGTCCGCTTTCAGGGTGGACATAACGCCGGACATACGCTCATTATTGGTGGTAAGAAAACCATCTTGCGCCTGATCCCATCGGGCATCATGCATCCTCAAGTTATTTGCTACATTGGTAATGGTGTGGTGCTCTCACCTGAAGCACTCTTTAAAGAGATTGGTGAGCTTGAAAGTGCTGGCCTAGATGTGCAAGGACGCTTAAAGATTTCTGAGGCGGCCACACTAATTCTGCCGTACCACGTAGCGATTGATCATGCCCGTGAGAAAAAACGTGGTAGCGACAAGATTGGTACGACCGGGCGCGGGATTGGTCCGGCGTATGAAGATAAAGTAGCCAGACGCGCATTGCGGGTGCAAGACTTCTTTTATCCCGAACAATTTGCAGCCAAGTTGCGGGAGAACTTGGATTACCACAACTTCGCATTGACCCAGTATTACAAGGTGGATGCTCTGGACTTCAATCGTGTACTCGATGAAGCCATGTCGTATGCTGAGCGGATTAAGCCGATGGTGGTGGATGTCTCAAGTGCACTCTATGCAGCTGAGCAAGCAGGCCAGAACCTTCTTTTTGAAGGTGCACAAGGAACCTTACTTGATATCGATCACGGCACCTATCCCTTTGTGACCTCGAGTAATTGCGTTGCTGGTAATGCGGCTGCTGGCTCTGGGGTTGGACCCGGTTCATTGCACTACATCTTAGGGATTACCAAAGCCTATTGCACCCGAGTGGGTGCAGGGCCATTCCCGAGCGAGCTCTATGACCATGAGAACCCCAATAAACAAGATCCGGTTGGCATTCGTCTCGCCGAGGTCGGTAAAGAGTTTGGATCAGTAACCGGACGGCCACGACGCACGGGTTGGCTCGATGCCGCTGCATTGAAACGCTCGATCCAAATTAATGGACTCTCAGGTTTATGCATCACGAAGCTTGATGTGCTTGATGGCATTGAAACCATTCGCCTTTGTGTGGGCTACAAGCTTGATGGCAAGACTTTGGATGTGTTGCCACGCGGTGCTGAAGCGGTTGCGCGTTGTGAACCCATCTACGAGGATTTTAAGGGTTGGACCGATAGCACGGTTGGGATTACCGATTGGAGCAAATTACCCAAGACCGCTCAGGACTATCTCAAACGTGTCGAAGCGATCTGCGGCAAACCGATTGCGATGGTCTCTACGGGTCCCGAGCGGGATGAAACAATCCTCTTGCAACATCCGTTTGAGTTATGACCGATTAAGCTCTTCTGGCAACAATGCATAGCCGACTCGCCAGTCGGAACGCAACACTAAGGTTAGGAGTGAGATTAGTGCGCCAGCCATAATTACCATAGCAGGCGCCATCAGCAAGTTCTAGCGAGAGAGCAAATATTCGGTCAGCATTGGCGCAATCCCACCAAAGAGACCCACCGACAAGCTATATGCGAACGAGATACCCGTCACTCGAACTTGGGGTGGTAGTAAATTAGCCATTGCTGAGCTAAGTGGCCCCACAAAAAATCCTTGCCCAATGGCTAGGATGGCGCTGCCGATGAGCATGGACAAAACATCCCCTGATTGAAAAAGCCGAAATGCGGGCCAGGCACCAATCAGCAAAATAAGCGCACCTAAACGCGCAATTTGAACCCGATCGACTCGATCACCCAGATAACCACCGAATAACGAGGTCAAGGCAACCATTGCTAGCCCAGCCAAATTAATGAGCAGGGCCATATTGGAACTTACCCCCGCTTGTTTAACCATCCACTGCACCGCATACATAAAGCCAATGAAGGAGACAATGCCAGTGGATGTATTGGCGAAGCAGATTGAGACCATGGGGCGCCAGTGATCACGAAACACTTCTTTTACTGGAGACTTGGAGCGCATCGACAGATTAAGGGCGGACTCAGATAATGATCGTCTTGCATAAATGCCAATCACGGTCATCACCACACTCAAAATAAAGGGTACGCGCCAACCCCATGCGTGCATTTGGTCTTTGCCCAGGATTAGTAAGCAAATGAAACAAACGGCAGTTCCTAGGAATAGCCCTCCAAAGGCACCCATCGGGCTAAAGCTACCAATAAAGCCCCGTCGATTGGGTGGAGAGTGCTCAATCAGAAACACAATCGAGGATGTGTACTCGCCACCAACCGCTAGGCCCTGAAGCATTCGCAGGAGGATTAATAAAATGGGCGCTAAGAGACCAATGGTTTCATAGGTTGGAAGGAGGCCAATGATCAGGGTCGGAATTGCGATTGAGGCAACCGTGACCTGCAAAGCCATTTTGCGACCAATGCGATCGCCAATTCGGCCAAGCAATAAACCACCTACCGGCCGCATAATCATTCCAGTTGCAAATGCGCCATAGCTCGCAATTAAGGCTGCAACGGGATCGTGTGACGGAAAAAAATGATAAGCAAAATAAACTGCCAGGTAGGCATAAATAATGAAGTCATAAAACTCGATGGCATTGCCAATTGCACCCGCAAAAATGGTCTTACGGAGTTTTTGAGGGTCAATGGTTGGTTGATGATTCATAAATAGTGCTAGTAATCATGACAAAAGAACAATCATGCCAAAATTACCTGATGAGATCAGGTGGTGCCCAAAAGAGGACTCGAACCTCCACAACCTTTCGATCGCCAGCACCTGAAGCTGGTGCGTCTACCAATTTCGCCATTTGGGCATCTCTGCATTATAGGTTGCAGTCATCACATTGTGGTCAAATCACTCTAATGACCTTAATTGCGAAAGCCGTTCATGCGTAAATCGGATCCACCCATTACCCGCGATAGCGATCGCATGGGCACGGTACAGGGTCACCGCGATGGCTTTGGCTTTGTGGTTCCCGATGATGGCGGTGAGGATATCTTCCTCGCCGAGCGAGAGATGGCCCGGGTGATGCACGGTGACCGGGTTTCGATACGAGTGTTAGGCACGGATCGTCGTGGGCGTCCCGAAGGTCAAATTGTGGAAGTGCTGGTACATGCCAATCGCCTAGTTATTGGGCGCCTTCTCAATGAGAACGGTGTTCTGATTGTGGCGCCTGAAGATAAGCGCATTGGTCACGACATTCTGATCCCACCCCGTGGACAAGGTATGGCCAAACTGGGGCAGGTGGTGAGTGTTGAGATCATTGATTACCCCGATAGTTACCGTCAGGCCGTGGGTCGAGTCGTAGAGGTCTTAGGTGAGATCGATGATCCTGGCATGGAGATCGAGATCGCAGTTCGTAAGTATGGTGTGCCACATACCTTCTCACCCGCCGCTTTAAAAGAAGCTGAAGCATTACCGAATGAAGTAACGCAAGAAGATCTCAAAGGTCGGGTTGATCTGCGTGATATCCCGCTAATTACGATCGATGGTGCTGATGCCAGAGACTTTGATGATGCGGTCTACTGCGAGCCAGTGCAGTATGGTCAAACCAAAGCCTGGCGTTTGATTGTGGCGATTGCTGATGTAGCGCATTATGTGAAGCCCGGTCATCCCCTCGATAAGGATGCTTTATTGCGGGCCACCTCGGTGTATTTCCCTCGCAGAGTGATCCCGATGCTACCGGAGAAAATCTCCAATGGCCTTTGCTCCCTCAATCCCGAAGTCGACCGTTTGTGCATGGTTTGCGATGCGGTGGTGGATCAAAAGGGTGAGATTCTGGCGTATCAGTTTTACCAAGGCGTGATGCACTCAGCACAACGCTTTACCTATGACACGGTTTGGGAGATCTTAAGCAATACTCGTGGACCTGAGGCAGTACGCTTTGCGCAGTTTAACGAGCAGTTGAATCACCTCTACCATCTGTACAAAATATTATTTGCTGCGCGTGAGAAGCGTGGGGCGATTGATTTTGAGACCGTTGAGACCCAGATCATTAGTAATGAGCTCGGTAAGATCTTGCGCATTGAGCCCAGATTACGCAATGACGCCCATCGCTTGATTGAAGAATGCATGCTGACCGCGAACGTCTGCGCCGCTAATTTTTTGCAAAAGCATGAGCATTTGAGTCTCTTCCGAGTGCACGGCGAACCCTCGGTCGAGAAAGTTCAGACCCTCAAGCAGGTATTGCGAACCACAGGCTTACACCTGACCGGAAACGAGAAGCCCCATCCAAAAGATTTTGCAAAGCTCATGAAAGAGATCAAGGGTCGGCCCGATGCTAGCACCTTGCAGATGTTGATTCTGCGGTCGATGCAACAAGCGATTTACCAGCCAGAGAACGAGGGCCACTTTGGCTTGTCGTATCCCGCGTATGCTCACTTTACAAGCCCCATCCGACGCTATCCCGATCTCTTGGTGCATCGCTCAATCAAAGCGATCTTGAGTAAGAAAGCCTACCATCCGCATTTGCCAGAGGATGTGCCCATGAACCTCACGATGCCTCGTAAGGGACAAGGTCGCGCTAATGCCGCTGCTGTGAAGCAATCGCAGCAGGATGCGAAGGGAAGGTCTAAACGTGCGGGCAACATCAAAGGATCCAAGGAAGGTGCAGCACTTGCTGTCTGGGCTCAGTTTGGAGTGCATTGCTCTGCGAACGAGCGCCGAGCCGATGAGGCCTCACGCGATGTGGAGGCTTGGCTAAAGTGCTATTACATGCGTGACCATTTGGGTCAAGAGTATGCGGGCACGATTACCGGAGTGGCTAACTTTGGCCTCTTTGTGCAGCTTGAGAGCTTATTTGTAGAAGGCATGGTCCACGTTACTGAATTAGGCGGTGATTATTACCAATACGATGAGGCTCGCCAGGAGTTGCGCGGTGAGCGCACCGGGATTCGGTATCGGATTGGTGATCGCTTGCACGTCTTAGTCAGTCGGGTGGATCTCGATGCCCGCAAGATCGAGTTCAGCCTCGTGAAAGCCAATGGCAGTAATGAGCGCGATGGAATGCGCTTCAAACCAAACATCTTAGCGAATGACTCGGGTCGCCCTAGTAAAAAAGCGGCACACAAGAAAACCCGTCCTGCCGAGAAAGCGCCTAAGCGGGAAACCACTACTGCCAGTAAGAAATCAAAGACAAAAACTGGTAAGACTGCGCGGCAGCCATCGATGGGTCAGGGTACCGGTCGCAAGAGTCATAAGGGCAAACGTAAATGAAGCAGTTGCTGCTGGGCTTTCATGCGGTGCAGACGCGTTTGCGGGTTGATCCACAGAGTATTCAATCGGTGTACTACGATCCTGCTAGGCGTGATCGACGGATGGCGGATTTCATCAAGCAAGCCGAGCCCATTTTGGGCAAGCGTTTATACACCGCTAATGCCGAACGTTTACATAATCTTGCTGGTCACGATCGTCATCAGGGGATCGTGGCGATGGCCGAGGGCATCTCGGTGGCAAGAACCTTGCCAGAACTATTAGATAGCTTGGACGCTAAAAGTGATCCACCCTTACTCTTGGTGCTCGATGGCATTACCGACCCTCATAACTTAGGCGCCTGTCTGCGTGCAGCCGATGGTGC
>JBBAQJ010000017.1:786-18724 GCA_040400365.1 Polynucleobacter sp. | reverse complement strand
GGTGAGGGTATGCGGCGCTTAACCCGTGAGACCTGCGATCAATTGGTGCATATTCCGATGCAAGGGGCAGTCGAGAGTTTGAACGTCTCGGTAGCCACCGGTGTGACGCTCTATGAGGCGCGTCGCCAACGAGCCCAAGCCAAATCACCGAAGAAGTGATCAACGAATGAGCAAAGCCTCGAGTTTCTCAATATCGGCACAAAAGGCGTGAATGCCTTCTTGGAGTTTTTCGGAGGCCATGGCGTTTTCTGCTAAGAGCTTCCCGAATCTTGCCTGATCTAAGTTCAATGGCTCCACATTAGCTGATTTAGCATCGCTAACCAGTAATTTCGGACTGACTGGCTCGGTACTAGCTTGCAGCTCAGCCAAGAGTTCAGGGCTAATGGTGAGGAGATCGCAACCCGCAAGCTCCAAGATCTGGCTGGTATTCCGAAAGCTTGCCCCCATAATCTCGGTTTCAATCTCAAAGTGTTTGTAATAGGTATAGATGTTGCGCACCGATTGCACCCCGGGATCATTGGCTCCCCCATACTGCTCGAGAGACCATTGATCACCCAACGACTTCTTATACCAATCACTAATGCGTCCCACAAATGGTGAAATCAATCTTGCCCCAGCATCAGCGCACGCTACTGCTTGCACCACAGAAAAAAGCAGGGTCATATTGCAATGAATGCCTTCTTGCTCAAGCTCACGAGCCGCCACAATACTCTCCCAGGTGCTAGCGAGCTTGATTAAAACCCGCTCGCGGGGTATGCCTTGTGCTTGATAGAGCGCCAAGATCTCTTTGGCCTTCGCAATGGTGGCAGCGCTATCAAATGACAGACGTGCATCAACTTCGGTTGAGACCCGACCCGGCACAATGCGCAGGATCTCTGCCCCAAACGCGACTAAGATCCGATCAATTAATTGGGTGGGGGAGGCGTTGGGATGATCACGCTGCACCGATGCAACTAAGGCTTGATACTCTGGCAGTAAGACCGCCTTGAGAATGAGCGATGGATTCGTGGTTGCATCTTGCGGGGCAAAGGCGCGCATCCGCTCAAAGTCGCCGGTATCAGCGACCACGGTGGTATAGCGTTTGAGTTGGGCTAATGTGTCCATAAGGCAATGGCATATGATAGCGAATATCCTTCTGTATCATTGCTTTCATGAACCAAGACGAACTCAAGAAACGCGTTGCCCAGGCTGCCAAAGACTATGTCATTGGGGCTATGCCCAAGGGGCAGTATTTGGGGATTGGGACTGGCTCAACCGCCAACTGGTTTATTGATCTACTTGCACCGCACCGCGATTATTTTGCGGGAGTGATTTCAAGTTCACTGGCAAGCACGGAGCGTTTGCTTAAATTGGGCTTTCATGTGGTGGACGCCAATCAATTGCCTGATGCGATTGCAAAGCAATCCTATCCCATGCCTATTTATGTAGATGGCGCCGATGAAATTAATCCACAGGGTCATATGATCAAAGGTGGCGGTGGTGCGTTAACCCGCGAGAAGATTATTGCGAGCATGGCCCAACACTTTATCTGCATTTGCGATGAGAGCAAACTGGTGCAGCAGTTGGGTCACTTTCCTCTTCCGGTCGAGATTATTCCCTTGGCACAAACAGCGGTTACTAAAGCGCTTACCCCATTGGGTGGGCAAGCTCAATTAAGGCTCATCAAATCCGGTAAAGCCGAAGGTCAACCCTATCTCACCGATAACAAGGCTTGGATCTTAGATATCCACGGCTTATCCATTCAAGAGCCAGTCGCGTTTGAAGAGGCGATTAATCAAATCCCAGGTGTGATTAGCGTGGGACTCTTTGCCAAACGTAAAGCAGATGTATTGCTTTTGGGTAAAAAGGAAACTGTAGAAACTCTACGATTTAGCTAAATGCAATTACTGCGTAGGCGGCACATAGCCACTTGCCATATCCGCACCGCCTTCAAAGAAATATTTCTCGACCTGCTTGAGAAGGTATTGGCGAGCTCGGGGATCGGCCATATTGAGGCGGTTCTCATTAATGAGCATGGTCTGGTGCTTTAGCCAACCAGCCCACGCCTCTTTAGACACCTGATTCCAGATCTTTTTGCCTAGATCACCAGGTAGGGGAGCAAAATCTAAGCCCTCGGCTTCTTTATTGAGCTTAATGCATTGAACCATTCGTGCCATATCAACCTCGATTGAACTAATTGCTTTGATTATAGGCATTCATACCTGAGTCGGTATTGCACCTCTAAATGCGGGGGGTTAAATCTTCTTGGTAAGCACCATGGATTTACGATCCCAGTTGTAAATCTGCTTACGCTCTTCTGGGAGATCGTCAACGGTGGCACGCACAAAACCGCGCTTGAGGAACCAGTGCTCCGTACGGGTTGTTAAAACAAATAATTTGTTAATGCCTTCTTGCTTGGCACGTGCTTCAATGCGTTTTAATAGCCGTTCACCATCGCCTGAACCTTGAGAGTTCGGATCGACCACCAGGCAAGCAAGCTCACCCACGCCATTCGGAAACGGAAAGAGGGCAGCACAACCAAATAAGACCTTATCGTGCTCGATGACCGAGAACCTGGCGATATCGCGCTCGATGACCTCTTGACCGCGCGCAGCCAAAATCCCTTCTGCTTCGAGGGGCAGCGTGAGTTGCAAAATACCACCCACATCGTCCTGCGTTGCCTCACGGAGATTCTCAATATCGGAGGCGGCCAGCATCATGCCAACGCCATCGTGCGTGAACAGCTCTTCTAATAAAACACCGTCTCGATCGCAGGGTAAGAAATGCGCACGGCTCACACCAGAGCGCACCGCGCGCATGGCCGTGTTCAAGAAGTTACGCATATTGCTTGGCAGGTCGGGGTAAAGCTGCAAGTAATCCTGTAACTGAGCAATCGAGAGCTCAGTAACCAGATGACCTTCCTCATCTTGCAACCCTGGGAAGGGGGTTAAGAAAATGAGCTTATCGGCTTTGAGAGCCGCAGCAGTGGCGGCAGCCACATCTTCAAACGATAAGTTAAATGCCTGACCGGTGGGTGAGAACCCAAGTGGCGAGAGCAATACCAACTTACCGCTATTGAGGGACATCCGAATTGATTCAGAATCAACCTTACGAACAAGCCCGGTGAGGAGGTAGTCGACCCCATCGACCACTCCAATCGGCATTGCGGTAATGAAGTTGCCCGAGATTACCGAGATGCGGGAGCCCGCCATGGGGGTATTGGGTAAACCACGACTAAAGGCCGCTTCAATATCAAGACGCAGTTCTCCGGCTGCTTCTTTCACACACTCCAGGGCCGCAGAATCGGTAATTCGGTAACTGCTCATATGGCCCTTACCAAACTTACTCTTGATCTTACGCAAAGATAACTGCTCATCGATTTGGGGGCGGATGCCATGAACCAGGACGATGCGCATACCCATGGCATGCAACATGGCAATATCCTCAATGAGGTTCTCGAGTTGATCGAAGTCTTGGGCTAGCTCACCAGCAAATGCAATGACAAAGGTTTTCTCACGAAAGGCATGGATATAGGGTGCGACTTCGCGTAGCCAGCCAACGAAAGGAAAGTGAGCGGAATGGGAGGAAGATGGAAGCGCGGACATAATGCGAAAATTATAGGGTGCAAGCGCGTAGATACCAAATAATTCATGGATGCCAATCCCTGCAAACCACGCTCTGGGTTAGACCATGAGCGAGTACAGCGCCATCGTTTGGCATTCACTACGAGGTAAACCCATTACTTTCCCCGAGAGTTTGCCAGTCTCCTCGCAGCGTGAGGTGATCGCCAAAGCCTTACTGGCAAGCCCTGTGATCATTGTGTGCGGAGAAACGGGTTCAGGTAAGACTACCCAGCTTCCCAAAATATGCCTAGCTTTGGGCCGAGGCAAAATCCATCAGGGCGGACTGATTGGTCATACACAGCCTCGTCGTATTGCCGCCACAAGTACAGCCAAACGTATTGCAGAAGAGCTGGGCACACCCTTGGGTGAAGATGTGGGCTATCAGGTGCGCTTTGCCGATCACACCAGTAGCCAGGCGTCGATCAAACTAATGACCGACGGGATTTTGTTGGCGGAGACCCAGGCTGATCCCCTCCTTAAAAAATACGACACCATCATCATTGATGAGGCCCATGAGCGTAGCCTCAATATTGATTTCTTACTGGGCTATCTCAAGCAACTGATTACTAAACGACCGGATCTCAAGCTCATCATTACATCAGCGACGATCGATGCGCAACGGTTTGCCAATCATTTTGCAACCCATGGCCAAGCCGCTCCGGTGATTGAGGTGAGTGGTCGACTCTTTCCAGTGGAGCAACGTTATGTACCACTGCAAGTTGATGGCCAGAGGGAGGCTCTTGAGATCCCGGAGGCGGTTTGCAAAGCGATTGGCGATGTGTGGCGTGAGGGTGCTGCTGGGGCTGGCGATGTCTTAGTGTTCTTGCCGGGTGAGCGGGAGATTCGGGAGTGTGCCGAGGCGCTCCGCAAAGACCCATTTTTGCAACAGCGTTTCCATCCAGAGATCCTGAGTCTATTTGCTCGGCAGGCGGTGAGCGAGCAAGAGCGAGTATTCCAGAGGGGCAATGGCCGCCGGATTGTGTTGGCAACCAATGTGGCTGAGACATCCTTGACTGTGCCGAACATTCGGTATGTGATTGACTCAGGCTTGGCGCGCGTCAAACGTTACTCCTATCGCAATAAGGTTGAACAGCTTCAAGTAGAGCCGATCTCTCAGGCAGCTGCTAATCAACGTGCGGGTCGTTGTGGCCGTGTAGCTGACGGTATCTGTATTCGCCTTTACAGTGAGGCAGATTATCAAGCGCGATCTGCATACACTGATCCTGAAATCTTGCGTAGCTCACTTGCCGCCGTGATCCTGCGGATGGCTGCGTTGCGTCTACCCAATATTGCGCAATTTCCATTCATTGATAAACCTTTGGGTCGTGCGATTGTCGATGGCATGCAGCTTTTAGAGGAGCTGGGTGCGATTGAAAGTGCTGCCGAGCCAGACGTGCAGGGTCAGCACCGTGTACAACTCAGTGCGATTGGCAAGGCTCTAGCTGAGCTACCCTTAGATCCGCGCATTGGACGTATCTTGCTCGCTGCGCGTGAGCAGCAGGCGCTCAAAGAGCTCACCATCATTGCCTCGGCCATGGCTTGCCAGGATCCGCGAGAGCGACCAATGGAATTTGCCAGTGCCGCTGATCAAGCTCACTTGCAATTTGCTGATGAGCGTTCTGAGTTTCTGTCGTTCGTGAAACTTTGGAACTGGTATCAAGAGGCTCTTAAACACAAGCAAAGTAATCGCCAGCTGGAGAACCAATGCCGCAGCCTTTTTCTCTCGCCCAGACGCCTTCGAGAGTGGCGCGATGTGCATGGGCAATTGCATATCTTGCTGGCAGAGAAGGGTTGGAAGGAGAATCAAACCCCAGCAACCTATGAACAAATCCATACAGCGCTTCTAACGGGTCTGCTGGGCTACATTGGCAAGCGCGATGAAGACGCCAGCGATCAACGGGGCAATAAAGCGGGCGACTATCTCGGAGCGCGGGGTATTCGTTTATTTATTTGGCCCGGATCGAGCCTGGGCAAAAAAGTTGGCGCATGGTTTGTGGCCGGTGAGGTCCAAGAGACAACCCGCTTATACGCAAGAACCTTGGCTAAGATCGAACCGCAGTGGATTGAACGGGTTGCTAAACACCGCTTAGTGAAATCTCTGAGTGACCCCTTTTGGGATAAAGAACGAGGCGAGGTCCTAGCCTTTGAACGTGCCACGCTGTATGGCTTGCCGGTTTACCATGGCCGACGAGTCGCTTATGCGCCGCACGATGCAAGCGAGGCCCATGCCTTGTTTATTCAGAAGGCTTTGGTTGAAGGGGAGATGTTTGGAAAGGTTGACACGCCAGCCTTGGAGCGTGAGACCCAGGCCGATGCAAAACGCCGTTATGGCAAATTATTTGCCTTCTTTTGGCACAACCGCCAGCTAATCCGGGAAGTAGAAGCGCTCGAGCATCGCTCACGTCGCCCCGACGTATTGGTCGATGATGAGTTGCTATGCGCTTTCTATCGCGAACGAATTCCGGAGACGGTCTACAGTCGCAGCGGTCTCCAAGCCTGGCTTGAGGAGGATCGTGCCAACCTGGAACAAAAGGACCAGAGTCTGCGACTCCTGAAATCAGACTTGATGCGCCATAAGGCTGCGGGGATTAGCGCAGACCGCTACCCCAAAACAATTGTTATGAATGGCGTGAGCTTGCAAACAAGTTATCACTTTGAGCCTGGCAGCCCCAAAGATGGCGTTACCTTGATCGTACCCATCACCGTTCTCAATCAAGTCGATGCCGTTCAAGCGGAATGGCTCGTGCCAGGCCTCTGTGTTGAGAAAGTCCAGCTACTTCTGAAGTCCTTGCCGCAAAAGATCCGCCGCCATTGCATCCCATTACCGGAAAGTGCCAAACAATTTGTACAAGCACACTTAGATAGCAACGGCTTTGGGAAGGGTGATTTAACCGATCGACTAATGCGCTATATCCGCGATCAGAACCCAATTGAGATCAAGCGCACCGACTTTCGACCTGAGACATTACCAGCGCATTGCTTCATGAACTTTCGTTTGATCGATGAGCATGGTCGGCAACTGGAGTTAGAGCGTAACTTCAATCGCTTACGCAGCGAGTATGGGGGAATGGCACGTGACGCCTTCCAGAGCCTTGCTAATGCCAATATAAGAACAGTACAGGCGGATCAAGCACAAGGGCTTCCTATTCAGAAAGGTAGTTATCAAGCTTGGGATTTTGGTGAGCTAGCGCAGACCGTCACCATGACCCGTGGGAATCAAACCATCCAGGGCTATCCAGCATTAGTGGATCGTAAAACAGCGGTAGAGCTGGAGGTATTTGATGATCCCGCGGAGGCGAAACGGATCCACCGACAGGGTTTGTGCCGCTTATACAGCTTGATCTTAAAAGAGCATACCAAGGCTTTGCATAAACAATTACCGCATGCACGCGAGATCGGCTTACTCTTTATTCAGCTAGGATCGGTCGAGGAGCTTATCGAACACATCGGAATGATGGCGATTGAACGTGCCATGCTGCAACATCAGCAACCGACTAATAAAGCACAGTTTGAAGAGTCACTAAAACAAGGCAAGCCCCGCCTCATGCTCATTGCAGGAGAAATTGCTAAGCATGTGTTGGCTAGTTTGCAAGAGTATGCTGAACTGCATAAGAAATTAATTGCTGCCAAAGCCCTTTCAAGTAATGCGTATGAAGACATGCGCTCGCAATTGCAGGGATTGATTCATGCACAGTTTTTGAAGCAAACCCCCTATGAGCATTTGGTGCATTTACCACGTTACCTCAAGGCGATTGCACTAAGGAGTGAAAAGCTGCGTAGTAATGCCAGCCGTGATGCTCAAAACCAACGTGATTGGGAATCGGTCGCACGACCTTGGCAGAGAATGATGCAAGAGAGCAAAAGCACGGTTGGCGTCAATGATGAGCATGATGCGCGCTTACGTGAGTTCCGGTGGCAGCTCGAAGAGTTACGGGTTGCCTTATTTGCCCAAGAGCTCAAGACCCCCATGCCAATGTCGGTCAAACGCCTCGAAAAGGTTTTGGCCAGTCTTCGCTAATAAGCCTAGAGTTCTTAGGCCTTTGACGATGTCAGCCGCATCAGGTCGGGCCTTACAATCACGTTATGCAAATTATTCAACGAATCTCATCCGTTGCGGCCGCTTCGCTGCTATGGATCTCAGTCGCACTTGCTGCCCCCACTGAACCCAAACTCGCAATTGTGCTGAACTCCGGTGAAGCAACCGTGAGCCTCATTGATATGCAAACCCGTAAGGTCACCAAAACTTTTTATGTTGGTAAGGAGCCGCATCATTTGATGATGACCCCGGATGGGAAAACTCTCCTAGTTGCCAATGCAGTGGGTGATGATATTGCCTTATTGAACCCGCTAAGCGGTGAGATTACTGGACGGATCCCCAAAATTATCGACCCCTATCAGATTGGTTACTCACCGAACAACAAATGGTTTGTGGCGGCTGCTAATCGTTTAGACCGTGTTGATATCTACGCTGCCAATGGTGCTGACTTTAAGTTGGCCAAATCGATTTCTGCTGCGAAGACTCCCAGTCATATTGCGTTCACTGCTGATAGCAAATTAGCATTTGTGACCCTGCAAGATTCGGCTGAGGTAGTAGCGATTGATCTGGACAAGCAAGTCATTGTCTGGCGGATGCAAACGGGGCCTGTTCCCGCGGGCTTGTGGATGACGCCTAATGATCAGTACCTATTGGTGGGGATTACTGGGGCAGATTATGTGCAGGCGATTGATTGGCGTAATCAAAAAGAGATTAAACGCATCAAAACAGGCAACGGAGCGCACAACTTTCGACCCATGGGTGACAAAAAGCATGTGTTCGTCACCAATCGTGTAGCGAACTCAATTAGCCTATTAAATATGCAAACCCTTGAGAAGATTGGTGATGTCACGGGATTGCCAGCAGGGCCTGACGATATGGAATTAACCCCCGATGGCAAAACCTTATGGGTCACCTTACGTTTCTCAAAACGAGTGGGCGTGATTGATGTGCCCTCGATGAAACTGATTGATGTGATTCCGGTGGGGCGTTCTCCACACGGTGTCTTTTTCTATCCCCGCGCAAAATGGGAGTAGGGTGTCTCGCATGCGCATGATTCGTTATCCACTCATTACCGCATGTATTCTCTGGAGCCAGGTTGTCATTGCGCAAACCAGTACTTGTAAAAATACGGCATACCTGACTTTTGATACTGGCAATATGGCGGTTGCCGAGTATGTTGCCCAAGTACTCAAGCAACAGAACATTAAAGCGACGTTCTTCTTAGCCAATGAGAAAACCAAACAGGGCGGTTATTCATTGGATGATTCATGGAAGGGGTATTGGCAAGCCAGGCTACAAGAGGGCCATCGCTTTGGTAGTCACACCTATGATCATAGTTATTGGGTCCAGGATATCGGGGAGGGTGATGTGATGCTTAGACCCCAGTTTGGTGAGAATGCCGGCAAGGCGATTCGTTTTAATCAAACCCAACTTTGCCAAGAAATATCCAGAGTGAGCACGCGTTTTCAGGAACTCACGGGTAAGCCGCTTGATCCGATCTGGCGCGCACCGGGCGGTAAAACCTCACCTCGACTAATTGCCATGGGTGAGCGCTGTGGCTATCGTCATATTGGTTGGTCCCCCAGCGGCTTTCTGGGCGATGAGTTGGACTCTAAACGTTTTCCGAATGCAAAGTTACTGGAGCAGGCCAGTCGGGGTCTCAAGAATGGCGATATTGCCATTGCCCACCTAGGAATTTGGTCCCGCGAGGATCCGTGGGCGCCTGCAGTTCTAGAGCCCCTCATTGAGAACTGGAAGAAACGCGGTTTCTGCTTCGCCTTAATCCCGAATTGACGATAATAGAGGTATGAGCCTGATTCAATCGATTCAAGACGCTTACGCGTATTTGCATACCTGGTTGTATACGCAAATGGTCGAGCCCATTTTGTTCCATACTGGCGCGATGGCATGGGCGGAAGATCTGTTTGATGGCACCGAATGGTTTATGTTGGGTGTGATTCAGATCATGATCATCGCGATTGTGTTTCGGGGCTGGGAGCGGATCAATCCCGCCGAGCCCCAAGTGGATGCTAAGCCATATGTCCGCACAGATATTCTCTATACCCTGATTCATCGCCTTGGTTTATTTCATGGGGCGTTCTTTATTCTGTTCTCGAGCCTATTTTTCTATTTATCGGGTGTCTTGCACGATTGGCGCTTTGAGCGTTTTAATGTCGAAGGCTGGATCCCGGGTGTAACCACCATCCCCATTGTGAGTTTTGTGATCTATTTGGTGATTCTTGATTTCATTGATTACTGGTATCACCGCGCGTCACATCGCTTTCATTGGTGGTGGCAGTTGCATGCCTTGCACCACAGTCAAACACGCATGACCGCATGGTCTGACGATCGCAATCACATCATCGATGATCTGATGCGGGCAATGGTCTTTGCTTTCTTTGCCTTAATCTTTGGTGTGCCTCCAGGACAATTTATCCTCTTGGTGGTAGTTGGACAGTTAGTGCAAAGCTGGCAGCATGCCAATTTGAAGATTGATCTTGGGCCCGCAAAGTATCTATTGGTATCGCCTATGTTTCATCGCTACCACCACGCTGTGGGCTATGGTCATGATGCGCCAGGCAAGCCCGGGGTATTGGGCGGTTGTAATTTTGGGGTGCTATTTCCTTGGTGGGATATGGCATTCGGTACGGCCGTGTTTGAGAAGCGCGTCTTTCCAACCGGTGTTCGTCATCTTGAGGTATCCAATAATCTTTTGGCGCAGCAATGGCAGGGTCTCACGCACTCCTTGCGTTATTTATTGGATCTACCTCGGTCAACAGAGACCAAATCGAAATCGATCAGCTAAGCAGATGAAGGAGCGCGATTGTCTGAGTTAATTCGTTCACTGGGTCTGGCATTGGTTGGTACCATGCACCCAAAGATGCTGTGGTTGAGCTTTCGGCCATTTCTAATCGTGTCGATCTTCTGGGGCGTAGTGATTTGGCTGATCTGGTCGCCTGCACTGGAAATATTGCGGACCTTCTTAACGGCATCGATCTTCACGAGCTGGATTCAATCGGGCCTCGAGTACGTTGGCTTTGATGAGGCACGGGCTTGGATTGCACCCTTGTTCTTAGTGATCCTATTAATACCAATCATTGCCATTAGCCTCTTGGTCTTTATTGCATTCTCGACCGTTCCTGCTGTGGTGGATTCGGTCGCCAAACAAAAAGCCTACGAAGGAATCATGCGAATCAAGGGCGGCAGCTTGGTTGGCAGCTTCTTTTATACCCTGTGGTCCGCACTGATTTGCTTGGCTTTGGTGATGCTGACTCTACCGGTGTGGTGGATTCCCCCGTTATTTGCGATTCTGCCACCGCTCTTGTGGGGCTGGTTAACAATGCGTTTGATGGCATACGATGTTTTACTAGATCACGCTACATCAGAAGAGCGTAATCAGTTGCTCGAAGAGCATCGCTGGACTCTCTTGGGAATGGGAGTGGTGGCTGGCATGATTGGTGCAGTTCCAACTTTCTTTTGGGCCACCTCGGTATTGGCCTTAGTTCTCTTCCCATTTGTATCCTTTGTGGCACTGTGGATCTACTCACTCATCTTTATCTTCTCCGCTCTTTGGTTTAGCCATTTCTTATTACATGCGCTCAAGCAATTGCGGCACAAGGAGCAATTGAACACGATTGATACCTCGGCAACCTTGATCGCTAATGCATCGAACCCCGGAGTGATTGATGGCTAATGAGGGGCAGCGTCGTTTTGGCTTAATCGTGATTGGGGATGAGATTCTGTCGGGCCGTCGCAGTGATAAGCATCTGAGCAAGATGATTGAGTTACTCGGTGAGCGGGGCATGCATTTGTCATGGGCTCGTTATGTGGCAGACGACCCCAATCAAATTACCCAAACTCTTAAAGAAACCTTTACAAGTGGTGATGTGGTCTTTAGCACCGGTGGTATTGGGGCAACACCGGATGACCATACTCGACAGGCCGCTGCTCGTGCTTTAGGCGTTGAGCTTGCCTTGCATCCGCAGGCTAAAGAGCTCATTACGGCGCGCATTATTGCCAGCGCCGAGGGCGATCCTATGAAAGCCGATCTCAATCGTCCTGAGAATCAACATCGCTTTAAGATGGGTGAGTTTCCGCTGGGTAGCGAGATTATTCCGAATCCATACAACCAGATTCCGGGATTTCGGATTCGTGAGCACCATTTCTTTCCAGGATTTCCAGTGATGGCCTCGCCGATGATGGCATGGTGTTTGGATGAGCACTATCGTGATCATTTCCATCAAACCAACTGGCTAGAACAAAGTTTTATTGTGCCCAGTGGGATCGAGTCCACCTTAACGCCGCTGATGGAATTGGTTGAGTCTGAGTTCCAAGGCATTAAAGTATTTAGCTTGCCATCGGTGGGCGATCCGATTCGGGGCGGCGTATTTGCCAAGCGTCATATTGAGTTGGGGGTGAAGGGTGACGCAGATATCGTGCCAATAGCCCTTGAAAAGCTTAAATCAGGCACTGCTGATCTTGGTTTTGAAGTTTTTATTCACCAATAAATCATCAATTTTGCACATAAATAGTGCATTAATTGCCTAAATCACAATTTATTCACCAAAGTAGTGCAAAATATCAAAATCGTGCAATCCTGCACGAGTACAGTTCATCCTATGTATTAAATCGGAATTGGCATGGTTAAAACCATGTTGTTGAAAAACGCTTTATCTATTCATCGAGGAGAGTTGCATGACCAAAACTGTCGCAGACGTAATGAAATTAGTCAAAGAAAAGGAATGTACTTTTGTGGACTTCCGCTTTGTGGATACCAAGGGAAAAGAGCAGCACGTATCGGTTCCTATCTCCGCATTCAATGAAGATAAATTTGAGAGTGGTCATGCGTTTGATGGTTCATCGATTGCCGGATGGAAGGGTATTGAGGCGTCGGACATGTTGCTCATGCCAGATCCAACCGCAGCATACGTTGATCCGTTTTATGAAGAGCCAACCTTGGTTCTCACCTGCGATGTGATTGAGCCATCCGATGGCAAGGGCTATGATCGCGACCCACGCTCGATTGCTAAGCGCGCTGAAGCGTATTTAAAGAGCTCAGGTTTGGGTGATACGGCTTACTTTGGTCCAGAGCCTGAATTCTTTGTATTTGATGGCGTGCAGTGGAATGTTGATATGCAAGGTTGCTTTGTGAAGATTAACTCTGAAGAGGCGCCATGGTCATCCGGTGCGGATATTGAAGGTGGTAACACGGGCCATCGTCCTGGTAAGAAGGGCGGTTACTTCCCAGTTGCGCCAGTCGATACCTTCCAAGACATGCGCTCGGAGATGTGCTTGATTCTCGAGTCCTTGGGTATTCCTGTGGAAGTCCATCACCATGAAGTTGCTGGTCAAGGTCAAAATGAATTAGGTACCAAGTTCAGCACACTCGTGCAACGTGCGGATTGGACCATTTGGCAAAAGTACGTGGTGCAAAACGTAGCGCACGCCTATGGCAAGACCGCAACCTTTATGCCAAAGCCAGTGGTTGGTGATAACGGCTCAGGCATGCACGTGCATCAGTCGGTCTGGAAAAATGGTGAGAACCTGTTTGCAGGTAATGGCTACTCTGGATTATCTGAGTTTGCACTGTATTACATTGGTGGCATCATTAAGCACGCTCGTGCACTTAATGCGATTACTAACCCAGGTACAAACTCCTATAAACGTTTAGTGCCAGGCTTTGAAGCCCCTGTGAAGTTGGCATACTCAGCGCGTAACCGTTCGGCATCGATTCGTATTCCATACGTTGCCAATCCAAAAGGGCGTCGGATTGAGACCCGCTTCCCTGATCCATTAGCAAATCCATACTTGGCATTCTCGGCCTTGTTAATGGCGGGTTTAGATGGTGTACAGAACAAGATTCATCCAGGCGAAGCCGCAGACAAGAACCTCTATGATCTGCCACCCGAAGAAGATGCCAAGATCCCAACCGTATGCCATAGCTTGGATCAAGCTTTGGAGTGCTTGGATAAGGATCGCGAGTTCTTGACCCGTGGTGGTGTGTTTACAAATTCGATGCTAGATGCTTACATTGATCTGAAGATGGAAGAAGTTACCCGCTTCAGAATGACCACGCATCCGATCGAGTTTGAAATGTATTACTCGCTGTAATTATTTGATTGGTTGCGCGCGCTATGTTGCGTAATCCATTAAGTAAAGGGGCGGTTGCTGGTGCGCCAGTAGCTGCCCCGTTTGTTTCTAGCATGCTCGACCAGATGCCAAACTCGGTATTGGTCTTTGTGGGGGCTACGAAAGACTTGGTCTACGCCAATACCGCTGCCGAAGCATCCCTTGATTTATCCCGAAAAAGCTTACAAGGCTTAACCTTGTATGACCTCTTTGGTGAGAGCCAATCCCTAAATCACATGATTGATGAGGTGTTTGCAGGCCGTGCCGCAGCCCAGCGTCAGGAGTTAGTGCTGTATTCGGTCCCCGGAAAAATCTACCGCGAGCCACTTGCAGTGCATGTGGTGATTGCGATGTTAGAAGATCCAACCCTCATGATGATGGAGTGGTTTCCGATCGATCAGCAATTGCGCAGTGAGCGTGACGAGCGCGTCTCCCATCAAGTCGAAGCGAATAAACAACTCATGCGTAATCTTGCCCATGAGATTAAAAATCCGCTCGGTGGTATTCGGGGGGCTGCCCAATTACTGGAGTTTGAGTTGCCGGAGAAGGGTCTGCGTGAGTACACCCAGGTCATTATTAAAGAGTCGGATCGCCTGCAAACACTGGTGGATCGTTTGCTCGCACCGCATCGCAAAGCGCATGCGATGGAGCCACTGAATATTCATGAGGTTTTGGAACGCATTCGTAGCCTGGTATTGGCCGAGTTTCCCCAGGGCTTAAAGATTATTCGGAACTATGACACCAGCTTGCCCGATATATTGGGTGATCAAGAACAACTGATTCAGGCAGTCCTCAATATTGTGCACAACGCGGCTCAAGCCTTGGCCGATGAAATCCGTAGAGGAACCGCACAGATTGAGCTACGTACTCGGGTGGCACGCTCGGTCACGATTGCAAAGCAACGCCATAAATTAGCCTTGGATCTGCATGTGATCGATAACGGCCCGGGCATCCCCGATGAAATTCGGGAACGGATCTTTTTTCCTCTGGTCTCGGGACGTGAGGGCGGAAGTGGTCTTGGTTTAACTCTGGCCCAGACCTTTGTGCAGCAGCATCAGGGCTTTATTGCCTGTGAGAGTCGTCCAGGCTATACAGATTTTCATATACAGATTCCTTATCGGAAGCAGGAGATAGCGGCATGAATAAACCAATTTGGATCGTTGATGACGATCAATCCATTCGCTGGGTCCTCGAGAAAGCTCTGAGTCGTGAGAAGATACCGCATCGTAGCTTCAGCAATCCCAATGATGTGCTCAATGCCCTTGAAAAAGAATCCCCTGAGGTATTGATTTCCGATATCCGCATGCCACGTGGTAATGGGATCGATCTATTACAGCATGTCAAAGCAAGTCATCCCGACTTACCAGTCATTATCATGACCGCATACTCCGACTTAGAATCAGCGGTTTCATCGTTTCAGAGTGGTGCGTTTGAGTATCTCACCAAGCCCTTTGATATCGATAAGGCCGTGGAGTTGATTCATCGGGCAGTAAGTGAAGGCAAACGCTCACCAGGCCCCAATAAAGAATCGAATGCCTGGCTCCAAGAGGCCCCAGAGATTATCGGTCAAGCGCCTGCTATGCAAGAGGTCTTTCGTGCCATCGGACGTTTATCCCAATCGCAAGTCACGGTTCTGATTACGGGTGAGTCCGGAACGGGTAAAGAGTTGGTGGCGCATGCATTGCATAAACACAGCCCGCGCGCGAAGGGACCATTTATTGCTTTGAACACCGCGGCTATTCCCAAAGACCTACTTGAGTCGGAGTTGTTTGGTCATGAGCGCGGCGCGTTTACGGGTGCGCAAGCCCTGCGGCGTGGACGTTTTGAGCAGGCTGAGGGCGGCACACTCTTCCTAGATGAGATTGGTGATATGCCGTTTGATCTGCAAACCCGGCTCTTGAGAGTATTATCGGATGGCCATTATTACCGTGTGGGTGGTCATGATCCGATTCGGGCCAACGTGCGCATTATTGCAGCGACCCATCAGAACCTTGAGGCACGAGTGGCGCAAGGATTATTCCGGGAAGATCTATTGCATCGTTTAAATGTGATTCGGATCCGTTTACCTGCTTTGCGTGAGCGCTCGGAGGACATTCCTGCGCTCGCGCGGCACTTCATGATTTCCAGTGCGAAGTCCTTGGGGGTTGAGGCAAAGCGTCTATCGGATGAGGCTATTAAGGCGATTAGCCAAATGTCCTTTCCCGGAAATGTGCGTCAACTCGAGAACCTCTGCCATTGGATGACCGTGATGTCACCTTCCACCATTGTTGGTGTTCATGATCTCCCTGAGGATCTACTGCTATCGGCTAATCCACCGGCTACAAGCGCAAGTTCATCGGTGGCTATTTCAACCCCGAGTCTAGAGGTAAGCATTAGTCAGCGGGGCGGAGATTGGGAGAGTAGCCTGCATCGCTTGGCGGTCAAGATGCTGCAAGAGAACCAAGACGAGGTATTTGATTCCCTTTTATCGAAGTTTGAGCGTTCGGTCTTAGGTGCGGCACTTGAGGTCACGCGGGGTCGCAAGGTCGAGGCAGCAACCCGCTTGGGGATCGGGCGCAATACGATCACGCGCAAACTGCAAGAGCTACAGATCGACGTATAAGTATCCTGACCGGGTATGGCAATTACAATCTTGTCATGCCCGCTCAAAAATCAATCCGCATAGCAGCCTGGAATGTTAATTCCATCAAGGTGCGTCTACCGCACGTTATTCAGTGGCTAGAGAGTCAGGCAAAAGCACAAAACCCGATTGATGCGCTGTGCTTGCAAGAGCTCAAACTGACGGATGATAAGTACCCCCATCGTGAGCTTGAGGCGGCAGGGTACATCAGCATTTGTAATGGTCAAAAAACTTATAACGGGGTATCCATCATTTTGCGTAAGAGCGCCTTGACCTCCTTAGCATGTGACCCAGAAACCGCATTCTTACAAGTCAATAAGAACATCCCTAACTTTGCCGATGAGCAACAACGCATCCTTGCTGCTACCGTTTGTTTTAAAGAGATGCCACCGATGCGCTTAATCTCGGCTTATTTTCCAAATGGTCAAGATCCCGCTAGTGATAAGTTTGTTTATAAACTTAATTGGCTTCATGCTCTCAGAACATGGCTCGCCACCGAGCTGAAAACCTATCCACGTCTAGCACTCTTGGGAGACTTTAATATCGCCCCCGAAGATCAGGATGTGCATGACCCCAAGGCCTGGGAAGGGCAAAATCTAGTATCACCCCAAGAGCGAGAGCAATTTCAGAATTTGATTCAATTGGGACTGCATGACTCCTTCAGACTCTTTGAACAGGCACCCAAGACCTATAGCTGGTGGGACTATCGCATGATGGGGTTTAGGCGCAATGCGGGTCTTCGCATAGATCACGTATTACTCAGCAAAGAACTCAAAGAGAAGTGTATAGCCAGCACTATCGATAAGACCCCCCGAGGCTGGGAGCAACCATCGGATCATGCGCCGGTAATTGCGCAAATTACGGTGTGAGGACTTTAGTAATGCGATTCTTGCTCCTCTTAGCGCTCTTGATTGTGAGTCTGCATGCAAAGGCAAGTTGTACAGATCAACTTATTGACAATGTGCGCTATTCAGATGAATTTACAGTGCCATACATCCTAACGAGCCAACATCAATCGCCCCGATACGTCTTAATTCTCATGCCTGGAGGTGCTGGTACTCTCAATCCGCACATCAATAATGAGGGTAAATTGCAATTTGGCTTTGCTGGAAATTTCTTAATTCGTTCCAGAAATCAGTTTTGTGACTCTCAATTTACAACCGCTTCAACTAATTCCACTGAAAGCCCAGAGAGGATGGGTGCTTTAGTCAATGATTTACAAACGCGCTTCCCAAATGCCAAGATCTGTATGGTCGGCACTAGTCGGAGTACCTATTCAACCATGGGCTTGGCAGAAAAGTTTGACGGTAAGATCGATTGCATCATTCATACAGCATCGATGAATCAAATCGCTCGATTTGATACGCGCAAATTCAAGAGCAGACATTTAATGGTCCATCATAAAAATGATCCATGCCATCTAACTACGTACGCCAGTACCCAATCAAACCACGAGCGCTATAAAACACCATTGATTACCATGGAAGGCGGTAGCTCAACAGGTGACGCATGCCAGGCGTTTTCGTATCATGGCTTTCATGGCATTGAGCA
>JBBAQJ010000017.1:0-776 GCA_040400365.1 Polynucleobacter sp. | reverse complement strand
AATAAAGGCCTGGATGCGTAATTAAGTTTTGAGTACACCCCCAGTAGAGTCTCTAATAACTAAACTTACATCAGCCAATATTTTTCTGGGAAGTCTGTTGATTCCATTAATTTGGGACATTAAATGATGGGCTGCTTTAGACCACATGCCGATTGCGTCAATATGGATGGTTGAAAGACTTGGTTGTATATGGCGGGAGAGCTCTAAATTATCAAAGCCAAGAATAGAGCATTGGTGTGGAATTTTTATACCTTGGCTTTGAGCTTCTAAAAGGGCTCCAATGGCTAAAACGTCGTTACCACAAACCACAGCACTTATACTAGGATTGATTTGCAATAATTTCTTCAAGGCAATTCTGGCGTCTTGAATTTGATAGGGCACCTCGATGATGGATTCTTTTTTTAAAGAAATTCGGTTACGTTTAAGAAGTTCAACGACTCCATCCACACGATCCCTGGCACGATCATTATTCTCAGTTTTACCAGCGATCATTCCAAAATTCCTGTGCCCAACCTGCACCAGGTATTCAACACCGAGTTGAATGGCTTTTTTATTGTCAAATCCAGCTGCATATCCATTGAGTGGCGTGTCTAAAGTTCCAATATGAATATAGGGAAGCTTTCTGGTTCTTAACAGTCGAATAAGTTCTAGTTTCTGACTTGAACCAAACATTGCAATTCCCTCAACGCCCTGCAACAGTAAGTTCCGCATTTGTTGGTTTTCAATTTCAGGGTCATAGTTTGTACTTGCAACTAGCATCTGATAACCTGATTGGC
>JBBAQJ010000016.1:0-27394 GCA_040400365.1 Polynucleobacter sp. | reverse complement strand
AAATTTGTCGATGTGCCCTATGAAACCGATGAGGAACGCGAGATTGCCCAAGGGGTTGGTGGTTATGCCCGCCCCATGCCAGAGGCATGGATGAAGCGTCAAGCCGCACTCGTGGCTGAGCGTGCAGCTCAAGCTGATATTGTGATTACTACCGCCTTAATTCCTGGGCGTAAACCCCCTGTTCTCTTACATACCGATACCGTGGAGAAGATGAAAGCCGGCTCGGTGGTGATTGATATTGCCGCTGGACGTGGTGAGAATAGTTCGGGGAACTGTCCGCTGACTCGTGCGGACCAGGTGATCAATCACAACGGCGTAAAGATTGTTGGTTACACCAATTTACCAAGTATGGTGGCTGCGGATGCCTCAGCCCTCTATGCCAGAAATTTGCTTGATTTCATGAAGCTCATCATTAATAAGGAAGGGCAACTCGCCATTCCTGCCGCAGCCGATGACGATATTGTTGCCGCCTGCTTGATGTGCCGTGATGGCCAAGCCATTCGCACCAATTAATTATTGAGGGAACCAAAATGGATGCTGCTGCTATTCAAAGTCTATTAACCGTCCAAAACATCACGGTTTTTGTATTAGCCATTTTTGTTGGCTACCACGTGGTCTGGAATGTAACGCCTGCTTTGCATACCCCGCTCATGTCGGTCACGAATGCAATTTCAGGAATCATCATTGTGGGCGCCATGTTACAAACAGAAGTCATCAATGGCGATGAAATTACTCTAACTAGCTTGATTGGAGCGCTAGCTATTTTCCTAGCGTCTATCAATATCTTTGGTGGTTTTATGGTCACTCGGCGAATGCTTGAAATGTTCAAGAAAAAAGCTCCGAAGAACGAATCGGCTGGTCACTAATAAGAGAGCACATCATGTCAAACTTCACAGCCATTTCTTATCTTATTTCGTCCGTGCTATTTATTTTGGCACTCAAAGGACTTTCATCCCCAACCACCTCGCGCCAAGGCAATGTCTATGGCATGGTTGGGATGGCACTTGCGGTAGTTACCACCTTCCTCATTCCTACCTTTAAGCCGGTTTATTGGTTAATTGGGGGAGCAATCATCGCGGGAGCCATCATTGGCTCAATTGCAGCGCAACGCGTGCAAATGACCAAGATGCCTGAGCTTGTCGCTTTAATGCACTCCTTTGTAGGTTTATCAGCGGTGTTAATTGCGATTGCCGCAGTCTTTAATCCTGCCCAAACCCATAGTGGTGCTCAAAAAATTGAGCTGTTTATTGGTGCATTCATTGGAGCAATTACCTTTACAGCGTCCATCATTGCGTTTGGAAAACTCTCTGGTAAGGTCAGCGGTAAGCCAGTGAGCTTTTCAGGGCAGCATTTGCTCAACTTGATCATGGCGATCTTGATGGTCGCTGCTGGCGTTGCATACTTCCTCACCGATAGTCACGCTGCATTCTTGATCATGTGTGCAATTGCTCTGGTACTCGGCATCACCTTGATTATTCCGATTGGTGGCGCCGATATGCCGGTGGTGGTATCGATGCTCAACAGCTATTCTGGTTGGGCGGCAGCTGGTATTGGCTTTACCCTCAACAACCCTGTGTTAATCATTGCGGGTGCTTGCGTTGGCTCCTCCGGTGCAATTCTGTCTTACATCATGTGTAAGGCCATGAATCGCTCAATCACTGCTGTTTTACTCGGCGGCTTTGGTGCCGAAGCAGCAGCTGGCGGTGATGATGGTGGCCCCAAGAACTACAAAACGGGTTCCGCAGAGGATGCTGCATTCTTAATGACCAATGCCGATACGGTAATTATTGTTCCAGGTTATGGTCTAGCGGTAGCACGTGCTCAGCATGCGCTTAAAGAGCTCACCGAGAAGTTAATTCACCATGGCGTAACCGTGAAGTACGCCATTCACCCTGTTGCTGGTCGTATGCCTGGACATATGAACGTTCTCTTAGCAGAGGCGGAAGTTCCTTACGATCAAGTTTTTGAGATGGAAGACATTAACAGCGACTTTGGACAAGCTGACGTGGTTCTCGTTTTGGGTGCCAATGATGTGGTAAATCCTGCAGCACGCACACCCGGCAGCCCGATCTTCGGTATGCCAATTTTGGAAGCGTTCAAGGCCAAAACCATCATCGTCAACAAGCGCTCAATGGCAGCTGGCTACGCTGGCCTCGATAACGAACTCTTCTACATGGACAAAACCATGATGGTCTTTGGTGATGCCAAGAAGGTGGTTGAGGATATGGTCAAAGCGGTTGATTGATCAGATCAGTAGCTTGTAAAAGGCAGCCGAGGCTGCCTTTTTTTATCGAAAGCCCAAATGATCCTTATCGGTCCGCTCTTGTCCGTCGACAAATAACTTCTTACATAAACCTGCCCCACTACCATGAGGCTTTTTACTAGCTTCCTTTTGCATCTTAAACATCGCCTCAAAACAATCGCGGCGATGGTCATATTGACTGATAACGGTTTTGACTTCCTTACCCTTATAAAAATAAGTGAAATCAAGCGTCCAATATCGATCACCTAAGGGGATTGGCTCACCCTTTTTAAGAACGATCGGTTCTTGCTGCTTTATCTGAGAGGCGCATCCAGATAAGAGCAAGATAGCCGCAATACCTAAAATTTTATTCATTAAAAATAGTCAATATTTATAGCGTGTACCAATCCATGGTATCTATATTTTTGAGAAATAAAAAGGGCAGCCTAGGCTGCCCTTTATTTTGAACCGAAGTCTGAATTACATCATTCCGTCCATACCACCCATACCGCCCATACCACCCATACCGCCTGGCATACCGCCGCCAGCAGCTTCCTCTTTTGGAGACTCTGCAATTGCGCAGTCAGTGGTTAACAATAGCGCAGCAACCGATGCAGCGTTGACTAATGCGGTTTTGGTTACCTTGGTTGGATCAATCACACCTTGAGCAACTAAGTCACCATACTCACCCGTGGCAGCGTTGTAACCATGATTGCCTTTGCCAGCTGCGACTGAATTCACTACTACGCTAGCTTCGTCACCAGCATTGGAAACAATGATACGCAGTGGCTCTTCCATCGCACGCAACACGATACTGATACCAGCGTTTTGATCAGGATTGTCGCCCTTGAGACCAGCAATGCCCTGCTTCGCACGAATCAGTGCAACGCCGCCGCCAGGAACAATCCCCTCTTCAACGGCAGCACGAGTTGCATGCAATGCATCATCAACACGCGCTTTCTTCTCTTTCATTTCGACTTCGGTTGCGGCACCGACACGGATCACAGCAACACCACCTGCCAATTTAGCAACGCGCTCTTGTAATTTCTCGCGATCATAGTCGCTGGTGGCTTCGTCGATCTGTACCCGAATGTTCTTAACGCGGGCTTCAATCGATTTCGCATCGCCTGCACCATCAATAATGGTGGTGTTCTCTTTGCCAATCTCAACACGCTTAGCTTGTCCAAGATGCTCAAGAGTGGTCTTCTCGAGAGTTAAACCAACTTCCTCAGCAATTACTTGGCCACCGGTCAAAATTGCAATATCTTCCAACATTGCTTTACGACGATCACCAAAGCCAGGAGCCTTCACAGCGCAGGTCTTTAAGATGCCACGAATGTTGTTCACTACTAAGGTTGCCAAGGCTTCGCCTTCAACATCTTCAGCAACAATCATCAATGGACGACCCGACTTAGCAACTTGCTCGAGAACTGGCAAAAGATCGCGGATATTACTGATCTTCTTATCAAACAAGAGAATGTAAGGGCTCTCCAATACTGCGGTTTGCTTCTCTGGCTGATTAATGAAGTATGGGGACAAGTAGCCGCGGTCAAACTGCATACCTTCTACTACTTCTAACTCGTCTTCAAGAGACTTACCATCTTCAACGGTAATCACACCCTCTTTGCCAACCTTTTCCATCGCTTCAGCGATACGCTTACCAATGCTCTCATCGCTATTGGCTGAAATCGAACCAACTTGTGCAATTTCTTTGGTGGTGGTGCAAGGCTTGCTAATTTTTTTGAGCTCTTCAATCGCAGCGGTTACAGCTTTATCGATACCGCGCTTGAGATCCATTGGATTGTGGCCAGCAACCACGTACTTCATGCCTTCACGAACAATCGACTGAGCCAATACGGTTGCGGTTGTTGTACCATCACCCGCGATATCAGCAGTCTTGGAAGCAACTTCCTTAACCATCTGAGCGCCCATGTTCTGAAGCTTATCCTTCAGCTCAATCTCTTTAGCCACTGAAACACCGTCTTTGGTAATCGTTGGGCCGCCAAATGAGCGCTCGATCACCACATTACGACCTTTGGGTCCAAGGGTTACTTTGACTGCATTTGCGAGGATGTTGACACCCTCAACCATCTTGACGCGGGCGTTATCGCCAAACACTACATCTTTTGCTGCCATGATTAAATTCCTTTCTAGTTGCCTAATTACTTCTGAACAACGGCCATGATGTCTTCTTCGCGCATGACAAGAAGCTCGTCGCCATCAACTTTTACGGTCTGACCTGCATACTTTCCAAATAGAACGCGATCACCAACTTTGACATCGGGGGCATTTAATTTGCCACTGTCATCCCGCTTGCCGGGGCCAACGGCCAATACCTCGCCCTGATCAGGCTTTTCTGCTGCATTATCTGGAATCACGATTCCAGAGGCTGTTTTTGTTTCTTGATCTAAGCGCTTAATGATCACGCGATCGTGTAAAGGACGTAAATTCATTCCCTCTCCTATGTTAGTAAGTATTAACTAATAAAATATGCTGCCTCATAATCTCTCCACATTGCGCTAAATAATTGATTTATATAAATATTTTCAATTAAATGAAATAATTTATAATCACTATTAGCACTCTCGTGTAGTGAGTGCTGATTATATAGGTCTTCATTGGCTGTTTTCAAGAGCCCGCTCCCTCAACCCCAATATGGGTTTTGGATGATGCATACCATCGTCGGGCAGCCGTAGGAAATTTCTTACACATAAATCATCTTTATGCCCTTACTTAAAACAGTTGGCATGCATAGACTCGTTGATATTCGATTGGAGAAAAGCATGAGCCCTAAATCACGGCTTTATAACTTGGTGATGGCATGGAAGAACAAACCCTTCCGTGAACTACGTGACATTGAACAGCCGTATTGGGAGAGCCCGAAAGATCAAGAACAATTTACTGATCGTCTCCCAAGAAACTCCGTTGATGAATTCACATACCGGGGGATCGATTTTGAACCCATCTTCAATCGCTCAGGCAGCGCCCTAAAGGGGGTTTTATTTCGGCCCCTATTAACAGCCAGATCATCCGAGGTTTTGCGCCTCTGCATGGAAGGAATTGATGCGATTCACTATTGGCAATGCAGTAATCGCATCGTCCCCCTTATTCTTCCACTCAATGTAACTAATCTAAAGATTGCATCATGCGTTGATGGACTGTCCGATCTGATCCTAAATTCAAGGCTGCCCATTGGTCTGATTAATATCGGCTTTACACATCATCAAGAGATCGATAACGAATTAATTTCGGCCATCACAAAGCTAAGGCGCTTGGGAGTGTTATTTCATGCTCTTCAGTTTGATGGAAATCCCAATACCATCAAATTAATTAGCCAATTTCAGTTTGAGGCCGTTCATTTTGATGTGTCACACATCCGCGAGACGGACGCTTCGACCAGCGTCCAAATGATTGACCAAATCCACTTATTTAAGAAGTGGTCTTGCAAAACCTATTTCAGTAACGTGACTTTTGTCCGTGATAACGAACTTGCTTATCAACTCGGTATCGATTATTGCTATGGCAGCCTCATGCTCTCACCCGTTAATCGGCATCAAATTATTCATATTCAAGATAGTCGAATTGGTAAGGCACTTTTTTCTATTCAAACATCAAAATAACTTTAACCACAAGGAGACCTGTAATGCGTAATAAAGTGATGTTGATTGATGATCATCCCGCCATGTTGATGGCATTGAAGTCCATGCTTTTAAACCAAGTACCGTTTGAAGTGGTGGCCCAAGCCCAAAGCGGTGAAGAGTGCCTCAGTGTTTTAAAAAATGTCCAACCTGATATTGTGATTCTTGATTTGGATATGCCTAAAACCGATGGCTTTGATGTCATCCGAAAAATTGGAATCTCTTACCCTAATATTCGCATCCTAATCCTATCAAGCCTCGACGAGCAAGTGTATGGAGGACGAGTACGCTCGTTGGGTGCCCATGGCTTTGTGAATAAAACAGCTAGCGCCAATATTATTTTGGCAGCCTGCGTTGCCGTTTCACAGGGTTACACCTTCTTTTCAACAGGGCGTAATGGCCATGCAGCACTGTCCGATAGTGAGAAGATGGCGTCTATTTCTGACCGAGAATTACAAGTCATGAAATACCTTGGAAAAGGGAAATCCAATGCAGAAATATCGGATCACCTCAACATCAGCAGTAAAACGGTTGCAACTTATAAGCATCGTCTATTTGATAAGTTAGGGATTTCGAATATCGCTGATCTGGTTCTATTTTGCCGTAATAACCACATCATTGAAGGCTAGAATTGGGGCGTAGCGCGATGCATTCTTTATTAGGGTGGGTATTCGGTCTAAGCATCGCGCTCTGCTTTCAATGCGCTCACGCCCAAGGAGGCTTTCCCCAATTTACTCAAGCAGAGCAAGAATGGATCAAAGCCCATCCAGTCGTTCAATTTAGTATTCATGAAAAGTATCGTCCCTACTGGGATAGCGGCATTTATCCGAAACTACTAGCAAAGATAAAAGATTGTTCGGGCCTCGAATTTTCACCAAAGTGGCGTAGTTCTGATGACGTTGGCATTCATCAAATTCGTAGTGGCGAAGTAAGCCTTGTGATTGATCCCAATCGGCAACTAGAATCAGCGGTTCCTGGCCGACTTACAGAACCGATTTTTTGGGGACACGATGTAATGATAGCAATGCAATCTAACATTACATCCTCAACGAACCCCAAGATTGAAAAGACCATCTTTTTTGATCGTGGCTATGACTTCTCAGAGCCAATAAAAGAAGCCCGCATCATCAATTCACCAGAATTGATCACTCAACAGTTATTAGCTGGGGAGGCACACTTTGCAGTGATGCCACTGCGCATGGCGATGCATCTTAGCGAACAGCTGAATCTTCAAGATATGCAAATTCGGCCTTTAGGCCACCAACCATTTGCTTATCGCTGGCTGATTGCAGAGCAAGATCGCATCCTAAACTCGATTGTTCAAAAATCACTACATGAAGCGGATCCTTTTTACATGGGTGAGCTATTAGCGATGCCATCTTTAACATCCAATCGATCAGGGTATCGATCAAATTGGCTCTGGTTTGGTATCGCTAGCTCTTTTGCATTCATTGCATTTCTGGTTAGCCACCATATTTGGCAACGTAAGAGGCAATTCCGAACGGAGTCTGACCTATTAAGCATTGCTCAAGAAGCAAAAGATGCCAGTGATGCTAAATCTGCATTTTTGGCAACCGTTAGCCACGAAATTCGTACACCGATGAATGCGGTCATTGGTGCTCAGGAACTATTACTAAAAAATAGTTCACTAAATCAGCATCAACGCGAGTTATTACAAAGTGCCCATATGTCGGCGGCTTCGTTATTAGGAATGCTCAATCAAGTACTTGACATGGCAAAAATTGAAGCGGGTAAATTTACCGTTGAGCACGAGCCAGTCGATTTAAAACAAATTCTTTCTGAAATTAATCAAACTTTCTTTGGATATGCCAAGAATAAAGGGCTTCATCTAGCCAGCTTTATTGACCCAAATATTGCCGATGTATTACTGCTTGATCCCTTGCGTATTCGTCAAATTCTTCACAATCTCCTAAGTAATGCGATTAAATTTACCGAGCACGGCCTTGTATTTTTTGAGGTTCGGATTTTGGCCAATGACCATGCGGGCCAATTGTTGGAGTTTCGGGTGATTGACCAAGGCATTGGAATGGCCAAAGAGGATATTGAGCGGGTACAGATGCCCTTTGAGCAAGCTCGTTCCCACCTGTCAGCGAACAGCGAGTCTGGCTCGGGCACTGGGCTTGGACTGAGTATTACCAATCATCTCATTGGATTGATGCAGAGCCAATTGATCATAGAGAGCGTACCCAATTTGGGAACGAGTATTCATTTTGTTGTGGCATTTTCTAGAACCTGTCACCCGCTTGAGAACGTTCAACGCTTCCAGAATTTACCAGGCCACCCTTTGCTTGAAAATCGTCGTGCGCTGATTGTTGAGGATCATCCTGCTAGCCGACAAATCCTTTACTTGCAATTGCAAACCCTTGGCATTCAAGTTGATCAGTGCGCCAATGGTACCGAAGCGCTCGAATATCTGCATGAGGATTCCTATGACATGATCCTCACGGATCACTCAATGCCTGGAATGCATGGTACGGATTTGGCTCGCACCATTCGATCGATGGGTTATCGCGATATTGTGATTATTGGTATTACAGCAGATATTTATGCTCAGACTTCGCAGGACAAACTGATGCAATCCGGTATGAATGGCGTTCTGATTAAACCAATCCGCTTAGAGTGCCTTGAGTCTGCACTATTAAAACATTTACATCAACGCCCCACCAGAGCACCCGTGAACCTATCAGACGCTTCTCTACCAATGAATCACTTGATTCTGGAGGAGGTGTATAAAGTTCAACTCGAGTCACTGGAGATGCTCGAAGAGAAGGTTGATCGTGGCTCACTAATGAGCTTGATTCATAAAATCAAAGGGGGAGCATTACTCAGTGAAGATCAATTACTCTATGACCAATGCGTTCATTTGGAAAAATCGGATGCTGAGCTATTGGTACTTCTGCAATCCTTCCAAGAAAGTCTAGCTGCCAGTAATCACCGCCTAGATAAACAGATCAACACAGCTCGTTAATCTAAACAAATTCATCTATTCATCTAGGTCTTTTAGCATCAGGGTTAGCGTTTATTCACTGCGTCTTTAAAGGACTTGCCAGCAGAAAATTTGACAGTCTTAGAGGCTGCAATCTTAATCGCTTCACCGGTCTTTGGATTACGCCCCATTCGAGCTGCCCGCGAACCCAAGGAAAAGCTTCCAAAGCCTACCAATTGGATCGTATTACCCTTGGCAACGCTCGCCTTGATCGCATCCAGAGCTAAATTAAGAACCTCCTCCGCTTTGGTTTTACTTAAATCCGCTCCATCTGCAATCACATCCACTAAGTCTGCTTTTGTCATGATCTATTTCCTTTAATTGGGTGTTATTTGTCGAGAAGCGGATTGCCGTGAATTGGCTAAACTGGATCTCCACGTTTATCCTAGCAAAGATATTTAGAAAATCTGTAAATACTTTTAGACAAAGTAAAAAAATAATGGGATTTATGAACTTTAGTCGGCTAAGTTATATATCTTTAACTCGGGATCTAGGGTTAGTACTAGCACTTTTTTGCCTCACCCTTTTATTTGGTCATAGTGCTGCAGCGCAATCCTCACTGCCCATTGGCATTGAACAGGCCATTAAACGTAGTGGGATCCCAAAAGATTCAATCAGCATTGCGGTGGGTGAAATCCCCTCGTCAGCCAATCCAAAACCCGAGTCCCGTACGATCTTGAACTGGCGGGATGAAGGGGCAATGAACCCAGCCTCGACTATTAAGTTACTCACCACCTTGGTTGCCCTCGATATTTTGGGGCCAAAGTACCGATGGAAGACGGAACTCTTCACCGATGGTGCGATCAAAAATGGAACCTTAAAAGGAAACATCTATTTTGTAGGCCATGGTGATCCCAAATGGATTCCGGAGGAACTTGATCGCCTAACAAAACAATTGCGTGCTCTTGGCATCCAACGCATTGATGGCAATTTGGTTTTTGACCGAAGTGCGTATGCCAAGCAAGTGATGGAAGAGGTCACGATTGATGGCGAAACCTTACGTGCCTATAACGTTCCACCAGATCCGTTGTTGTACGCATTCCGGACTCTCTCTTTTCAAATTAATCCGAATAAAAATGGTGACGGCTTTCAGATTAGTTATACCCCGAAGTTAGCCCGCCTCTCGATCCAAAATGATATTTCGATGAGCTCGGTTCCATGCGATGGGGCAAAGCGTAATCTCCGCCTTGAGATGGTTCCTAACCCATTGGAGCTTGCAAGTTCCCAAGTAAAGAATAAATCGACAATCCAGTGGCAAGCTATTTTTACTGGCGAGCTAGCTCAGAACTGTCAAGGCGTTACATTCAATGTCGTCAAGTTTGATCCCGATACCTTTCTTACCCTGGGATTTACAGCGGCGTGGGAAGAAGCGGGGGGGCTTTGGGTTCGACCGCCTCGCGGCCAAGCTGGATCGGTTCCTGTGTATGCCCGCCCCCTATTAAGTGTTGAAGGTTTAAGCCTTTTGGAGGCTGCGAAAGATATTAATAAGTTCTCAAACAATGTGATGGCCCGACAGGTTTTTTTGACGCTCGCCCTTGAAAAAATTGGTAAGCCTGCTGATATTGAATCGGCCAAAGGTGTGGTGCAAGCTTGGCTGAACCAGCGCGGATTGGATTTTCCGGAGCTCGTGATTGAGAATGGTTCAGGCCTATCCCGTAACGAAGCCATCTCAGCACGCAATCTAAATAGCCTCTTGATTTCGGCTCAAAACTTACCGATCGCCGAAACCTTTACCGCCACCTTACCGGCCGCAGGATCCGAGGGAACCATGCGAAACCGCTTGATTACTCAACTGCGTAAATTTTTACACCTCAAGAAAAAACCAGAGGCCCGCATCAAAACAGGCTCTCTAAACAATGTGCGCACTATCTCTGGCTATGTCTTCAGCAAATCGGGTCGAATCTATGCGGTGACCTCGTTCATCAATGACCCCAAAGCCAATCGAGGGCAAGAGGTGCATGATCAACTGCTCACGTGGTTACTAGAGGACGGTCCAGATCCAAAAGATGCGCGCTGAAGCCGATCGCATACCGCATCCCACGCCTCGGTCTTTGGAGGGCTTGGGATAAAAATGGCTTGGTATTGGCCTTGATCAAGATCTCTTAAGAGGCGATAGAGTTGCTTTGCAAGTAATGTGGGATCCATGGCAAGTGCTATCAAAGTTAGATTATTCAAATAGGCTTTGAGTTCAGCCTCATGGTGTGAATGCTCTTGCTCCCAAACAAGTACAGCAAATTTAGCTTTAGGCGCTTCACGAATCAACGAATCGAGTTGCGATGCAATGCCAGATTCGGAATAGAGATAGAGTGCAGTGTGGGGGGCGTAGTGAGCCAAATGGGTGCCCGATACTCGAGGCTGGCTCGCTGCACTTCTGCCACTCACCACATCAATTCCGGTACTTGCCTTAATCATGGATGGACTAATTGATCCTGGGCGAAGTAATTTAGGCGGTCCTTCGCCAGAGACATCCAAAATGGTTGACTCAATTCCATGCTCACAAGACCCGCCATCCAAAATTAATAGATCCGAATTATTTGGAAACTCAGCAGCAACGTCGCCAGCCGACGTTGGTGAGATGCGCCCATAACGATTGGCAGATGGTGCGGCAATACCTCCCCCAAAACGACACAATAGCTCTTGGGTCAGTGGGTGAGCCGGTGAACGGATCGCGACGGTGGCTTGCCCTCCAGTGACCGAATCCAAAACTGATTTACTTTTTTCAAAGACCAATGTTAAAGGTCCTGGCCAAAAGTTCTTAATCAAAATAAGTGCGCTCTCTGGGATGTGCCGAGTCCAGGGGCTTAAGATGGTTAGCCACTCTTGTTCAAGATCCTTACTACCACTCAGTGGCGCCTGAACATGCACAATCAAGGGGTGATCGGCAGGCCTTCCCTTGAGCTGGTAGATTTTTTGGATTGCATCGCAATTGCCTGCATCGGCACCCAAGCCATATACGGTCTCGGTAGGAATGGCTACGAGCTTTCCGGTCCGAATTGCATCAACAGCACAATCGATTAAGGACGAATTTGGCTTGGTCATTACCAAATTTAAGGATCAATCCCTAAATGGTTGGCAACCTCAGCACACGCCTGCTTTGCTTCCTCAATAGTATGACCTAAGCAATTGATATGACCCATTTTGCGCCCAAGCTTTGGGCTTGCTTTGCCATACAAATGCAATTTAGCACTGGGGTGATCGAGCACTTGATTCCAGGCGGGTTCTTGCGCTGTCCCAGAACTAAACCACGCATCGCCCAAAATATTCAGCATGGAGACATTGGTTAACAGACGCACATCCCCTAAGGGTAGACGCGCCATGGCTCGTACTTGTTGTTCAAATTGACTGGTTATACAAGCGTCCATGGTGTAGTGCCCTGAATTATGGGGCCTTGGCGCAATCTCATTAACGATCACTGTTTGATCAGCCAAAACAAAGTACTCCACACACAAAACACCAACGTAGCCCATTTCTTCTGCAATCAACTGACTAGCGCGAATGATTTTTGGTGTTAAGCTGGCCTGGAGAGATGGGGATGGAACGGTACTCGTATGCAAAATCCCGTTTCGATGAACGTTCTCCGAAATCGGATACGCAACGCATTGCCCATCGTGACCGCGCACCACTAATGCTGAAACCTCAAATGCCAGCGGCATCCTTTTTTCAAGTACGCAAGCCACGCTCCCTAAATCATGCCAAGCCTTCGCCAAATCATTTTGTTGATGGACAGTCACTTGCCCCTTGCCGTCATAACCCAAGCGCGCAGTCTTTAAGATCCCTGGAAATAAATGATCCGGTAGCTGTGCCAGATCGGCCTCTGATTGAATCACTGCATGAGGAGCTGGGCCGATCCCAGAGAGACCTTGGCATTGTTCCAGAAACTGCTTTTCCACAATTCGGTTTTGCGCAATCGAAACACAAGCACCACGCGGTGCCACAAAGATCCCTTGTTCTTCAAAATAATCCAGGGTCTTAGCGGGAACGTTTTCAAACTCGGTACTAATGGTTGCGCAAAGTGCGGCCATCTCTTGTAATGCAGTTACATCATCATAATTAGCACAAAGATGCTTTTCAGCAACAGCGCCTCCCGGACTCAAGGGATCAGGATCCAAAACACAAACCTTGTAGCCCAGAGATTGCGCCTCGTGGACAAACATGCGCCCTAACTGACCGCCACCCAAAATACCAAGCCATGCCGGTGGAAGAATTGCCGATTGATGCTTCAAATTAGTACTATGCGATGAACTCATCATGCGTTTGGATTGGGCAATTTAAGGCAACTTCATTGCGCGGGCAGCTTGGGTTTGCTCCGCACGAAACGCGTGTAATTTTTTAGCCAGCTCCGGATCCGAATGCGCTAGCATGCCAACGATATGCAAGGCTGCGTTTGCTGCACCTGCCTCACCAATCGCAAACGTTGCTACTGGGATGCCTTTGGGCATCTGCGCGATCGAATACAGGGAATCCTCTCCTCGCAAATACTTGCTGGGAACGGGCACGCCCCACACTGGCACAATCGTTTTGGATGCCAGCATGCCGGGCAAATGAGCCGCCCCGCCTGCTCCAGCAATAATGGCTCGCAAGCCCCGCGCCTGCGCAGATTCAGCATAGGCAAACATTTCATCGGGCATGCGATGGGCAGACAGCACTTGTTTTTCATAAGCAATCCCAAAATGCTCAAGCATCTGGACTGCGTGCTGCATCGTATCCCAATCAGAATTGGATCCCATTACTACGCCTACGATGACCGGACTCGTCATGAATACTCCAAGAATCTCAAAGCTGTATTATCGCAGTCTTTATGGAGGTCTAGGTACTGATTACTGGGTTAGGCGTTGCCAGGCCTCGCGGTATTTTTCTGCGGTTTTACGAATAATCGCATCGGGTAAATGAGGGGCGGGTGCCGTCTTGTTCCAAGGCTGACCTTCAATCCTGACGGACTCGAGCCAATCGCGCAGAAATTGCTTATCAAACGAGGGTGGATTGGAACCGACTTGATAGGTGTCGGCGGGCCAAAACCGTGAAGAGTCAGCCGTTAGGATCTCATCCATTAAAACTAGCTGTCCTTTAGCATCCAAACCAAACTCAAATTTTGTATCGGCAATGATGATTCCGCGCCGACGCGCGTAGTCTGCGGCCTCGGTATACAAACGGATACTCGTGTCTTTCATCTTTTTGGCTAACTCAACCCCAATGCGACGCTCGACCTCCGCATAAGAAATGTTTTCATCGTGGTGTCCCATCTCAGCTTTGGCCGCAGGAGTAAAAATAGGCTCTGGTAGTGCTTGCGCATTTTGCATACCCTTTGGTAAGGCAATACCACAAACTGAACCCGTCTCTTGATAGTCTTTCCAGCCACTGCCTGCCAAATACCCCCTAACAACTGCCTCAACTAAGATGGGTGTTAAGCGCTTGGCAACCACAGCCCGACCCCGCACTTGATCTACCTCGGCTGCGCTCACAACAGTGGCAGGATCAATCCCAGTCAAGTGATTGGGGATGACATGGGCTAAATGAGCAAACCAAAAATTACTCATTTGATTGAGTACCACACCCTTCTCGGGAATAGCTTCTTGCATCACCACGTCGAATGCGGAGATACGATCAGTCGTAATCATTAATAAACGATCCTGATCGATCGCATAAACGTCGCGCACCTTGCCTCGTGACACCAATGGTAGTGAGGAAATCGTGGTGGTATGTAATGCATTCATGATTAACGCACTTTAATAATTTTCAAAGTATTCGTGCCGCCAGGCTGATCCATTGGCTCACCAATCGTTAAAACAATTGTGTCACCTGACTTCACAACCCCCAACTTCTTTAAGCGCTCTTCAACCTGAAGCAAGGCAGCCTCTCGATCAGCTCCTTTGCCGATACTATAAGGCCTGACGTTGCGATAGGTACTTAAGGCGCGCTGCGTTTCCACGCGACTGGTCAGGGCAAATATAGGTACTCGAATATTATGTCGACTCATCCAAATTGGCGTTGAGCCGGAGTCAGTCAAAGCGGCGATCGCAGTGGCATTGAGATGGTGCGCCGTAAAGAGTGCACCAAGGGCAATCGCTTGATCAATCCGTTCAAAGCGCTGGTCCAAGAAGTCAGTATCCAAGTGAACCACTTCGGATTTTTCTGCTTCGATGCAAATGGCGGCCATCTGTTCAATGGTTTTCACTGGGAACTGACCGGTGGCCGATTCTGCTGAGAGCATCACAGCATCGGTACCATCCAATACTGCATTTGCTACGTCGCTCACCTCAGCGCGAGTTGGTACTGGGGCACTAATCATCGACTCCATCATTTGGGTCGCAGTGATCGTAAATTTATTGGAATCCAAGGCCATCCGAATCATGCGCTTTTGCAATGCAGGCACTGCTGGATTACCAACTTCGATGGCTAGATCACCGCGAGCAACCATAATGCCGTCGCTCTCATCAATAATACTTTGCAGGGCTTCGGTAACAATCGCTTCGGCACGCTCAACTTTTGCAATCAGGCGGGTTTTACCTTTGCCATATTTCGCACTTGCGGCATCGGCTAACTTGCGGGCGTAAGCCATATCGGCTCCATCCTTGGGAAAACTAATTGCCAAGAAATCAACTCCCATGGAAATCGCAGCATCTAAATCAGCAATGTCTTTCTCGGTGAGAGCAGGTGCTGTCAAGCCACCACCGGCACGGTTAATGCCCTTGTTATTTGATAGGGGGCCGCCACTCTCCACATGGGTGTAAATTTCTCCGCCCTTGACTTGGTCGACTACCAAGACAATCAAACCGTCATTGAGTAATAGTCGATCGCCCGCCTCTACATCATTTGGTAAATTTTTATAGTCCAACCCCACTCGCTCTTCATTACCAAGCTCACAATTAACATCCAAAATGAAGCGAGTACCTTCTTTTAGAATCACTTTTCCATTCTCGAACTTGCCCACCCGAATCTTCGGACCCTGCAAATCAGCCATGATGCCCACTTCACGATCGAGCTCTTTGGATATCTGACGTACGAGGTCATAGCGCGCCTGATGATCGGCGACGGTTCCGTGTGAGAAATTAAGGCGAACTACATTGAGCCCCGCACGAATCATGTCGCGCAAGACCTCAGGCTTCTCGGACGCCGGCCCCAGCGTGGCAATAATTTTGGTAGCTCGTTGCATGATTACTCCTTCGCGCGCTCTGCAAGCACGGCAAATGCAGGCAGGGTTTTGCCCTCAAGAAACTCTAAGAACGCCCCGCCTCCGGTTGAAATGTAGTCCACTTGATTCTCGATGCCGTACTTCGCAATAGCAGCCAAGGTATCCCCGCCACCAGCAATCGAGAATGCTGGGGAGTGGGCAATGGCTGCTGCAATCATTTTGGTACCGCCTCCAAACTGATCGATTTCAAAAACACCTAAAGGTCCATTCCAAACAATCGTGCCGGCATGCGCCAACATCATCGATAGTTGTGCAGCTGTTTTAGGGCCAACATCCAAAATCATGTCGTCTGGCGCCACCTCATCGACTGGTACCCGATTGGCTCTGGCTAAAGGTGATAACTCATTGGCAACCACCACGTCTTCAGGAATCGGGACGCGCGCCCCACGCTTTTCCATCAGCGCAATAATTTCTTTGGCTTCATTCACTAAATCTGGCTCAGCCAGTGACTTACCAATATTGATACCTTTAGCCAATAAAAAGGTGTTGGCAATCCCACCACCAACAATTAATTCATCGACTTTTTCGGCAAGCGACTTCAGAATGGTTAATTTAGTCGATACCTTGGAGCCCGCCACAATGGCAACCAGAGGCCTTCTAGGTTCTGCTAAAGCCCGACTCAAGGCATCGAGCTCAGCAGCCATCAGAGGGCCAGCACATGCGACTTTGGCAAACCGGGCAATGCCATGCGTCGTTGCTTCCGCACGATGCGCCGTACCAAAAGCATCGTTAACATAGACATCGCACAAAGCGGCCATTTTTTTGGCTAAATCATCCGCATTCTTTTTCTCACCGACATTGACTCGACAGTTTTCCAAAAGAACCAGGTCGCCCGGGTTTAATTCAAACCCACCGTCAACCCAATTGCTAATTAATGGAACCTTGCGATTTAGGATCTCCGCAATTCGATGGGCAATTGGCGCCAAACTATCTTCCGCCTTAAATGCCCCCTCGCTAGGCCGACCCAAATGAGAGGTCACCATCACTGCCGCCCCGCCATCCAAACACATCTGAATCGCTGGGATCGAGGCCCGAATTCGCGTATCTTCGGTAATGTTGCCAGCCTCGTCTTGAGGCACGTTCAAATCCGCACGGATGAATACCCGCTTACCTTTAAGCAGACCAGATGTTGCGAGATCACTAAGGCGCTTTACATGAAGTAAGGTGGTGGACATAGACTGTTGAATTTGGAGAAATTAGAGTATTTGAAGTGGGAGTTCCATTTTAGAGCCAGTAACGTGCCAAACTAAACACGGTCATACCCAAAATAAGGGTTGGTAGCATCTGACGAGTCCAAAAATAGGCTACAAAGCCTGCTAATCCACCCCAAAGATTGGGGGATTTCCAATCCATTTGACTAATTTCGACAGCTCCTGAGGGTAAAAGCAGCTCAGGCGCAACAATGCCCACAATCGCCGCTAAGGGTGCATAGCGAATCGCTCGAAGAACGATTTCGGGCACCTGTACGCGCGCCCCCAAGAACACAAAGAAAGCACGGGTTAAAAGGGTCACGAGGGCCATCCCCCCAATGAGTAGGGCGATCTCAAAAGAGCCTAAGGAGTCTGGCCTCATCGCATTGCCTTGGGTGAACGGTCGGCCAAGATCCCAACCACGATCGCTGCCAAAATGGCGACCGTCAAATTCAGCTTAAGCGGCAAGCTATAGGTCAGGATAGCAACCATCGCGGCAACCAGCCCCGCCCAGCGGGCTGCCCGGTGATCCAGCATTGGGACAATCACCGCAATTAAGGCCAAGGTCCCAGCAAACTCCATCCCCCAATCATCGGGGATTTGACTCGCGCCTAGGATGCCCAAAATCGAACCAGCTTGCCAAATTCCCCAATTGCCGGTGGCAAGCCCGTACATAAAGTAAGTGCGGTAATACGAATCATTCTTGCGCTCGGTCACCGCTTGCACCTCGGGGAAGCGGCTGGTGTACATCAAGTACCCAAAATCCGCTGTGAAATACCCCAAGATGGCTCTACGCCAAGCGGGTAAATGAGAAAAGTGGGCTTGCACGCCAATGCTAAAAATCACAAAACGTAAGTTCACGATGAATGCGGTGATCAAGATCGTAAAGACTGAAAAACCAGCCCCAATGAGCGGAAGGGCGGCGAGCTGAGCAGAGCCCGCAAAGACAAATAAACTCATCGCCAGTGCCTGCTCGGTTGTCAGAGCCGATTTACCCATCGCGAGACCGGTCACCAAGGCCCAACTAAAGATGGCAAGAGCTGAGCGTGACATGGTTTTCAATCCGTCACGCCAAGCGGATTGCTGTTGCTGGTTCCAACCCGAGTAAGGTAATTTAGCAGTCAGGCGAGCGAAATCCATAGATGGGGTGATTATAGAAAGCCCAGCTAATTGGGCGGCAGACCAAGCGATTCCTCTGCTCTACAATAAGACTCTAGGGCTAAATTGGGTAAACAATCCGCAAGCCCGCCACAACATAAAGGTGCTAATGATGTCGATGTCTGACCGTGATGGAGTTATTTGGTTCGATGGCAAGATGGTCCCCTGGCGGGATGCCAATATTCATGTACTAACGCATAGCCTTCACTATGGGATGGGCATTTTTGAGGGTATTCGTGCCTATAAGACCGAAAATGGCACAGCAGTATTTCGCTTGGCCGAGCATGTCAAGCGCCTCTTTAATGGCTTAAAGATTTTTCAGATGAAAATCGATTACAGCGAAGAGCAAATTGCACAAGCCATTCTTCAAGTCGTGCGCGATAACAAATTAGCCTCATGCTATATCCGCCCCATTATTTTTATTGGCTCAGAAAAATTGGGTATTTCGCCAACGGGCAATAAGGTGCATACGGCAATTGCAGCATGGCAATGGGGTGCTTACCTTGGCGAAGATGGCATTAACAAAGGGATCCGGGTCAAAACCTCATCCTTTACCCGCCACTTCGTAAATTCCTCTCTGGTTCGTGCGAAGGCTTCGGGTTACTACATTAATTCAATCCTGGCACATCAAGAAGTGGCCGCTAATGGCTATGATGAGGCCCTCCTATTGGATACCGAAGGCTACGTCTCTGAGGGCTCAGGCGAGAACATGTTCATGGTGCGCAATGGCATTGTGTTTACCCCTGATCTCGCATCCTGTCTTGATGGCATTACCCGAGACTCGATCATCCGCATTGCCAAAGACTTAGGGTTTGAGGTTCGAGAAAAACGCATCACCCGTGATGAGGTGTACTCGGCAGATGAAGCCTTCTTTACCGGCACTGCAGCAGAAGTAACCCCAATTCGTGAACTGGATGACCGAACCATTGGGGATGGCAAACGCGGTCCGATTACCAAACAAATTCAGGATGTCTTTTTCGATACGGTATATGGTCGCAACGACCGTTATCGCGCTTGGTTAACCACTGTCTAAATTTAGATTGCTATGAGTGATTTAAACGAACTGAATGCGGTCATGGTTCACGGCAATGATTTGCCGCTGCATTGCCCAACCAAAGATACCCCAGCCTGGAACTATCACCCGCGCGTTTTTCTGGATATTCTCGCTACCGGTCAGGTGAAATGCCCGTATTGCGGCACTGAGTATCACTTGATTCCTGGCACCGAACCCCACGGCCACTAATATTGCCCCGAATCGGGGCTTCGCTATGCCACGCATCCTCGTTATCGCCCCACATTGGATTGGGGATGCGGTTATGTCCTTGCCGCTCATCACACTCATTCAAAGCAAGTTTCCTAATTTTAGTATTGATGTATTGTGCACCCCATGGGTAGGGCCTATCTACCGGGCCTGTCCTGCAGTTGAAACAATCATGGAGCGTAATTTTCAGCATGGTGCCCTGCAGTGGAGCTTACGACGATCAACCGCCCGTGAACTAAAGAAGCAAGGTTATGAGATGGCATTTGTATTACCAAATAGCATGAAGTCGGCACTCATCCCATGGCTTGCAGGCATCCCAAAACGGATTGGCTACCAAGGCGAGTTTCGGTTTGGATTAATCAATCATTCTTTACCCAATCCATCACGTCAAGCGCGTACACCCATGATGGAGCACTATGCACGATTGATCGGTATCGCGTTAGGACGAACACCTGATCTTCAAAATCTGCCATTACCAAAATTAAGCATGGATCCAACTCTTGCGCAATGGGCAAGAGGAAAAATCGATCAGATCGGTGGCGCGCCTCTTTATGGTTTTGCCCCTGGCGCAGAATACGGCTTGGCAAAACGCTGGCCAACAAGTCACTTTGCGCAATTAGCGAACCAGATTTTAGAAGGCAACCCCGACGCAAAAATTATTATTCTGGGCAGCCAAGCCGATCATGCACTTGGCCAAGAAATTATGCAAGCCACTACCTTGCCCAATCGCATCCACAATTGGTGCGGTGCGATTCGCTTAGACCAATCGATGGCACTCATCTCACAGTGCACATCCCTCATTAGCAACGACTCGGGTCTCATGCATATTGGCGCAGCCCTTTCGATTCCACAAATTGCTATTTTTGGTTCGAGTAATCCCGAGCACACGCCGCCTTTATCCCAAAAAGCTCAGGTCATTTGGTTGGGACTGGACTGTAGTCCCTGCTATCAGCGCACCTGCCCGCTAGGGCATCTCAATTGCCTCAATCAAATCGATTCGCAACGCGTCTACAGTATGCTTACACCATTAAAGACCCAATAAATAGCTTATGCCGCGCTTTGCACGACTTTTTCAGAATCCCGATGAAGTGATTGACGCCTGGCGTGAAACCCTGCGGCAAGGGGATATCGAAGGAGCGCTTGCCTTATGGCTCGATGACGACTCGATTACGTGCGTGCTACCAGAGGGCAATCGCTTAAGCGGTCATGCGGAGATTCGTGCGGGGCTAGAGCGCATGCTCGCAAGGCCCCTCTATTTAGAACCGATCGCTTGCATTGAGCACATTACTGTGAGCGCTGCAGTGTTTGATTCAACGGAAGCAGTCTATTTTAAAAATAACCAGATTGAAGCCGACTTTATGATCAATATCACGTTGGTCCTCATGCAAGACGGCAAAGGCTGGCGCATTGCCCATTTACATGCCAGTCGTTCCCACGATGATGACTTTGAGTTTCCGAGTGATCAGCACGAGCTGCACTAGCTCTTTTTTTGCTCTTTTTGTTCTTCGCGATACTGATTCTGAAACACCCGCAGTCGAGCATCAATCACGGACCCCAGATAAAAGTCATTGCTGGCGGCCGAGCGTGCAATCTTAAGCTGCTCAATCGCCGATGGCCAAGCCCCTTCGGTAGCGAACTTCTCCGCAAGGGCGTAATGCCGCAAACCAATCTTTTTATCTTGGTCATACGCACGCGCTAATAAATCCCACCAGATCGTCTCGTTCGGCTGCGCTTTAGTCTTCGCGCGTAACAAGGTGATGGCCTCATTAACCCGACCCAAACGTAGCTCAGCGTTGACTGTCGCCACGGCTGCAGAGAATGAGAAGGGATCCGCCTTGGTCGCATTTTGGGCATACTGCAAAGCCTCCTCTGGCTTACCTCGAGCAAGCGCTAACTCAGATGCCGTGTAATCAAACGATAAACTCTGACGCTGAACTGGTGAGCCAGAAGCTAAGACATTTTGCGCCACAGCCCGAGCCTTTTGTAAAAAACCTTCAGCCTGATCAAAGCGCCCCTGGCGTTGGGCAACCAAAGCTAAACCATAGAAACCTTCCATTTGCTTTTCGGGGGCGGCTTGTTTACTCAAGCTCTCAAATAAATTACGCAGATCAAATAAGCCGCTGGTACTCCCACTTTGCTCGACGCGAGCTCGGGCTTTAATTAAATAAAACTCGAGCGCACTCGGCACTCGATTTTGTGCAACGGTCCTTGCCCGATCTTGCATATCGGCAATTCGGTCGGTGGTTAAGGGATGGGTGCGCAAATACCCTGGTACACCACTATCCATGATTCCGTAAGCCTTTTGTAAACGCTGAAAGAATGCTGGTGCGCCATTCACATCGTAACCACTTGCTTGCAAGATCTGAAAACCAATTCGATCGGCCTCGCGCTCTGCATCCCGCGAGTACGAGAGTTGATTCTGAATCGCAAGCGCTTGGCCACCCGTAATTAGGCCAGCAGCAGCACCGGGATTACTAGCCGCGGCCAATGCTCCAAGGACAATGCCCGCCAACGCGATGATAGAGTTCGTGCCCTGACGTTCTAGAGAGCGCGCCAAGTGGCGTTGCAATACATGACCAATCTCATGACCCATCACTGAAGCGACCTCTGAATCGGTTTCTGCAGTAATTAAAAGCCCCGTATGAAATCCAATAAATCCACCGGGTAATGCAAATGCATTAATCGATGGATCCTTCACTGCAAATACCTCATAGTCATATGCGGCACTGCCTTGCGCATTCGCTCCACCGAGTTGCAAGCGTTTTGCAGCTTGCATGAGACGCCGCTCCATCGAATTGAGGTAATCGTAAATAGGCCAATCATTGGAAAAATCCCGATCCCTACGAATCTCACGCATGATCTGCTCGCCGATCTTGCGCTCATCAAGCGGACTGAGGGCGTCACCACCTGGATCACCCATATCTGGCAATACCAAGGTGGGCTGCGATTGCAAAGTATTTCGGGAGGGTAAATTGGCTGAGCGCGCTTCCGGTGACTGAATTACGCGCCCAAGGTTTTCCTTAGCGGCGTTATCTTGAGTCACCGACACGCCTGGCTGCTGAGCAAAGGAAGAGACGCTTAAGACCCCGCTTAAGAATAAAGCAATGACTCGTTTTGCTTGCTTCCTCATGTCGATATGGTAAAACCTCTTATATGAACAAACTGACGCATTTTGATTCCAGTGGCCAAGCGCATATGGTCGATGTTAGCGATAAAGCTTCTACCCACCGGGTAGCAATTGCGACTGGCCGGATTCAAATGAATCCTAACACCTATCAACTCATTGAGTCGGGCGGTCATAAAAAGGGGGATGTCCTTGGCATTGCCAGAATCGCTGGAATACAGGCGGCCAAGAAAACCGCTGATCTCATCCCGCTTTGCCACCCCATAGCGCTCACCCACGTCAGTATTGAGTTTCAATCCGATCAGTCAAGTCACACGATTTATTGTCAAGCCAGAGCCGAGACCACCGGCCCTACCGGCGTGGAAATGGAAGCGCTCACCGCCACCCAAATTGCTCTCCTCACCATCTATGACATGTGCAAAGCCGTCGACCGTGGCATGGTCATGAGTGATATCAAATTACTTGAAAAGAGCGGTGGTAAATCAGGGGATTGGAAGGCGAGCTAATTGCTCGCCCCAACTAAATTGATTACTTACCCACCCGGCACTCAGCCGGCAAGAGCTTAGCGGGTAAATTGGTTTGCTCCGAACGGCAGGACCAGCCGCCCGACCAAGTCACTAAATTACTTTGTGATAGATCGATTGCTCGGGGTGAGGCTACATCCGGCTCATTGGTGGGAATCAAAATCAAGCTATTTTTGCCATCAGGCGCCACTGAGGTTTGGTAATCAATTGCAATAGCCCCACTTGCTAAGATCTCAATTTCTTTCACACTTCGGGTTGGGGTAAATGAAAAAGACTCTTGGGTAACCCGATCCATTGGGCTTGGTCCCTTACTAGCGTACGCCTCGGTAACCGCCAATTTGGCGCTAGACGCAAGGTTCAATCCCTCGACGACACGCCCACGGGCAATGTAATCCTGATATTGCGGAACAGCGACGGCCAGTAAGATACCAATAATGGCCACAACGACCATGACCTCAATTAATGTGAATCCCCGTTGATCGTCTTTGACTTCTTGATGTGTATGCATAAAAAATCCCCTCCTTGATGGACCTCTATCTTCGGACAGAAATCCATCGCAGAGGGGCTTATTGTTTGTCAGTAATCCTTGATTTTAATATCAGCGATTAAGCAGCTTTGGATTTTTGAGCACGGCGCTTCATCAGCTCACCAAAAGCCATGACACCAACCGCACCAGCGATGCCAGCGATGGTCGCATAGGACTCCAGTCCCTCACCAAATTGCTTGACGAGAGCAGGATCCGTCACCATCATGCCGCCCGCAATCCAGCCCAGGAGACCGGCACCAGCTGTCACAATTAATGGGAAACGATCAATCAAAAACAACACGATCTTACTTCCTGCAACAATAATTGGCACAGATACGATCAATCCAAATACCACATAACCAATTTGATGAGCTGAGTTATCAACTTGGCCTGCAGCACCAGCAATTGCAAGAACGTTATCTAAACTCATCACAATGTCGGCCACGATGATGGTTTTAATTGCAGCAAATAATTTATCGGGAGCATCTAAATTATGCTCATCCTCATCGTGCTGGACCATTAACTTGTAACCAATCCACAAGAGTAATGCGCCACCAACGAGTTTTAAGAATGGGATTTGCAACAAGGTCACCGCAAAAGCAACCAAGATGACGCGCAAAATAATGGCGCCAGCAGTACCCCAAATAATACCTTTTCTACGTTGATTTGGATGTAAATTACGGCAAGCCAACGCAATCACAACAGCGTTATCTCCACCTAGCAAAAGGTCGATGATGATGATTTGAATCACGACCGACCAGTCAATCATTGCCAAAAATTCCATGTCTTCCTCTAATCGTTATAACTACTTACCCAAACACTTCATTTGAACATCGCCTGCCATTACAACTGAATTCACAAACTAAATCATTGCTTTTAGTAAAGCCGCCATCTCAGAGGGGTTTTTGGTGACCTTAAAGCCACACTCTTCCATTACCGCTAGTTTGGCATCCGCAGTATCAGCACCACCGGAAATCAACGCGCCCGCATGACCCATACGCTTACCTGGAGGCGCTGTCACGCCTGCAATAAAGCCAACAACTGGCTTTTTCATATTGGTCTTGCACCAACGCGCGGCCTCAACCTCGTCCGGACCACCAATTTCACCGATCATAATGACCGCGTCTGTCTCGGGGTCTTCATTAAACAGTTTCATTACATCGATGTGCTTTAAGCCATTGATGGGGTCTCCACCAATGCCAACCGCAGTTGACTGACCAAGACCAATGGCAGATAACTGCCCCACGGCTTCATACGTTAGGGTGCCGGAACGACTCACAACCCCAATCCGGCCTTTACGGTGAATATGACCAGGCATAATGCCGATCTTGATTTCCTCGGGAGTAATCAAACCGGGGCAATTGGGGCCTAACAACAAAGTCTTCTTACCGCCCTTAGCTTCTTTTTGCAGCATCTTGTTGCGAACCTCAAGCATGTCGCGAACCGGAATTCCCTCGGTGATGCAAATGACTAAATCGAGATCTGCTTCAACAGCTTCCCAAATCGCTGCTGCAGCCCCTGGAGGTGGAACATAAATCACCGAAACAGTGGCACCGGTTTCTTTGGCTGCATCTTTAACAGTTCCAAAGATCGGGATCCCAAAAATCGACTCACCGGCTTTTTTAGGATTAACGCCAGCCACAAAACAGTTCTTACCATTGGCATATTCCTGGCACTTCTCCGTATGAAACTGTCCAGTCTTACCGGTAATCCCCTGGGTGATAACGCGTGTGTTTTTATTAATCAAGATTGACATAGTGATTTCCTCAAATTAGATGGTCGCTTACTTACCTTGAACAGCCGCCACAACTTTCGTTGCCGCTTCGGCCATGGAATCAGCACTGATGATGGGTAATCCCGAGTCAGCCAAAATTTTCTTGCCTAACTCTTCATTGGTACCCTTCATCCGAACCACCAAAGGAACAGATAAATTCACTGCCTTACACGCTGTCACTACGCCATCGGCAATCACATCGCAACGCATGATGCCGCCAAAAATATTAACCAAGATTGCCTTTACGCTCTTGTTCTTGAGCATGATCTTGAAGGCTTCAGTTACTTTTTCTGCTGTTGCACCTCCGCCCACATCCAAAAAGTTAGCTGGCTGACCACCAAATAGTTTGATCGTATCCATCGTAGCCATTGCCAAACCTGCGCCATTGACCAAGCAACCAATATTGCCATCAAGGGAAATGTAGGCAAGATCAAATTTAGATGCTTCAATTTCTGCAGCATCCTCTTCATCCACATCACGATAGGCCACGATTTCAGGATGGCGATAAAGCGCATTTGAATCAAAGTTAAATTTCGCATCAAGTGCCTTGATGTTCCCATTGCCCTCAAGTATCAGTGGATTAATTTCCACCAGAGATGCGTCGGTATCCCAGTAGGTTTTGTAGAGATTTTTCAATACTTCACGAGCTTGCGCTTGCGAGCCCTCAGGAACGCCAATGCCTTTGCTCAGCTGATCGCATTGCGCATCAGTTAAACCAAGTAATGGATCTACAAATACTTTAATAATCTTCTCAGGCGTTTTTTCAGCAACCTCTTCAATATCCATACCGCCCTCACTCGAGGCCATGACAACCACCTTCTGGGTGGCGCGGTCGGTCAAAATTCCGAGGTAGTACTCTTTTTTAATGTCAGCGCCATCCTCGACTAAGAGGCGCCGCACTTTTTGTCCTTCGGGACCAGTCTGATGGGTTTTTAATTGCATGCCCAAGATTGCACTGGCGTATTGCTTGACTTCATCCATGCTCTTGGCTACTTTCACGCCACCGCCCTTACCACGACCGCCCGCATGAATTTGCGCCTTCACCACCCAAACCGGACCACCTAACTTTTTCGCAGCCTCGATTGCCTCGTCTACGCTAAACGCTGGAATACCATTGGGTACCGGTACATTAAATTGGCGCAGAATCTCCTTGCCTTGGTACTCATGAATTTTCATAGCAACTCCTGGAATGATTAAATTTCAACGCCAGCGTTAAAAGCTATTTTCCTTGATAGGGCCTTTGGGTCATTGACCCAAATCAAGGCAAAAAAGGCTTAATACGCCCTCAAAAGACCCATAAGTCTAACATTTTCACTGCACCAAATTAGCTATTTCGAGGGGGTCCGACCGTTAATCAGTCGGCTGACAAGCTCTGGATGAAAACCTTTTGAAACCAAGAATCGGTACTGCTTGGCGCGCTCCTTTGGGTCGGAGGAAATTTCACCAAATTTACGAGCCCATAAGGCCTGAGCACGCTCAAATTCAGAGGAGCTAAGCTCATGACTTAGCTCTGAAATCATGTCCGGCGCAATTCCAGCCCGCTGCAATTCATCGGCTACGCGGCGCAAACCGTAGCGCTGACTGCGCCGTCGCACGAGGGCCTGCGCATACCGCTCATCGGACAACCAGCCCTGAACCTCAAAGTCATTTAAAACCTGGGTAATTTGCTCTTCAAGGTCGGCAGGTGGATTATCTTCTGCCTGACCGTATGAACGTAGTAGCTTTTGGGCAAGTTCATGACGGCTGTACTCACGTCGGGAT
>JBBAQJ010000015.1:0-31345 GCA_040400365.1 Polynucleobacter sp. | reverse complement strand
CGGTAGAAGATGGCATTCTCGATCGCGCCATTGAGGCGATTGAGAAATCAGCACGCACAGGCAAGATTGGTGATGGCAAGATTTTTGTCTCTTCCATCGAACATGTCGTTCGTATTCGTACCGGTGAAACCGGTACCTCAGCACTATAAGGGGTTAACCATGTTGAATTGGATGAAACGTCTCGTTGCTGTTGGCGCTATGGCGCTTGCGGTGACCACAACGACAGGTGCGCTAGTTTCTCCAGCGTATGCTGCCGATGATAAAAAAGCTGCTGTGACTGCGCCTGCCGCAGCTCCTGCGGCTCCAGCTGCTGCCCCGTCAGCAGATCCTGCCCCAACCCCAAACAAAGCCGATACCGTTTGGTTAACAGTTTCTACTGCTTTGGTGATGTTGATGACATTACCGGGTCTTGCGCTGTTTTATGGCGGTTTGACGCGAAGTAAGAACGTCTTATCGGTTTTGATGCAATGTATGGTTGTGTTCTCTTTGGTGGCAGTGTTATGGGCCATTTATGGATACAGCTTTGCATTCACCGAAGGTAATGCATTCTTTGGCGGTTTAGATCGGCTCTTCCTGTCAGGCATGACTCCGGATAGCACGGGAGCAACCTTTAGTAAAGGTGTTGTGATTCATGAGTACTCGTTCATGGCATTCCAAGCAACCTTTGCATGCATCACCTGCTGCCTGATCATCGGTGCATTTGCTGAGCGCGCTAAGTTCTCTGCAATCTTGTTGTTCATGATCATTTGGTTTACGTTTAGCTATCTGCCAATTGCACACATGGTTTGGTTCTGGGCAGGCCCAGATGCAATCAAAGATGCCGCTAGTCTTGAAGCAGTCACTGCGAGTGCTGGTTGGTTATGGCAAAAAGGCATGCTGGACTTTGCTGGCGGTACTGTAGTTCACATCAATGCAGCGATTGCTGGATTGGTTGGTTCCTACGTAGTTGGCAAGCGGATTGGTTATGGTAAGGAGGCAATGAAGCCCCACAACTTGGTCTACACCATGGTTGGTGCATCACTCTTGTGGTTTGGTTGGTTTGGCTTTAACGCCGGATCCGCACTTGAAGCCAATGGCAGCGCTGTACTTGCTCTGGTTACCACATTGTTTGCAACTGCAGCAGCAGTTTTAGGTTGGACCGTAGCGGAATGGATGACCAAAGGTAAACCTTCGATGTTAGGTGCCGCCTCTGGTTGCGTTGCAGGCTTGGTCGCAATTACACCTGCAGCAGGTTTTGTTGGCCCCATGGGCGCCATCATCATTGGCTTTGTTGCTGGAGTTTTGTGCCTATGGGGTGTATCTGGCCTCAAGCGCATGCTCGGTGCCGATGACAGTCTCGATGTTTTCGGTGTTCATGGCGTGGGCGGTATTGTCGGTGCAATTCTGACGGGTGTATTTGCTGATCCTGCTTTGGGCGGTGCTGGCATCTGGGATTATGTAACCAATGCAGTTGCTACCGAATATTCAATTGGTAACCAGGTATTCATCCAAGCCCAGGGTGTAGTAGTTACTCTGATTTGGTCTGGCGTGGTTGCGTTCATTGCTTTCAAGATCGCGGATATGGTGTTTGGATTACGCGTGAAGGAAGAGGAAGAGCGCGAGGGTCTCGACATCACTTCCCATGGGGAGGCTGCATACGAGTCCTGATTTAGGCTTGCATTAGTGATTTTTACCCCTCACTAGGCGGCACTGGTTGGTTGCCTAGTTTTTAAGCGCGGAATCGCAAGATTCCGCGTCTTTCTTTCAAAAAACTTACAATGCGGTTATGGTTCCGCATCTTATTACCGCCTTAAGTGGCCCCCTCTTAGAGCTCGAGTCGAAAGTCCTCGAAGCAACCCCAACGATTGAGCGCTGGTTTCGCTTGGAATGGCAGGAGCATACCCCGCCGTTTTATTGCTCGGTCGATCTGCGTAATTCCGGATTTAAGCTCTCTCCAGTTGATACCAATTTATTTCCAGGTGGGTTTAACAACCTATCTCCAGAAATGTTGCCTCTGGCTGTTCAGGCCGCTATGGCGGCGATCGAGAAAATATGCCCCGAGGCCAAAAATTTATTATTGATTCCAGAGCGGCATACACGCAATACCTTCTATTTACAGAATATTGCTTGCTTATCATCGATTCTGCGCCAAGCGGGATTGAATGTTCGTTTGGGTACTCTATCGGACGATATTAAAAAACCAACCACGATCGAATTACCGGAGGGCGGCAAATTAGTTTTGGAGCCACTGACGCGTTTAGGTTTACGCAAGACCCGTTTGGGTCTGAAGGATTTTGATCCATGCTCTATTTTGCTAAACAACGACTTATCCGCTGGTATTCCGCCCATCCTCGAGAATGTATACGAGCAATACTTGTTACCAGGTTTGCATGCGGGCTGGCCGATTCGCCGTAAATCCAATCACTTTCAGGCGTATGAAGAGTTAGCCAAGAAATTTGCCAAACTAATCAATATTGATCCATGGATGATTAATCCGTATTACGCCCGTTGTACGGGGATGGATTTTCATGAGCAAAAGGGTGAAGAACAATTACTCGCAGCGGTTGATCAGGTGCTCAAAAAGACCGCTAAGAAATACCGTGAGTACGGAATTAAAGATAAGCCGTATGTGGTCGTCAAGCCCGACGCGGGAACCTATGGAATGGGTGTGATGGTTGCGCACGATCCCAATGATTTAAAAAACTTAAATCGCCGTGATCGTAACAAGATGAGCGTCGTTAAAGAGGGCCTTGAGGTAAGTGACGTGATTGTTCAAGAAGGTGTCTACACTTTTGAGAAGGTCAACGAGGCGGTAGCCGAACCCGTGGTTTATATGATTGATCGTTATGTCGTCGGGGGGTTCTATCGGGTTCATACCGATCGTGGACCCGATGAGAATCTGAATGCGCCTGGTATGCATTTTGTGCCACTTGCGTTTGAGCAAAATGCGATGCCGGATATGAAAGCAAAGCCAGGTAGTGCAGCGCCAAACCGTTTTTATATGTACGGCGTTGTAGCACGCTTGGCCCTGCTCGCGGCGTCGCTTGAGCTTGAGCGCACCGATCCGGATGCCGAGGCCGCTTAAATCTGGTCATGAAATTTCTGTTTATTGCCGATCCACTCGATTCATTTAAGGTCGAGAAAGATAGCACTTTGGCCATGATGCGTGCCGCACAGGCTGCGGGGCATGCGATTTGGTATACCCAAAGCCATGATTTGGTGTGGGGTCAAGGCAAGGCCAGAGCGCGTTGCCAAGCGATTGAACTTTTGGATGGTGAGCATTGGTACGCATTAGGTTCTTTTGAAGAGCAGCCGCTGGAATATTTTTCAGCAGTCTTAATGCGCCAAGATCCACCATTTACGGTGGAGTATTTGACAAGCACCTGGATCTTATCGGCCGCTGTTTTGCAGGGTGCGCGGGTATTTAATTCGCCAGATGCGGTTCGCAATCATTCTGAAAAACTCTCGATTACGGAGTTTCCGCAATTTATTCCACCTAGTTTAGTAACCCGCGATATTCATGCGATCCGCGATTTTCATCAGCTACATCACGACATTGTGATTAAGCCGCTCGATGGTATGGGTGGCATGGGCGTATTTCGGGTGGGACCTGATGGCCTTAATTTGGCAAGCATTGTTGAAACCCTGGGTGAGAACGGTTCACGCACCCTGATGGCGCAGCGTTACTTGCCCGAAATTACTTCTGGAGATAAGCGCGTTTTGCTCATTGGGGGCGAGGTTATGCCTTATGCCTTGGCGCGTATTCCGCAGGGCTCGGAGATTCGTGGGAACTTAGCCGTTGGCGGGAAAGGTCTGGCGATGGCCTTGACAGCTCGCGAAGAAGAAATTGCAAATCATTTAGCGCCTATTTTGGCTAAGCGCGGCCTCTTCTTAGTGGGCCTCGACATGATCGGCGGTTACTTGACCGAGATTAATGTGACAAGCCCAACTTGTTTTGTGGAAATCACTCAACAAACGAATTTGGATATTGCTCAAAAATGGCTTACATTGCTTGAAAAGGAGCTCATTTAAGGTGCCAGGAATCCTAATTGTTGCCCACACCCCAATTGCCGGATCCATGCTTGGTTTCGTTGAGCACACTTATGGCAAGGTGCCAGATCGTATGGCTGCAGTTGATATTCCTCCGTATGAAGATACCAAGATTAGTTTTGATCGCGTCCATGAAGCAGCTACCCGGGTACAAAGTGAATACGGCTTATTGGTCTTAACAGACGTCATGGGGGCTACCCCGGCTAATGTTGCCACCCGGCTTGCCAAATCGGAATATTTTCCGTGCAAAGTAATTGTGTTGGCTGGCGTGAACTTACCAATGCTTATGCGGGCGATTTCATATCGGGGTGCCGGGGTGGAATCGGTTGCTCTTAAAGCAATGCAGGGCGGTCAAAACGGCATTCTTCGCTTAGGAGCACCTTCTCTAATGGCAGATGCTGATCTTATCTTGAATCAGAATGCAGGAATCAGCGATGCCAAAAGTTGATATCGAAATTATTAATAAGCTCGGTCTGCATGCGCGTGCGTCCGCAAAATTATCTCAACTCGCCAGTGAGTACCCGTGCGAGGTTTTTATGAGCAAGAACGGCCGACGTATTAATGCTAAAAGCATTATGGGCGTGATGATGCTAGCTGCTGGTATGGGGAGTAGCGTTACGATTGAGACTGTTGGCGAGAAAGAAGACGAAGCCCTAAAGAAAATTTGTGAGTTAATTGACGATCGATTTGGTGAGGGCGAGTAGGAATGACCTTTGCGCTCCATGGTATTGCAGTCTCTAAAGGCATTGCGATTGGCAAAGCCGTATTAATCTCCAGAGCTGCCCTTGAGGTCAGTCATTACCTCATTGAGCCCGGGACTGAAGAGGCTGAAGCCAATAAGTTACTCGAGGCGTTTGATTGTGTGCGCAAAGAGCTCAATACGCTTAAAGCTGCTTTACCCAAAGATGCTCCACAGGAGATGGCAGCATTTTTAGATGTTCATCAGTTGATCCTCTCGGACCCAACCTTAGCTGAAAAGCCCTTAGCCTTGATTCGGCAAAAACGCTTAAATGCTGCTTGGGCCTTGACCACCGAGCTCAATGACTTGCTTGAGCAGTTCTCTGAAATGGATGATCCGTATTTAAAGGAACGTGGTAATGATATTCGGCAGGTGGCTGAGCGAGTCCTGAAGGCGCTGCAGTCGCATAACCGTCAGACTGTGATTGGCGGTGAGGGGTTAATTACTGGACACTTTGAGGACGATACGATTGTGGTGGCGCATGATATTGCACCCCATGACATGTTACGGTTTAAAGAGAATGCATTAGGTGGCTTTGTAACTGATTTGGGTGGGAAAACCTCTCACACCGCTATTGTGGCGCGCAGCCTAGAAATACCGGCAGTCGTGGGTATTCGTCACGCTAGTGACATGATTGAGCACGGTGATTGGATTGTGATTGATGGGGACCGCGGCATTGTGGTGGTTGCCCCAGACGAGATGCTTCTCGCTCAATATCGGAATCTTCAGTCTGAAAAACGCATAGAGTCTGAAAAGCTACAAGAGCTCAAGTATAGCCCGACCTGTACAAAAGACGGCGTTGAGATCGAGTTATTTGCCAATATTGAGCTGCCAGAGGATGCCAAGCATGCCCTAGACTTAGGTGCAGTCGGTATTGGACTATTTCGGTCTGAGTTCTTGTTTATGAATCAAGAGCATGGTCTTCCGGATGAAGAGAGACAATATCAGGAATACACTCGTGCGGTTGAGGCAATGTTTGGCTTACCGGTCAATATTCGTACAATCGATATTGGCTCCGATAAGGCGGTAGCGGGAGCTGAGACCGGAAGCACGGGCACATCGCCCCTTGGCTTGCGTGCCATTCGTTGGTCTTTATCTGAGCCTGAGATATTTTTAACTCAATTACGCGCAATCTTGCGTGCGTCTGCTCATGGCCAGGTTCGACTGTTATTACCCATGTTGGCGCATGCACAGGAGATTCATGAAAGTTTGCGACTCATTGAAAAGGCAAAGCAGCAATTGCAAGAGCGGGGTCAGGCATTTAATCCGGATATTCAGGTGGGGGCCATGATTGAGATTCCAGCCGCTGCTTTAATGATGCCACTCTTTGTTAAACACTTTGATTATTTGTCGATTGGTACTAATGATTTGATTCAGTACACCTTGGCGATTGACCGCGCCGATCATGCTGTGGCCCACTTGTATGATCCATTAAATCCAGCAGTGCTCAATTTAATTGCAGGAATTATTCGTGAGGCAAACCGAGCCAATGTGCCGATTGCAGTATGCGGTGAGATGGCAGGCGACCCTGCCTTGACAAAGCTCTTATTAGCAATGGGCTTGACGGATTTCTCAATGCACTTTAGCCAACTTTTATTGGTCAAGCGCGAGATCATGCAGGCCGATACCCGCAAGTTAAAGTTGCATATTGATGAGTTATTAGCGGCTTACGAGCCAGTTGAGCAAAGCGTTTTATTTAATCGCTTGAATTCAATTCATTAGCGTACGCCCGATCCGCACACTGGACAAGTGTGATGGCGCGCCAGTTTAATTTCATCTACCTGGGTTGTGCGAGCATTCCAGATCAGCAGGCGCCCGATTAATGGCTCTCCAAAACCAATAATGACTTGCAGAGTCTGCGCAGCCTGAATACTTCCAATAATGCCCACTAGAGGCGCAAACACTCCCATGCTGGCACAGTTGGTTTCAACATAATTGGGATCTGGCGGGAAGACACAGGCATAGCATGGTGAGTTCGGATCACGAAAATCAAATACGCTTACTTGACCATCAAAGCGCAGAGCAGCACCTGAGACTAACACTTTCCTATGAGCAACACATACCCGATTAATTAAATGTCGGGTCAGAAAGTTATCGGTACAGTCGACCACCACATCAACATCACCAATCAGTTCTTTGAGTAAGGGTTCATCAACCTTCTTTTCAAGCGCCTCAACCTGACAGGCAGGATTTAAGCTCTTCAGAAAACGTTTACCCGAGGCCACTTTACTCATGCCAATGCTATTGGCTTGATGCATGATTTGACGCTGAAGATTAGTGAGTTCGACGCGATCATGGTCGATCAGGGTAATTTTTCCAACGCCAGCTGCAGCCAGATAAGGCGCGCAGGCAGAGCCCAAACCACCAGCGCCAATGATGAGTACATGGGAACTTAATAGCCGCTCTTGGCCCGCAATGTCAATTTCATCGAGTAGTAGATGGCGCGAATAGCGAAGGAGTTGCTCGTCATTCATGAGCAACTCAATTACTCAAGTTTAGAAGCCGAGCGCTTGACAGTTTGACCGTTCAGAAAAGCAATGGCTTGCTGCAACATGAAGTCATCATTGCTGCCAAACTCAGGTGGACGACGATTCTTATCTTTCTCGCGCTCCTCTGGCGTTTTCTTTGCATTGCGCTCTTCAATCAATTGCAATTCTTGGAGACGACGTTTCTCACGATCTTTAATCAATGTTTCTTCTGACGACTGTTTGTTACGCAAGTGCTTTTCGCTATCAATTTCTCGTGTAATTAATACATCTTCAGGGTCGCCGTCTTTATTCTGATCCACCGGAATATCGGGTTTAATCCCAAACGCTTGGATTGAGCGACCATTGGGGGTGTAGTAGTAAGCGGTGGTGATTTTAAGTGCCGAGTCACTACTGAGTGGCCGAACAGTTTGCACGGATCCCTTGCCAAAGGTGGTCTTCCCAAGAATGGTGGCACGCTTGTAATCTTGTAGTGCACCTGCAACGATTTCAGAAGCAGATGCGGAGTAGGCATTGACGAGGACTACCATTGGGATTTTCTTAAAGAGCGGGGGTACCTCATCAAGTGGGTCATTCGATTCACTCAATTTATACATCGCAGGAACTGCATTAAATACTTGCCGCGAGTCAGGCGCTTGGCCTTTGGTAGAAACAATGACTGCGCCTGGGGGCAAGAAAGCAGCAGCAACACCAACCGCGCCTTGCAGTAGGCCACCACCGTTATTACGCAAATCTAATACCAACCCTTTTAGGCTCGGATCTTTGGCGGCAAGCTCTGCTAATTTCTTTGCAAGATCTGGAATGGTGCGTTCTTGAAAGCTAGTAATGCGAACCCATGCAATATTGTTATCCACAATTTTTGCTCGAATCGACTGCACTTTGATTTCAGCACGCGTGATGGTGACTGGAAAAGTACGCTCTTCACTTTTTCTAAAAATCGTTAAAGTAATTTTGGTACCCGGTGTACCACGCATGGTACGAACGGCCTTATCAAGTGACATACCACGTACTGGTTTATCGTCTAAGCGGGTAATCAAATCACCGGCCTGAAGGCCGGCTTTAGCTGCAGGTGAGCCTTCAATTGGATTAAGAACTTTGACCAAACCGTCTTCGGAGGTAATTTCAATGCCGAGGCCAGCAAACTTACCAGCGGTTTGCTCTTGCATTTCTGCAAAATCTTTTTTATCGAGGTAGGCGGAGTGCGGATCAAGACTACTGACCATTCCTTTAACTGCATCGGTAAGTAGCTGTTTATCATCAATTGGTTCAACATACTCACGCTTAATTTGCCCAAAGACATTCGAGAGCGTGCGTAACTCATCCAGAGGCAGGGTGCTTGTACCCTGCTGCGCAGTCGCAGAGAACTGGATGGTTGCCGCAATTCCGGCAATTAAACCAATGCTAACTAGGACAATATTTCTAAATAACTGACGCATTTAGCTATTTTGCCTGTAAATAGAAATGTTGTATTGGACGAAGCTCATCATCCAGTTCATAAATAAGGGGATTGCCATTTGGCACATTGACTTCCATGATGGCCTCATCCGATACCTGATCAATGTGCTTCATTAGGGCGCGGATGCTATTACCGTGGGCGACCAGAATAACCCGTTTACCAAGTTTGAGAGCCGGAGCGATCGACTCATTCCAAAGGGGTAAAACCCTAGTTACAGTGTCTTTCAGGCACTCCCCATGGGGAATATCCTCATGATTGAGCTTGGTGTAGCGAGGATCATTGGCGAGCTCAGTGCGCTGCTCCGGGCTTAATGGAGGCGGAGCGATGGCATAGGAGCGCCGCCAGATATGGACTTGCTCATCTCCAAATTTGGCTGCAGTCTCTGCCTTATTGAGCCCCGTTAGTGCGCCATAGTGCCGTTCGTTTAATCGCCAGCTATGGACCACGGGCACCCACATTAGATCCATTGCATCTTGGATATTCCATAAGGTTCGGATGGCGCGCTTTAGAACCGAGGTATAGGCAATATCAAAGTCATAGCCAGCTTCCCTTAGAAGTTGACCAGCCCGTTGGGATTGCTCTACACCTGTTGGGGTAAGGTCAATATCGGCCCACCCAGTAAAACGATTTTCAAGATTCCAGGCGGATTGTCCGTGGCGGACTAGGATGAGTTGTTTCATAGATGCATTCTATAATCTGACAATGGACTTCTTAGCTCAAACCGACAACCTCGTATTGGCCGCCTTAATGATCATTTCGGGCACGGCTTTATTCATGCCAACATTATCAACCCTAATGAGTGGCAAGGGCTTAACCCCTACCGATGCGACCATTTGGATCAACCGTCGCAAGGCCAATGTGATCGATTTGCGAACCGAAGAAGATTTTAAATTAGGCCATTTACCAAATGCTAAAAATATCGCTCTGGAGAACCTGAGTGCTAGCCTAAAAACCATGAAAATCGACCAAAAATATCCTGTTGTGGTGATTGGTCGGGGTCCGGCTCATTCTCAGAAAGCAGCTAAAGAACTTCGCAATCTTGGGTATACCGAGGTAGGCGTCTTAGAGGGCGGTATCGGTGCTTGGCAAACTTCCGGGTTGCCACTAATTAAATCGTAATGGGGAAGTGATGCCAGACGTTTTGATGTATAGCACCCGCGTTTGCCCTTACTGCGTGATGGCTGAGAAACTCTTACAAAAAAAGGGCGTTCAGAATTTACAAAAAATATTGATTGACGTCGATCCAGCAAAGCGAGAAGAAATGATGACTCGCACGGGTCGCAGGACTGTTCCACAAATTTATATTGGTGATCGTCATATTGGCGGTTACGATGATCTAGCAGCATTAGATCGTGCAGGCGGTCTTGATCCGCTTTTAGCCTAACCATTTCTAATTGGAAAGAGAGCTTGTATGAGTGATGTTGCAACGAATTCAGTAACGGGTTCAAATGAACCTTCGTTTGTCATCCAACGTGTTTATTTAAAAGACTTATCACTTGAGCAACCCAATGCCCCTGGTATTTTGTTGGTTGCTAGCGAGCCACAGATTCAGGTGGAATTGGATATTGCGGTTGATCGTTTAAGTGATGAGTTGTTTGAGGTTGCCCTTTTGAGTACAGTCACCGCCCGCGTTGAAGGCAAGGTCATGTTCTTGGTCGAAGCCAAGCAAGCCGGTATTTTCGAGTTTAAGAATATCCCGATTGAGCAAATTGATCCTATGCTTGGCATCACTTGCCCAGGCATTATCTTTCCCTATTTGCGTTCGAACGTTGCCGACATTATTAGCCGTGCCGGCTTTCAGCCCATTCATCTTGCCGATATCAATTTTCATGGCATGTATGAGCATCGTTTGGCTCAGGCTCAGGCAGCCCAAGGGGCCCAAGCCGGTGCTGGTGACGCAGAGAGCAAGATTATTTTGCCCAACTAATGAATATATCGGTACTAGGGGCGGGAGCATGGGGTACAGCCATTGCTATATCCGCTGCTAGTCACCATCCGGTTTGCCTATGGGCGCGCAACCCAAATGCCGCTGACGCCATGCGTAGGGACCAAGAAAATAAGCAGTATTTACCGGCTGTTACCCTGCCTAATTCATTATTAATTGAGTCGGATTTTGAGAAAGCCGTTAGCCGATTGGGAGCTGATGACGTATTGGTTATTGCAACTCCAATGGCTGGGTTAGCAAGTACGGTGGCCGATGTGTTTAAAACGGCACAACACCCATTCAATATTTTGTGGCTTTGCAAAGGGTTAGAACCCAAAACCTCCCTACTTCCTCATCAGGTCGTCAAGCGCGAACAAAAACGGTACGCCACCCATGCGCATGCAGTTGGTGTTTTATCGGGCCCAAGCTTTGCACGTGAAGTTGGCGAGGGCCTGCCTTGCGCTTTGACGGTTGCAAGCATTGCACCTGAATTTTGTCAGCGGGTACAAACTGCATTTCATCATGGAAATATTCGGGTGTATGCAAGCGATGATCTGGTTGGGGTCGAGCTTGGTGGTGCAGTGAAAAATGTATTAGCGATTGCCACCGGAATTGGTGATGGCTTGGGATTGGGCATGAATGCTCGCGCTGCCTTAATAACACGTGGCTTAGCCGAAATGATGCGCTTGGTTAAGGCAGTGGGTGGTAAGAGCGAGACCTGCATGGGGCTCACTGGCTTGGGCGATCTTATTTTGACCGCAACTGGTGATTTATCACGTAACCGTCGCGTGGGCTTGTCGCTTGCTGCTGGAGAGCCTTTGGACCGGGTGTTAGCCGCGCTTGGTCATGTGGCTGAGGGCGTCTTGTGTGCGCAAGCCGTGAGTGATTTGGCTAAACAGCATCAGGTCGAGATGCCAATTTGTGCAACGGTTAGTCACGTACTCAATGGCCAATTGAGTCCCGAAGAAGGTGTTCGGACTTTAATGGGCCGTGGGCCCAAATCGGAAACTTAAGCGCCGCCCTGAAATTGGTGTTGGCGCCACGCTTCATAAACCACGACTGCCACTGAGTTTGAAAGATTTAAGCTACGACTATTTGCAAGCATTGCAAGCCGCAGATGATTTTCACGAGGAATGCTAGCGCGCACTTCATCACTAATTCCTTTTGTCTCCGATCCAAACACAAAGTAATCGTTTGAGTGAAACTCCGTATCCAGTAACGAGCGCTGGCCTTTGGTCGTTAGAGCAAAGACACGCGCCAGATCAGCCTTTGTAGTTGTTAGAAAATCGGACCAGCTCTCATACAGTTTGAGATTGGCAAACTCATGGTAGTCGAGGCCCGCCCGCTTTAATTTGGAGTGCTCAAGAGGAAAGCCAAGTGGCTTGATGAGATGCAACTTTGCACCGGTATTGGCGCATAAACGGATGATATTCCCAGTATTGGGAGGGATTTCAGGTTCAAATAAAACGACATTAAACATAGCAGCATCATATTGCACCTAAGACTCCTAAGGGGGCGTACGAAGTATGGTCCATGCGCTCACCTGCTTTGCCCCAGACTGCTTGAGGGCCGCTGCTAAAGAGTGGATAGTTGAGCCAGTGGTCATTACATCATCCACAATAAGGATGTGTTGGTCTCTAATCATGGGAGCTGCATCTCTTTTCAACTCAAAACGGTCTTGCATCGATATGGTTCGCTCAGCACGATTAAGGCTTGCCTGAGCAGTATGTGTCGCGTGGCAAACCATTAGGTTTGGAATGCGTCTGACAGATTTTGGAAGATTAAACCGTTTCGCGATTTCCCATGCTTGATTAAAGCCGCGTGCTGCTAATTTTGTAGGACTAAGTGGTACTGGAATTAAAACATCTGCATCGCATGTTTTGAGAGTATGTTGATGAAATTCATTCCATAAATGGGCAAAGCCGCTAGCGCATGCCAGCCTCTTTTGATACTTTAAAAGGTGAAGCGGGTGACGCAATGGCTCCCGATAGAGGTCGAGATAAATCACTCGATCAAAGGCTGGCTTTGCCTGCTCACACTGAAAACAAAGTGATTGATACGGCCTGATCGGTAGCGCACAAATCAGACACGATGGTCCAAATTGCTGGCGGTTATAAGCAATGCGATCGCGACATGGGTAACATACAATTTCAGCTTGTGCTTGCTCGCACACCATGCACAGTGTCGGCATTAAATATTGGGTTGCAGTGCGAAGCCAGCTCATCGGGGCGCTGAGTATACTGATTTGATGACCACTTCTCTTTCATGGCTTCGAGCAGAAATTCAAGAGCGAATGCTTGATAAGCTGGCGCCCATCAAGCTATCACCGAAACAAATTTTGCTCGAACCCGATTTTTCTGGGCTAAATCGTAGAGCATTTATTAAGCGTTTTCCTGGTGCGCAAATTGACACTATCCTTGATCCTCAAATTCATAGAACTATTCCATTGGGGATCAAACTTAAGCAGGCGCTTGGTCGTGCCCTACCGAATTCAGGCCGATTATTGGATCAGGGGATTCCAGCGAATGCATCCTACGATTTGATCCTCAGTAATTTATGTTTACAAAATCTCAGTAACCCGAGTGCCTGGATGGCGAGCTGTCACCAGCACCTGACGCAAGGCGGTTTGATTTCTTTTGCTTATTTGGGCCCTGATACGGGTAAGGAACTACGGGATGCCAACCCAGAGGGTAGTCAAATACAAACTTTGCCTGGCGCCCTCGATATGCACGATATTGGGGATACCTTAGTTCAAAATCGTTATTCGGACCCTGTGATGGATATGGAATATCTTTATCTGGAGTACGAAACGGGGCAGGCGCTTTACGAGGATGGCCTAGCTCTAGGGCTCATTTCTGCTGGAACGCAATTTCATCAGTTCAGAGTCCCTGCTGCCCTAAAACTAACCTTGGAAATCGTTTATGGGCATGCGTGGGTTTTGGCAAAAAATCTGAGTACTGGGGACGGCCATTCAGCATATATTCGCGTAGACGCAATTAAACGTAAATAGTAACGAAGCTAATTTATAAGTAAGTACTTACATTTAATTATCTTTATATAGGGTTTGCCCCAAAGGAAATCACAAAATGACTTCTGTCAAGCAAATCATCCTATAATTCAGTGTCTAATTAGTGATTAGTGGGCGGATAAGCGACCAAAGTTTGTTTGGTGTGCTGCTCTTAAATTTGAGAAAAAAATGAATATTCGTAAATTGCTGACAAAAATTTGGCTTGCGGTTGGTTTTGGAATCTGGGGTTTTGCTGTTGCAGCGCAAGATATGCCTGGTGGCCCCAAAGTAAATCAACTCAACTTCCCAGCCCCTGCAACCAAAATTATGGAAGAGATTCATTGGTTGCATTGGTTCATGATGATCATTTGCTTGGTGATCTTTATTGGTGTTTTCTCCGTGATGTTTTATTCGATTTACAAACACCGCAAATCGAAAGGTGCTCAGCCCGCATCATTTCATGAAAGCACATCAGTTGAAATCATTTGGACCGTCATCCCACTGCTGATTGTGATCGGCATGGCACTGCCTGCCACCAAAACAGTGGTCGCGATGAAGGACACAACGAATGCGGACATCACCATTAAAACTACTGGCTATCAGTGGAAGTGGGGTTATGACTACATTAAGGGCGAGGGAGAGGGCATCAGCTTCCTTTCGACCATGTCGACTTCACGCGAAGCAATTAATAATCTCGCGCCTAAGAGCCCAACCTACTTAATGGAGGTTGATCATGAGATGGTTGTGCCAGTGAATAAAAAGATTCGAATGATTACTACAGCGAATGACGTTATTCATGCATGGGCAGTTCCAGCCTTTGGTGTAAAGCAAGATGCAATTCCTGGTTTTGTTCGTGACACCTGGTTTAGAGCTGAAAAAATTGGTACTTTCCGCGGACAGTGTTCAGAGCTTTGCGGGGCGCAGCACGCATTTATGCCCATCGTGGTCAGAGTCGTTTCAGATGAGGATTACACCAAATGGGTTGCACAAAAGAAAAAAGAAATGGCTGCAACCGCAGATGATCCGAGCAAGGTCTACACCTTGGCAGAGCAAATGGATCGTGGTGCGAAGGTTTACGCTACCAACTGTGCTGCATGCCACCAACCCAACGGCAAGGGCGCAGGCGCCTTCCCTGCATTAGATGGCAGCAAGGTTGCACTTGGTCCAAAGGCAGGCAATTTCACAATTTTGATTAATGGCAAGGGCGCCATGCCCAAATGGGGCGGTGTTTTATCCGATGGCGACTTGGCAGCCGTGATGACCTATTACCGTAATGCATGGGGTAACAAGACAGGTGAAGTAGTACAAACTCAAGAGTTTGCAACTGTTCGTGCTGGAAAATAACTGAACTTATATAACGAATTGAATTAAACCGGAGCAAATTATGAGCACCATATCCACAACCCACGATCACGCACACGATCACGCACACGACCATCCGCATGGATGGCGTCGCTGGTTGTTTGCAACCAACCACAAAGACATCGGCACGATGTATTTGATCTTCGCCTTCGTGAGCCTCTTGGCTGGTGGCGTCATGGCGCTTGGTATTCGTTTGGAGCTTTTCCAGCCCGGATTGCAGTATTTGCGTCCCGAGTTCTTCAATCAGCTAACGACTATGCATGGTTTGGTGATGGTGTTCGGTGCCATCATGCCGGCTTTCGTGGGTTTTGCAAACTGGATGATTCCATTGCAAATTGGTGCGTCTGATATGGCGTTCGCCCGCATGAACAACTTCAGTTTCTGGATTCTGCCAGTCGCTGCATTACTGTTGTTCGGTTCATTTTTAGCACCGGGTGGCGCGCCCTCTGGCGGCTGGACCTTGTATGCACCGTTGACCTTGCAAATGGGACCAGGGATGGATATGGCCATCTTTGCACTTCACTTGTTAGGCGCCTCATCCATTATGGGTTCGATTAATATTATCGTGACCATTTTGAATATGCGCGCACCTGGCATGACACTCATGAAGATGCCAATGTTCTGCTGGACCTGGTTGATTACGGCCTATTTATTAATTGCTGTGATGCCTGTACTAGCCGGCGCGATCACCATGGTTCTCACCGACCGTCATTTTGGAACCAGCTTCTTTTCTGCAGCTGGCGGTGGCGACCCTGTGATGTACCAGCATATCTTCTGGTTCTTCGGTCATCCTGAGGTTTACATCATGATCTTGCCCGCGTTTGGCATTATCAGTGAGGTAGTTCCTGTTTTTGCTAGAAAGCGTTTGTTTGGCTATGCCTCGATGGTTTATGCCACATCATCTATCGCAATCTTGTCATTCATTGTTTGGGCCCATCACATGTTTACCACCGGTATGCCGGTGACTGGTCAGCTCTTCTTTATGTATGCCACGATGCTGATTGCAGTTCCAACTGGGGTGAAGATTTTTAACTGGGTTGCGACGATGTGGAAAGGGTCAATGACCTTTGAAACCCCGATGCTATGGGCGATTGGATTCATCTTTGTGTTCACGATTGGTGGCTTTACCGGACTCGTTCTAGCGATGGCTCCAATTGATATTGGCCTACAAGATACCTATTACGTGGTTGCCCATTTCCACTATGTGCTGGTAGCAGGTTCGCTCTTCGCGATGTTCGCAGGCTTTTATTACTGGTGTCCAAAGTGGACAGGTCGTATGGCCGATGAGTTCCGGGGTAAGGTTCATTTCTGGGGTTCGATGTTCTTCTTTAACCTCACCTTCTTCCCAATGCATTTCTTGGGTTTAGCAGGTATGCCACGTCGCTATGCAGACTACCCAACCCAGTTTGCTGATTTCAATTTAATTGCTTCAATTGGCGGTCTGGGCTTTGGCTTAATGCAAGTTTATTTCTTGTTATATGTCGTGTTGCCAGCCTACCGTGGACATGGCAAGAAGGCTCCCGATAATCCATGGGAGACAGCCAATACCTTGGAGTGGACGGTTCCATCCCCTGCCCCATTCCACACATTTGAGCAGCCTCCCAAGATTAGCTAATGGCACCCTACGTGACCGAGCGATCAAATCCTTTGATGAGCAACCGCCGCCTTGCGGCGGTCTTGCTATCGATTGCGTTGACTTTTTTCTTGGGCATCGTATTAAAGTATTGGATCTTAGGTTAGTCAGATGGCAAATAATCTAGGCGCTCTTAATAAGCAAATCCTACTCAAGCTTCTTTTCCTTGCTGTGTTGATGTTTGGTTTTGGTTATGCCTTAGTACCTCTATACAAAGCACTTTGTGAAGTGACTGGTATTAATGTTGTCACCAGCAAAAATAATTATGGAGTGCGTGCTTATGGAGCAAGTAAGCCCGGTAATAGCCAGGTTGATTACAGTCGAACCATCACGATTGAATTTGATTCCAATAGTCGCGGCCCTTTTGCTTTTAAGCCAGTTAAGAACTTTCTTGAAGTTCATCCAGGCGAGATGCATGAGATTGTCTATGAGGTAGTTAATACCTTGGATCGCCCAGTCGCTGCTCAGGCGATTCCCAGTTATGCCCCAAAGACCGCAACAGAGTTTTTTACGAAGATCGAATGCTTTTGTTTTCAAGAGCAAGCCCTGACCCCCCATCAGATTCGGCAAATGCCGGTAGTATTTATTGTTGACCCCAATCTTCCCAAAGACGTAAAAACAATTACCCTGTCGTATACCTTTTTTGAGACCGGTATACCAAAGCCTGTCGCGAATAGCAAAGAGGCCAAGAAGAAAGCGTCGTCATGAATAAGAAGCCCAATTTTTTTCGCTCCATGCGCGCAGTTTTATGGGCGTTCTTAGGAATTCGTAATAAAGCAGGATTACAAAATGATGTAGCAAGCTTGAGTTTTGTGCACATCATTATTGCAGGTGTATTAGGAGCCGTACTATTTATGGCCATCCTTTTGTTGATTGTGAATTTAGTAGTAACCAATTAATTTTTAGTTAGAAAGAGCGCGATGTCATCAAACTCCACACCGTACTATTTTGTTCCAGGCCCCTCAAAATACCCCGTCCTCGCTAGTATTGGACTACTTGGCTTTGGTAGTGGCATGTCGGCCTGGGTGAATGGCCTCTCATGGGGAGGGCCGTTGGTCCTAGCCGCAGTTATCTATGTGCTATTTGTTCTTTATGGTTGGTTTGGCACCGCAATCTCAGAGTCAAATACCGGTAAAAACGGCGTTAATGTTGATGTGTCCTATCGTTGGTCGATGAGTTGGTTCATCTTTTCTGAGATCATGTTCTTCGCCGCTTTCTTTGCTGCCCTGTTCTACGCTCGTAGTATTACAGTGCCTTGGCTTGGTGATGTTGACAACAAACTCTTGTGGCCCGATTTTGTTGCAGCATGGCCGACTCTTGGTCCAGCAGACCTCGTTCAAAAATTTAGCACTATTGGCCCTTGGCCAATTCCAACGATCAATACTTTGCTGCTTCTGAGCTCAGGTGTTACGGTAACTTGGGCGCATCATGCCTTACGCGAGGGAAATCGTCAGCATGCTATTTATGGTTTGTTTGCCACCGTTTCTTTGGGCCTTATTTTCTTAGGCTTTCAGGCTTACGAGTACATCCATGCTTACAGCGACTTGAACTTGAAGCTCACTTCTGGAATTTACGGATCCACCTTTTTTATGTTGACCGGTTTTCATGGATTCCATGTGTTCTTGGGTGGTCTGATGTTAGCGATTATCCTGCGCCGTTTGATTCGTGGTGATTTCACCGCCGAGAATCACTTTGGTTTTGAAGGTGCCGCATGGTATTGGCACTTTGTTGACGTCGTCTGGCTAGGGCTTTATATCGTCATTTACTGGATGTAATGGCAATAGGCGGCAGCACTTGTTGCCGCCTATTGAGGCACTTTCAGGCCAGTGGACTCAATGAGTCCAAAGTAATGGGCAATCCAAATCCCAATGAATAGTGCAATCGATAAACCAATTCTGAGCATCAGCGAGTGAACCATCCTGGAGCTATTGCCCTTGTCTTTCATCATGAAATACAGCGCTGATCCTAAGCTAGCAATGATGACCAACAGAATTAAAACAATTAGCCATTTCATATTGGTACCAAACCTTTGAGTTTATTTCGAGTTCTTATTGTAGAGCGAAGAGTCGCAACCATTGGGATGCTGGTCGTTCTTGCAATAGGTATTTTGGCGGGTCGTTGGCAATTGGGTCGTGCAGAACAGAAAATAATCCTTGCTAATCAAATTAGTGCCATGGCCGCTCGAGAGCAGATTGATCTGAATGCCAAAAATTGGACTCTTTCAGAGACTGAATTTAGGCCGGTGCGAGCGCGCGGCCGCTTTTTACCTAATGAGGTCATTTGGCTTGACAATCGTCCCAGCCTAAAGCCCCAAACTGGGCAGACCCAATCTGGTTTTTATGTGCTGATGCCACTGTTACTCGAGGGTCAGGAAAAGCGTGTTGTTTGGGTTAACCGAGGGTGGGCCCCCAGAAATAATCAAGATCGATTGATATTGCCAAGCATTACAACACCAGAGGGGAGCCTAATTATTGAGGGCGTTGCATTATCCGGCCCAGGAAAGGTGCTAGAACTTGGCAATCAACCAAATAGTCAACTTTCACCCCGGATTCAGCAAAATTTAGACCTGAACTATGAAGCAGGCCGAATGGCATATCCTCAATTGCCCTTCATTATTCGTCAAAATGACCCAGATGCAGGTGATGGATTATCCCGAATTTGGCCGGTGGCAACGACAGGCGTCGATCGCCATTATGCTTATGCTTTCCAATGGTTTTCTTTAGGTGCGGCCGCGCTAGCATTTTGGTTCACAACCGGCTTTTTGCGATATCGCAATCAAAGTAAATCAAGTTCATAGGGGTTATATAGCGGTGACTGATCAAGATTTATTAATTCCGGCGAGTCAGCTTGACAAGAAGGCATTGGATGCTCGAACGCGTCGTGGTCGGATTCAAATGATATTGGTGCTGTTAGCGTGCGCAGCCCCAGTTATCGCGTCTTATTTGGCCTATTACGTTTTTAAGCCTGAGGGTGGAAAGACGAATTACGGCACCTTGATTGTGCCGCCACAGGCAATTAACCCCAGCTGGTTTGAAATTCCATTTAATGGCAAGTGGACCCTGATGGTGGCAAGACCGGCAAGCGAGTGCAAAAAAGGCAATGATGCATGTGTTGAGGTTTTATATCTGATGCGTCAGGTTCGCTTAGCGCTTGGTAAACATAAAAATCGTTTGCAATTAGTATGGGTTGTAAATGATCGTGGCCTAGTTGAGGAGGATATTCAGAAAGCCTATGATCCAGAGAATGCTGGGTTTTATATTATTCCCGCTCCTGATCCAAAAAATGAAGCGGCTTGGCAGGCTTGGTTAAATACTCAAAATTTAGGTCAAGGAATTGCTCTGATTGATCCGAGTGGCGAGAAGATGATGGTCTTCCCCGACAAAACCAGCTCGAGTGATTTTGTGAAGATTCGTAAAGATATTGAACGTCTTCTCAAGTTAAATCGTAAGGGTGAGAAGATATGATGTCTGAAATGGCTCTGATGGTTTTAGAGCTTGCCGGAATCGCCCTTCTGATCGCTGGCTTACCCTTGGCATTCCTTTATTTTAAAAAGGGAATGGGGCTGTTTCAAAAGCTCAATTGGACCATCGTATTTTTGACCTTTGATCTCATCTTATTTGGCGCGTTTACGCGCTTGAGCGACTCTGGTCTGGGGTGTCCAGATTGGCCAGGTTGCTATGGCACGTCCAATCCGTTTCGCGCCATTGAGGAAATTCGGGCGGCAGAGGCTGCAATGCCCACAGGTCCGGTGACAGTTTTTAAAGCATGGGTTGAAATGATTCATCGCTATTTAGCCATGAGCGTTGGTTTTTTAATCATTATTCAAGTCGTCATGGCATTTAAGCAATCAAGCGCAGGCCGTTCCTTAGCAATTAGGGGCAGTCTTTTTTTATTGGCCCTGGTCTGTTTGCAAGGCGCATTTGGAGCATGGACCGTGACCCTCAAGCTTCAACCAATCATTGTTAGCATGCATCTCATCTTGGCATTGGCCTTATTTGTTAGCATGATATGGTTCGCACAACGCAACGATGTTCGCTTTTCAAGTGATTCCAAGACGATATCAAGCCTATCCGGCGGCCTAGTACTAATCGCTATCGTTGCCCTCTTTGCGCAAATTTTTTTAGGGGCGTGGGTTAGCACCAACTATGCCGTTTTAGCTTGCCCTGATTTTCCAACGTGTATGGGTGTCTGGTATCCCAATATGGATTGGCAAAATGCATTTTTCTTATGGCGCGATTTGGGTGAGGCTAAATCCGGTGAGATGATCCCTATGGCAGCATTAGTCACAATCCACTGGACCCATCGCGTTGGGGCAATTTTTGCCTCCGCAGTTTTACTCTTCGTTGCTGTAAAAGTAATTCGATATCCGGAGCCAAAAGTTCAGTTTTGGGGGAAAGCCATCATTGCATTACTTGCATTGCAAATCGCAACCGGTATATCCAATGTGGTCTTTCAATGGCCATTAGTGGCTGCCTTACTGCATACCGGTGGTGCGGCAGCCCTTTTATTTTGCTTAGTTCGCTTAAGTGCATGGAGTAACAGCTATTTTTTATCTGGTAAGCTGTTGCAACAAGGGTCTGCATGAGCACTGATTTTGTTCGCCCTCCCATGCCTCGCTGGAGGCAGTACTGGGTACTAACCAAGCCAAGAGTCACTCAGCTCGCAGTATTTTGCGCCATTATTGGCATGTTTTTGGCAACCCCTGGAATGGTTCCCTGGTCGATATTAATTGGTGGATCGATCGGCATTTGGTTGCTAGCGGGCGCAGCCTTTGCAGTGAATTGTCTGATTGAGCAGGCAGTTGATGCAAAAATGCGTCGAACCGCGTGGCGCCCCTCGGCAACGGGCGAGATTACCCCTTGGCAAATTATCATTTTCTCTTGCATTTTGGGGGCTGCGGGGATGGCGGTTCTGTGGATTTATACCAATCCACTAACCATGTGGCTTACTTTTGCAACCTTTGTAGGCTATGCCGTTATTTATACTTGGTTCTTGAAGCCTGCAACCCCCCAAAATATTGTGATTGGCGGGCTTTCTGGTGCTATGCCACCCGCATTAGGTTGGGTGGCCGTTACCAATCAATTGTCAGCAGAAGCATGGTTATTGGTGCTGATCATTTTTGTATGGACCCCACCGCATTTTTGGGCGTTGGCACTTTATCGGCGCGAAGATTATGTTCAGGCAGGCTTACCAATGTTGCCCGTGACGCATGGTGAGCGATTTACCTTACTCAATATCTTGCTCTATACACTCATCTTATTAGCAGCGTCGATTCTTCCTTATGTCTATGGAATGAGTGGCTTATTTTATTTAGTTTGCGCCCTAGTTCTTAGTGGTATTTTTGTGATGTATGCAATCCGCCTCTATCAAGACTATAGCGATCAATTGGCTCGTAAGACATTTAAGTACTCTATTACTTATTTAGCTCTATTGTTTGCTGCCATTTTGATCGATCATTACTTATAGCCCATGAAAAAACTAGCTCTTTTATTTGCCGTGTTTTTGTTGGCGGCTTGTTCAAAACCCAGCTTTAAAAACGTTGACATTACCGGCAGTAAATCGTTTGGCTCTAATTTTGAACTTTTGGATCCCAGTGGTCAGGTGAAAACGATGGCTGATTTCAAAGGGAAAGCCGTATTAATTTTCTTTGGCTATACCCATTGCCCAGATGTTTGTCCTTCGACATTGATTGAAATGCAAGAGGTCATGAAAACCTTAGGACCATTATCCGATCGGGTACAAGTTATTTTTATTACCGTTGATCCGCAGCGAGATACTGCAGAACTGATGGCGCAATACCCCCCTGCATTTGATCCACGATTTATAGGCTTGCGACCAGCCAACGATGAGGCGCTTGCTAAGGTCGCAAAAGATTTCAAGGTGTATTACAACAAGGTTCCTGGCAGTAACCCCAAAAACTATACGATGGATCACACGGCCGGGAGCTACGTCTTTGATCCCAATGGTAATTTACGCCTCTATATCAAGCACGGGCAAGGCGCCGAGCCGATTGCGCATGACCTAAAAGCGTTAGTTCAATGAGTCTTAGTGAAGTGTCGTACTTTCATCTTTTAAGAGCACGCGTAACTTCTTAAAGGCAGCGACCTCAATTTGGCGCACCCGTTCAGCAGAGATGCCAAATTCCTTGGCAAGATCATGTAAAGTCTTACCACCTTGGCCTTCTGCATTGACTGCTAACCAACGGCTTTCAACAATCGCACGACTTCGCTCATCTAAGGCATTCAGTGCTTGCATGAGTTTTGGACCATGCAAGGAATATGATTCGTTTTGCTCAAGGACGGCAGTTGGCTCTTGGCTCTCATCGGTTAACCAATGGATTGGTGCAAAGCTTTCTTCATCCTGACTATCACCCTCGATTGAGATATCGCCTCCGGCAAGACGAATCTCCATTTCTTTTACATCAGCGCCTCGAACATCAAGTGCTTTTGCCAATGACTCAATCTCATCATTACTCAATGCATTTGCAGAAAGTTTATTGCTACGTAGATTGAAAAAAAGTTTGCGTTGCGCTTTGGTCGTTGCTACTTTGACCAGACGCCAGTTTTTTAGGATGTACTCATGGATCTCCGCTTTGATCCAGTGAATTGCATACGAAACAAGTCGTACCCCTTGATTGGGGTCATAGCGCTTTACTGCCTTCATCAGACCAATATTGCCTTCCTGAATGAGGTCAGCATGCGGAATGCCATAGCCCAAGTATTGACGAGCGACCGACGCAACCAGTCGTAAATGCGATAGAACCAGTTGTCGTGCAGCATCTAAATTTTCGGAGCGGCGATATTCTTGCGCTAAGGTGTATTCCTGAGCAGCACTTAACATCGGTAAGCGATTAATGTGTGCCAAATAGGCATCAATCGTACCGACTCCAAGGGCTGGTAGAGCTGGCATTGCGAGAGCGATGCTAGAAGAGCCCGTTTTTCGTGTATTCATGATGGTGTTCAAAGTCATCTTTTATTTGATTCATTTGAGTTTAGATTTTATTATTTTAGCACTCTTGTCAAGAGAGTGCTAATGCATCTAATAAACTATAACATATTGATTTATATGACTATTCTACAAGCTCTTGGGCATAAGCTTGGGCTGAAAATAACTCCAAATCACCCACCTGCTCACCCTTGCCAAGGGCATAGACATAGGTTTTTGGGCCCTGTGTTTGGGAGGGGTTTTGCAACTCTTTACGTAGCGCACAAACAACTCCGCCTTTAGCGGTGCCATCCAATTTGGTGACGATAAGGCCGTGCAGCCCAATCGTGTTCCGAAAGGCCACAACTTGGGCAATTCCATTTTGACCCGTATTGCCATCAAGGACCAACACAATTTGATGGGGAGCATCGGGTATCAGCTTGGAAATCACCCGCTTTACCTTCTTTAACTCCTCCATCAGATTCGCTTGAGTGGCGAGTCGACCAGCCGTATCAATCAGCACAACATCAACCTGCCGTGATAGGGCGGCCTGGATTGCATCATGCGCAATCGCACCTGCATCGCCGCTCTCTTGGCTTAGCACTTGTACTTGATTGCGCTCACCCCACTCTTTGAGCTGATTACGCGCCGCGGCTCGGAATGTATCCCCGGCAGCGAGGAGGACTGATTTTCCTTGAGCCTGAAAGTGATGGCATAGTTTTCCGATCGATGTAGTTTTGCCAGCACCATTGACCCCTACAACCAGCCACACTTCAGGCTTGGCATGGGTGGCGCTTGGGTTTAAGGGGTTTTCAGTAGGCTCTAGGTCACTTAAAAGATGGCTGAGCTCATTAACCAGAACTGCCTTTAAATCCTCAGAATTTGTAATGGAATGCTGTTTGGCCGATTTGCGTAGACTAGTCATTAGAGCGGTCGATGTCGAAACTCCAATATCGGCTTTAATGAGTGACTCCTCTAAATGGTCAAACCAGGCTTCATCCACTCGGTGACGAGTAAAGAGTGAGCTAAGTGTTTTACGTAAACCAAACATTGTCGATACAATCCAAAAGAGTGATCTTAACTAGACAATCAATGCATCCAAACCATTCATGATAGCGAAATTTCAGTTTATCAATCCAATAGCGAGAGCCATGAAGCAGGCATCGATTACCTTGGTCGGCTTTTGCTTACTTGTCTCGGGGAATACTTTTGCTACTGCGTCAGATACCCATGAGTATCAACTCAAGAATGGCTTGCGCCTGATCGTGCGTGAGGATCATCGTGCACCGACGGTTGTTCATATGGTGTGGTATCGCGCCGGATCGATGGATGAGGTTAATGGAAAAACCGGCGTTGCCCATGTGCTTGAACATATGATGTTTAAGGGAACTAAAACGGTCAAATCAGGGGAGTTCTCGCGGATGGTGGCTGCTGTAGGCGGACGTGAGAACGCCTTTACTGCGCGTGACTTCACTGGGTATTTTCAGCAGATTGAGAAATCAAAGCTGGCAGAAGTGATGCGGCTTGAAGCCGATCGAATGGCTAATCTCCAATTCTCCAATGAAGAGTTTGGGCGAGAGCTTCAGGTGGTGATGGAAGAGCGACGCTTACGTACGGAAGATAATCCAGCGAGTTTGATGCGTGAGTTGCTCATGGCAACGGCATTTATTAGCTCTCCGTATCGTCATCCCATTATCGGCTGGATGAACGACTTACAAAATATGCAGCCTGCCGATGCGCGGCAGTGGTATCGCGATTGGTATGCACCGAATAATGCCGTGGTTGTGGTGGCGGGCGATGTTAATCCGCTGGCGGTGAAAGCATTGGTTGAAAAGTATTATGGACCCATACCAGCAAAAAAATTACCTGAGCGCAAACCTCAGCTCGAACCTGAGCAAAAAGGCGAGAAGCGCGCTACATTGAAGGCTCCTGCTGAGAGCCCACAAATTATGATGGCATGGAAAGTTCCCAAACTAGATCCAAAAAAAATGGATGACGTAGATCCTTATGCATTACTCGTATTATCTGCCGTCTTAAGTGGGCACGATAACTCACGGTTAAATCGCGAGCTGGTTCGCAATCAACGACTTGCGAATAGCGCTGGAGCAACTTATGAATTAATTAGCCGTGGGCCAGAGCTTTTTGTGATCGGCGCAACAGCGGCCAAAGGTCAAACCGTGCAGGATCTTGAAAAGGGCATTGTCCAGACCTTGCGAGATATTGCCAATCAAGGGGTTACAGAGTCTGAGTTAAAGCGTATTAAGGCGCAATTGCTCGCTTCACAAATATACAAACGTGATTCAATTTTTGCTCAGGCCATGGAAATTGGTAGTTCAGAGATGGCTGATGTCTCTTGGCGAGATTTGGATCGTATGATTGAGCGAATCCAGTTAATTCAATCGAATCAAATCCAACAGGCAATTAATGCGTATTTTGTCAACGATGGTTTAACCATCGTGACCTTGGATCCCCAGCCGCCTTCAATGCTTGCAAAGCCGCGCGGAATGTCAGGTAGTTTGCGCCATTAAAAGGGAACACAATGCAGCGTATTCATCATATTTTTAAAGGACTAATCGCCTTAATTGCAACATTATTCGCGGTTTCGGCTCATGCAGTATTGCCAATCAAAGCGATTCCCTTGAGTAATGGCACAAAAGCTTATTTGATTCAAACGAATGCCATACCAATGGTCGATATTGAAATTAGTATTGATGCTGGTAGTCGCTATGATCCTAAAGATCAAAGCGGTTTAGCATCGTTGACCGCTGCAATGCTAACCCGTGGCATTAGATGGCAGGATGGCATTTTGAATGAGGCTCAGCAAGCAGATGCGATCGCAGAGTTGGGAGCCAGTATTAGTGCGTCGGCTTCCGGTGAAAGAGCCATTGTGCGTGCGCGGTCACTTAGTAAGCCCGATATTTTGAATCCACTCCTGCAATTATTGGTTGCTAGTGTATCCAAACCCATCTTTGATGAATCTATTCTGATACGAGAAAAGCAACGTATTAGCTCAGCGATTCAGGAGGGCGATACGAAGCCCGAGGTGATTCTGCAGAAACGGTTTCGTCAAGAGGTATTCGGAAATTACCCCTTGGCACGATCCCCTAGTATTGAATCCATCGCAGCAATTAAGGAGGCCGACCTAAAGCGATTTCATCAGGATTTCTATCGTCAAGACCGAGTCATTGTGAACATTGTAGGGAATGTCGATCCAGCTAAGGCCAAACAAATGGCTGAACAAATTATGAATGCATTGCCGGTTAAGGGACCAGTAATTTCTGCATTACCACCTTTGGAGCGCTCACCGATAGAGCCTCAATCCAAGCGTTTGATCCGAATTCCATTTCAAACACAGCAAACCCATATTGCAATGGGTATGACCGCCATTGCTCGAGATAATCCTGACTATTTCCCGTTACTCGTCGGAAACTATGTATTAGGCGGCGGGGGCTTTGTATCTCGCTTGGTTGGTGAGGTGCGTGATAAGCGTGGATATGCGTATAGCGTATTCAGTTACTTTCAGCCGGGCCGCGATACCGGAACGTTTGAGGCGGGCTTGCAAACCCGAAATGATCAAGCAGATCAAGCGCTGAATGTGCTGCAAGAGACGATTGCGCGTTTTATTGAAGATGGCCCAAGCGATGCAGAATTAGCGGCTGCAAAAGCAAACTTAATCAATGGCTTTCCATTGCGACTCGATAGTAACCGCAAACTACTTGATAATCTTTCAGCAATTACTTGGAATCAGTTACCACTCAACACCCTCGATATTTGGACACAACAAGTCGCAGCGGTCAAAAAGGATGATGTGCGTAATGCGTTTAAACGACACTTAGATATGCGCAGAATGATCAGTGTTCTCGTTGGGGGCACTCCCTAATTGGCACTTAGCCATCGAATTCGGATTATTGGCGGTGTGTGGCGTAGCCGTCAGATTCAAGTTTTAGATCAACAGGATTTGCGCCCCAGTTCTGATCGGGTTCGTGAGACGCTTTTTAATTGGTTAGGCCCAGACCTTAGCGGCCTAAAGGCAATTGATGTATTTGCTGGTTCTGGGGCTCTTGGTTTTGAGGCCGCCTCTCGCTCAATTGATGCGGTGGTATTGATTGAGAAAGATAAGCGAATCTATAACCAGCTCTTGACGCAGTATCAGCTCCTGAATTCTTATCCAATTTGTGGGGAAGTGAAAATCCTTCATGGGGATGGCATTGCGTATTTACAAGACGCTGTTGATCAGTCGGTCCAGTTGATTTTTCTAGATCCCCCATTTGGTCAACCCGAGTTACTCATTCGTGCGGTACAAGAGGCTGGTCGAGTGTGTCACGATCAAGGGCGGGGCGGAATTTATATGGAATGCCCCAATGCCTTTGATCTGACTGAATTGGAGGGCTTATTACCCAATTGGACTCCGATTAAATCAATGGAAACGGCCCAAGTAAAAGCAGTATTGTTTCGCCGAAGTTCGAGCTAAACTCCTGTTTATTCATAAAAAAAAGGGGGTCTTCATGACCATTGCTGTTTATCCAGGAACCTTTGACCCGTTTACCCGTGGGCATGAAGATTTAGTTCGGCGTGCCTCGAGTATTTTCACCAAGCTGATTGTTGGGGTGGCTGATAGTAAAAATAAGCGTCCTATTTTTACACTTGAGGAACGGATTGAAATCGCTAAAGAGGTGTTGAGTCATTATCCGAATGTTGAAATAGCGGGATTTTCTGGATTATTGAAAGACTTTGCACGAGAGCATTCTGCCCGAGTGATTGTGCGCGGTTTACGTGCCGTATCGGATTTTGAGTATGAGTTTCAGATGGCCGGTATGAATCGCTACCTACTGCCAGATGTGGAGACTTTATTTTTGACCCCATCGGATCAATATCAATTTATTTCCGGTACCTTTGTCCGTGAAATTGCACTCATGGGTGGCGATGTGAGTAAGTTTGTTTTTCCCTCAGTGGAAAAATGGTTACAAAAGAGAAACGCCCAAATTAAATCGACTTAAGCTATTCTGACCATTATTTTGGGGATATCAATATGGCATTAATGATTACAGACGAGTGCATCAACTGTGATGTCTGTGAACCAGAATGCCCAAATGATGCAATTTATATGGGAATTGAGATCTATGAGATTGATCCCAATAAATGTACCGAGTGCGTGGGGCATTTTGATGCTCCTCAATGCCGTCAGGTATGCCCGGTTGATTGCATTCCGCTCCATCCTAATTATTCTGAAACCCAAGAGCAGTTGCTCGAAAAATACAAAGTTTTGAGCGCTCTAAAGCAAACTAATTAAATGATTTAATTCGGGCCGTGCAGGATTTGCATAGCATCTTGTGTATTACCCTCAAGAACCAGGGGCAAAATGCTAATTGCTTTCGTGATGGCCGCATCTAATTTCTCTTGTTCTTCCGAGCTTGGTTTTTTTAGTACATAGTCGGCAACATCCATTCTTGCTAGATTGCCAGGTAGATCGCGTGGGTGACCAATCCCAAAACGGAGCCGCCAAAATTGGGGGCTTGATAAATGCTGTTGGATGTCCTTTAGGCCATTGTGTCCCCCATTACCACCGCCCTGTTTTAGACGAGCCGTGCCGGCTTTGAGGTCTAGTTCGTCATGAGCCACCAGTACTTCACTCGCTCCGATCTTATGAAAGCGACTTAAGGGACCTACAGCCTCTCCGCTGAGATTCATATAGGTGTCAGGTTCCAATAAGTAAATATCATGACCTTTAATTTGGATTTTTGCGATTCGACCATTAAATCGCTTCTCAGGCTGAAGAAATTGTTTATGTTGAGCGGCCAGACGGTCAACAAACCAAAACCCTGCATTATGCCGGTCAGCCTCATGCTTTGATCCAGGATTTCCGAGTCCAACAATTAAGCGAATCATTTTTTTCAGTAGGTTGAGGCTAGGTGATCCAACTATAAACGACTTCAACGGGGCAATAAAAAACCCGCATAAAGCGGGTTTCTACGAGCGCGAAACGATTTAGCTCTTCGCTTCTTTATCAGCGGCTGGTGCAGCAGCCTCAGCAGCTGGTGCAGCTTCGGCTGCGGCTGGTTCGGGTTCCGCTTTAACGGCCGGTATGCGAGCATTCGCAATCACCGGATTTTCTTGCTCTACATGAAGAACTAAGCTCACGCCTTTGGGTAGCGCAACATCTTTGGCATGAATTGACTGACCCACCACGATTTTGCTCAGATCCACTTCCAAGAACTCCGGAAGATCACCCGGCAAGCAAGTGATTTCGATTTCATTGGCAATGTGGCTAACAACTGCCCCACCAAACTTGACCGCTTCTGATTCTTCAGCACCCTTGAAGTGCAGAGGAACACGCATATGAATTTTCTCAGTGGCGGATACGCGTTGGAAATCAATGTGCAAAACCAATGGTTTAAAAGGATGCATCTGGTAATCACGCAATAAGGCTTTTTGTGATTTACCGTTTAACTCGATATCCAAAATGGATGAATGGAAAGCTTCTTTCCGCAATGCGTGGAATAAAGCGTTATGGTCTAACTCGATTGCGCAGGGAGATTCTTGCTTTCCGCCATAGATAATTCCGGGGGTTTTCCCAGAATTGCGCAGGCGGCGGCTCGCACCAGTGCCCTGTACGCTTCGTTCAAATGCAACAACTTTCATGATGACTCCAAATTAAGGGTTAATTTCCGTCCGCGACCAAACGGAAAGCCTTAAATTATAGCTTGAAAGAGTAAAAATTCGGGAGAAATCAGTTGCTTAGGAAGCTATTCAGCAAAAAGCGACATGACTGAGTCGCCTTTGGTGATGCGTAAAATCGTTTCCGCAAGGAGCGGAGCAACACTTAACTGCCTGATTTTATTGACTGATTTTGTATCCTGTTTCAATGGAATCGTGTCAGTAACCACTAACTCGTCAATTTCAGATCCTGCAATGCGAGCGGCTGCACCCCCGGATAGAACCGGGTGGGTGCAGTAGGCTGTCACGCTTTTGGCGCCCCGTTCTTTGAGAACCTCCGCCGCCTTACAAAGGGTGCCGCCCGTATCAATAATGTCGTCCATAATGACGCAGTGGCGGTTTTCCACCTCACCAATTAAATGCATCACCTCAGAGACATTGGGCTTTGGTCTGCGTTTATCAATAATGGCTAGATCACAGCTTAATTGCTTGGCAAATGCCCTGGCGCGCACCACGCCGCCAATGTCAGGCGATACCACGGTCAGGTCAGGCTGCTTTTTTGCCCTTAGGTCCCCTAAAAGGACGGGGGAGGCATAGATATTGTCGACCGGGATATCAAAAAATCCTTGGATCTGGTCTGCATGCAAGTCCATCGTGAGAACACGCTCTACGCCGGCAACGGATTGCAGCATATTGGCGACAATTCTGGCAGAAATTGCAACCCGTGCAGAACGGGGACGGCGGTCTTGACGGGCGTAACCAAAGTAGGGGATGACAGCGGTAATCCGGTTGGCTGATGCCCTTTTGAGGGCATCAATCATGATCATGAGTTCCATTAGGTTGTCATTGGTGGGATCACAGGTCGACTGGATTACGACAACATTCTTACCGCGAACGTTTTCCTGGATTTCAACCTGGATTTCACCATCAGAAAAGCGGCCAACAAAGGCCTTTCCTAGCTGCAACTGCATTTGGCTAGCAACGGCCTCTGCAAGTGCGGGATTGGCATTGCCAGTGAAAATAGTGAGCGCGTCAGAGTTCATGGTCTTGGCTAGTTTTGGTTATCCATCATAACAATGGCAGGGGAGGAAGGACTCGAACCCTCGCATGCCGGAATCAAAATCCGGTGCC
>JBBAQJ010000014.1:29797-32426 GCA_040400365.1 Polynucleobacter sp. | reverse complement strand
AGCTGTCCTGCATCATCTTGTCAAACTTCGCATCAGCCATCGCTGAGCCCATAGGCATTGCTAATAAAGTTGCTGCTGTAATTAGATATTTATTCTTCATATTGTTCTCCAGCGATTAGCGTTTCAGACCAGGGGTGGCTAACTTACCACCATTTGCTGTTACTGCCATATACATCGAGACCGCAATCGTGTCATCGGATATGTAAATCGGCTCTGGGAAACGTTGCTGACGATAACAATCGTTCAAACGGTATTGCATAGTCCAAAAGGTACCGCTTGATACACGATACGCTGGCCAAGCACCCCAACCAAGTGCAGCACCCTTTTGCTGGGTCAAGTCAGGCAAATCTTGCAAACGAATCCGCTTACCAGGATCAGCATGGCAGGATGCGCAGGAGAAATCCATCGGACCAGCTTGATAGAAGAATGACTTCTTACCAAGTTCGTACATTTCTTTTTCTTTGGGATGCTTCATTGAGACGTTAATGGTTGCCCCTTTGGAATTGGCAACCACATAAGCTACTACAGCCTCGACATCTTTACGCTTACCTTTTCCAAAGCTACCGGCAATAATTTCTTTACCATCAAAACCTTGCAGGCGTTCCATGCAAGTCACAATGCGTGACTCAAGATCTTGAACTTTATTGGTGTCTTTAAAGTATTTCGGCAAGACGGCATAAACACCCTTGACTACACCAGGACCCATACCAAGATCACACTTCTCGAGGCTGGCATTTTTAGGGCCCATCTTTTTCTTCCAGAGTTCCTCGCCCGCCATTTCATACAAATCAGAGGGATTACCATCAGCAATCATTGCACGGTACTTCTCAATTTCAGCCGTTGGTGCTGCAGATGGAGCGGCTGCCGGAGCCGGAGTCGCCGCTTTCTTTGGCGGCTCAGGTGTGGTACATGCTTGCAGAACAAACAGCGATGACACAATGAGTGCCCCGCGAGTCCAATGTTGTCTCATGATATCCCTCTTATTGTTTTCGATCATTAAAGTACAAACTGCGGCTTACGAAACGGTTGCCTCATCGGTCCGCTTGCCACCTTTGTTGTCAACCCAGGTCACAGTCACCTTCTCACCTTTGGCGCCTTTATATTTAAAGTTCAAGAATGGGTCCTTAGATACTGCTGGGCCAAACTCACCCATGAACACATCTTTGCCATTGGCTTTTGCTGTTACGGTGCTGATAAACCACGCAGGAATTGCTTTACCAGACGCATCTTTGCGCTGACCTGTTTCCATATCATGTTTCATTAGGATTTTGACATCCACCACACCGCCGCTCTCGGTTGCTCGTACGCGCATCGGATCTGACATTTTGCTTCCTCTCTAATTCGTTAAATAAGTAATTGACTATTCGGTTTAATCATTAACCGCCGCAACCACCCAGGGTTACTTTCACTTCTTTCACCGCCACGCTCCACTTGTTATCAGCTTTTACTAAAGCGTAAACGTTGGAGGTTTGACCCATCTTGATACGGGTCGTCACAAATGGCTCGGTACCGGCTGGAATGAAGAACTGAGCAGCCAAGGCGCTTGGGTTCTTATCGACCAAAATTGCCATTTGCTGGGCCTTGAGGGTGGTATTAATGCCAACTGGAACCACTGCACCGTTCTCAGCAATATCGGGAGCAATCATCGTAATTGCGCCCGAGGTCTCTGGCTTACCAGCACCTAACACTTTGAACACGTCATCCAAAGTTTTACCTTCGAAGGCCGCTTTATTCCACTCTTGCGCTTGTGCGGGAGTAATCAAACCTGCTGAAGCCATCAAGCCAAAAATGGCTGAGTATTTCAGTACATCACGTCGTTGCATATCCATAAAAACTCCTTGTTATCAACTGCTACCCATTAGTTGTTGCTTACCTAAAACTATAAAGCCGATGGGGCATTACCTTCGTCAGTAATAACCCCTAATTTCTTACAGAATATCTATTTTGCTCCACTCAAAATCCACTGCACCATCGCTTTGTTATCGGCATCCGATAACTGCGCCTGAGCAGGCATTGGAATTGGACCCCAAACACCCGATCCACCTGCCTTGACCTTCTTCTCTAATTTAGCTTGAGCATCGGCTTGACCTTTGTATTTATTGGCAATGTCTGCCAACGAAGGGCCAACCATTTTGGCTGCTGGGGCATGGCATGCAGCACAGCCATTCTTTTTAAAGAGCTCTCCTGGCGAGGCATAAACCGCCCCTGCAAACAAAGTTGCTGAACCCAGTACCACTAATTTTCCAGCCACACTACGAGTTTTCATCCTATTTCCTCATCTTATATTTTGATTAATCTCACTTACCACCATTGAGCATCCACTGCACCAAGGTCTTGTTGTCCGCATCGGATAACTGAGTCTGCGCAGGCATGGGAATTGCGCCCCAAACACCTGCACCACCTGCCTTCACTTTCTTCTCAAGCATCGCTTGTGCATTCGCAACACCTTTGTACTTGTTGGCAACATCAGCGATTGATGGGCCCACTAATTTCGCTGCAGGTGCGTGACACGCTGAACAGTTTTCTTTCTTAAATAAATCTGCCGGGCCTGCTGCTTTGGGTGCCGCAGCGCTCGCTGTCGATACCATCATCATGCCGGAGGATGGCAATGCAGCCACTGGCGGCTCTG
>JBBAQJ010000014.1:0-29787 GCA_040400365.1 Polynucleobacter sp. | reverse complement strand
AGCGCCACGATACGGGCCATACTCACGATTTTGCTCTGCCAAGTTATTGTGCGCATTGCGAGCATAGTCGGGCAATACCGATCCAATCGCCACGTGTTGGGTACAGTTAGACATGCACGCAGTATTTTTCACATCGGGGGCGCCCTTCGCGGTCCATAAACCATGCTTCTGAGTCATGCCATTGCGATTGGGCATCATGCCTTGTACTTGCGCAATATTTTTGTTCGAGAGCACAAAGTCGTCAGGAACCACTTCACTTAAGTTGAGCATGAATGCAACCAAGGAGTATGTTTCGTCGACCGTCAGAGTACGCGGTGCATTCCATGGCATAGCGCGATGGACGTAATCCCAGAGGGTTGAGATTGTTGCGACCTTCATCAGCGTGGTTCGCTGAGGTTGCTTCTCACTCGTAAGCGATGCCACACGACCAGTTTTTACGTCATCCTTTGTCGTTCCTCCGGCAATCGGCGTAAACACCTCGTTGGATTCACCAAAGGTACCGTGGCAACTTGCGCACTTTTGTTCCCAAACCGCCTGACCCTTAGCTACGGAACCAGAACCGGCTGGTAAGCCCTTAAAGTCCGGCCGCACGTCAATGTCCCAAGCCGCTACTTCTGCAGGGGTCGCGTTACGGCCCATATTCATATAGGGCTTTGGTTTACTTGCTGATGGAGTCGCTTGAGCCGTTTGCGCATGCACAGCACTACTTGAGAAAATAGCGGTGACAACTACCGCGCTCGCAAGAATGGGTTTCATCAAAACATTAGCCGACTTGAACATTGCTGACCTCGCCATTGGTATCAACCTTCCACGATTGAATTGCATTGTTGTGATAGATGGAGCGCGTACCGCGTACGGCTCGCAATTGACGAATGGTGGGTTGCACATAGCCCGTGTCATCAATCGCGCGCGATTGCATGATGGTGGGTGAGCCATCCCAGACCCAATCGATATTAAAGCGCGTCAGCGCCTTCGTCAGGATGGGGGTCTCAAGACGTGCTGTACGCCAATTGTTACCACCATCAAACGAGACATCCACGCGCTTGATCTTGCCACGACCCGACCACGCTAAACCGCTCACGTTGTAGTAACCCTTATCAAAGAGTTGCTGGCCACCGGATGGGGTAGTGATCACCGATTTGCATTCCTGAATCGAGGTGTATTGACGATGCAAACCATCGGGCATCAAGTCAATATAGTGAATCGCTTCATCCTTCGCTGCATAAGGCATATCACCGACTTCAATCCGGCGTAACCACTTCACCCAACTAACGCCCTGTACACCGGGTACCACGAGACGAATTGGGAAGCCGTTCTCAGGGCGCAGCATTTCACCGTTCATCGCCCAAGCAACCATCACATCATCCAAGGCCATTTCCATGGACATCGTACGGGTCATACCGGAGCCATCGCCACCCTCGGCCAAAATGAACTTGCCCTTCTTTAAATCAGCGCCACAAATATCCAAAAGCGTTGAAAGTGGCACTCCCGTGAACTCGCAGCATGACAACATGCCGTGGGTATATTGCACAGTTGGTACGGCCACATTGCCCCACTCTAAGCCAGTGTTCGCGCCGCACTCAATAAAGTGAATGCGCGATACCGATGGTAGGCGCATGAGATCGTTCATCGTGAATACTTTTTCATTCTTCACAAGGCCATTGATCATTAGACGATGCTTATTAGGATCAATGTTGTACCAACCCTGATGGTGGCGCTCAAAATGCAAGCCGTTTGGTGTAATGATGCCAAACAACCCTTGTAGTGGTGTGAAAGCTACGGATGCCGCCGATACGCGGGTTAATCCCGGTGACTCGCGACGGATTAAGTTCTTTTCATAAATGGATGGCGTGCCATAAGGCTCAGTGGCAACGTTCTTACCCAAGGTCGTTTGCCAGATTTGCTTTTCCAGAATCGCTGGATCGCCTTGGGGATTTGCAAGGGCCAGGCCGCTACCTGCAGCGCCAACACCGCCAAGGGCCGCCATGAAACTCTTGCGCAGAAATCCGCGGCGGGTCTCATCGGCACCATGTTGGTTGATTTCAGCGATTGCCTCTTGCGATAGAAAATTCTCGGGTGCCTTCCGAATCAGATTCGGGGTATCGAGGGATTGCATGGTTTTGGTTCGTTCACTCATATTCATCAAGGATTAGATGGTTAAACAAAAATTCATCAGATTTACTCAAACAGTCCATTCATAACGCGGCCACATACCCGTTGGCAGATTTCAAGAGTGGCATCGTCGCAGATCGAGTAATAAACGGTGGTACCCACTTTGCGACGCGCTAATATTCCTGCCTGATGGAGAGTTCCCAAATGACGCGACACGTTCGCTTGACTAGATTTTGAGATCTCAATCACCTCACTCACGGATTTCTCACCATCGCATAAGGCATACATGATGCGCAAACGGGACGGTTCAGCAAGAACGGCAAAGAACTCAGACACCTCTTTGAGGAGAGCTTCCATTTGTTCTGGGGATAATTGTTTTTTAGACAAGCCATCCGCGAAGCCCTGGGCTACAGAGTTGTTGGAAGTAATTGGCGTGCTTGACATAAATATGCGTAAGTGCGCATATTACACCTAAAATACGTACAAAAGAATATACAGAGATACCCTGATTCGATTTGACTAGAATAGACATTGCGTAGACATCAACACCAAGATTTATTCTAGAAACATTTTATAAGTAATTGATTTAAATAATTAATTGTTAGATACACAAGCGATTTCCCTTTCCCTGCAGTTAGCTTTTTGGACTTTGGTGGTCTTGATCCCCATTGGGATCTGGCTTGGCTATCACTTAGCCGAGGCTGGCCCCTGGAAATCTTGGGCTGAGGCGGCGCTCGCCCTGCCCTTGGTATTGCCGCCCACGGTCTTGGGTTATTACTTCATTGTGGCATTTGCGGGTAAGAGCCTCTTTGGTGAGCCCCTGGTGTTCTCTTTCACTGGCCTCTTGATTGCCTCCATCATCGTCAACCTACCGTTTGCAATCCAACCCATTCAGCGGGCCTACGAGGCAATCCCTACCGAGATCAAGGAAGCGGCTAAGGTCAGCGGGCTAAGCACTTGGCAGCGCTTTCGCTTCATCGAACTACCTTTAGCCTGGCGTGGTATCTTAAGTGCGGCAGCCATGACCTTTGCCCATACCTTGGGTGAGTTTGGGGTGGTCCTCATGGTGGGCGGTGCAATTCCAGGAGAGACAAAAACTGCATCGATTGCGATCTACGATAAGGTGCAAACGTTCGATAGCGCAGGAGCTGGCGCCCTCTCGGTGATCCTGTTACTGATCTCGCTGATTGCCATTGCCATTTCTTATGGGGTCTTTGGTCGCAACACTGCTGGGGCACGCCGTGCTTAAGGTTCAGCTACAGCAAACCCTTCCCAATCCCCTATCGATTCAGTTAGAAATCGATGCCGGCGAGGTTCATGCGTTGGTAGGCCCATCCGGTAGCGGTAAGACGAGTATCTTGCGCTCAATTGCTGGGCTCCACCATCCTGAATTTGCTTATATCGAATGCGATCAAGAGGTCTGGCTTAATCGTGATCCGGCCCGTGGGCCCACGATGACCTTGCCACCGAACCAGCGCTCATGCGGATTCTTATTCCAACAATACGCCCTCTTTCCTCATCTCAGCGCTCTCGATAACGTATGCATGGCGCTTTACAACACGATTAGTGATCAAGTGACTCGTCGGACCGAGGCTCAGCGTTGGCTCGATGAGCTCAATATTGGTGAACTTGGAGAACGTTTACCCAAACAATTATCGGGCGGGCAGCAACAACGTGTTGCCCTCGCGCGTGCCTTAGCACGCTCACCCAAGATGCTTTTGCTTGATGAGCCTTTCTCAGCAATTGATATACCGACTCGCCAAAAGCTTTATCAAACGCTGGCCAAGCTTCGTAAGCAACTCAACATCCCGATCATCTTGGTCACACACGATCTGCGTGAGGCTCATTTATTAGCCGACCGCATCACCGTGCTCGATCACGGTGTGGGTTTGCAGACTGCCAATCCACAATCCTTATTTACCAAGCCGCGTAATGCGCGCGTTGCCCAGCTCGTTGGCATACCCAATCTCTTTCATGGAGTGTTTAATAACGGCACCTTGTCGTGGGGTTCAAGCCCCTGGACCTTTCAAGTGATTGATAAGGGTCGTATTCCACCAAATGCCCAAGTGGCATGGGTCATTCCTCAAGAAGGGCTCAGTGTGCACGCGGATCCGGAGGGTCATCGTATTCCGTGTCGCGTCAATACCATTAGTGCTTTGGGTCAAATTGCACTCATTGAGTTCTCGATCGATAGTCTTGATGAGCACTTAACATGGGAAGCCTCTGCTGCAGAGGTTAAGCGTTTAGCTTTGGTACGTGATGCGCGGGTGTATCTCGAGCTCGATCGCAAGCTGATTCATATCATGCCACTGCGCCCGATTAATGACCCACGTCGTTTTGTTGGCGTTACTTAATTACTTCTTTAAACCAGCTGCTAGATCATGCTTGAGATCGTCAATGTTCTCAAGACCAACGGCAATCCGCACCAAGCCATCAACAATACCCGCATCCTTGCGCGCTTGCGGTGTAATGCGGGCGTGGGTCGTGCTGGCTGGATGCGTAATCGTAGTGCGCGTATCGCCAAGGTTTGCGGTGATTGAACACAAGCGTGTTTGATTAATGAGCTTATACGCCGCCTTTTTCCCACCCTTCAGTACAAACGACACAATCGGGCCACCCGCTTTTTGCTGGCGCTTTGCTAAGGCATGTTGCGGATGACTCTTCAGCCCTGGGTGATACACGCGCTCGACTCCGGCCTGCTTCTCTAACCAGAGGGCCAATGCCAAGGCATTCGCACTTTGCGCCTGCATTCTCAGCTCTAAGGTTTCAAGCCCTTTCAGAAATACCCAGGCATTAAATGCCGAGAGTGTAGGTCCCGCAGTGCGCACAAAGGGAAAAACTTTACCCATGACAAAATCACGACTACCCACAATTGCCCCGCCGACGACCCGCCCTTGCCCATCAAGATACTTGGTCGCTGAATGAATCACCACATCCGCACCAAGGGCCAAAGGCTTTTGTAAGGCTGGGGTACAGAAACAGTTATCCACCACCAATAGAGCCTTTGCTTTCTTGGCAATCTTGGCAATCCCTGCAATATCAGCAATCTCGGTTAGGGGATTGGAGGGGGTCTCCAGATAGAAGAGCTTCGTATTGCTTTGCACCGCTGCTTGCCATGCCTTTAGCTCAGCAATCGCCACATAGCTTGTTGTAATACCAAAGCGACTCAGAATTGAGGAGAACAATTGCGTGGTTGCACCGAACACGGATTTTGAGCACACCACATGATCACCAGCCTGCAGGTGCGCCATCGCCGTCGTCAGAATCGCAGCCATTCCGGAAGATGTGGCAATGCATGCCTCGCCACCTTCGAGTGCCGCAAGACGATCCTGAAACATGCTCACTGTCGGATTAGTAAACCGCGAGTAGATAAATCCTTGATCAGCATTAGCAAAGCCATGCTCTGCCTCCTCGGCTGAGTTAAAGCAAAAGCTGGAGGTCAAGAACATTGCCTCCGAGTGTTCCTGATAATCGCTTGAACGACGAGTGCCAGCCCGGACCGCCAGGGTCTCGGGTGCCAAGGTTTTGAGGTTGGGTGTGGGCCGTATGGTTTTTTTCATAACAGATCAAGTTTGACAGGTAAATGACCGACTGTCACGCAGAGCATGCTGCAAACGCCACAACTGTTGTTTAGTCTCCGTTAGCTAGATGCAAATGCAATTGCGAACGTGCAAAGTCACTGGGATCGCTCTTGCGATCCTCCTCCTTGTTTGCAATATTGCGTGCTGCTTCGAGTGCATCCAAATACGCCTCGGTGATATCGCCTGTAATGTAATGCCCATCAAAGCACGATGCTTCGAAGTTTTTGATGTTGGGATTAATATCTTGAACCGCTTTCTTCATATCCTCAACACTTTGATAAATCAGCTGGTCAGCCCCAATCAAATTATTGATCTCGTCATGGGTACGACCATACGCAACCAGTTCACTGCGGGTTGGCATATCAATGCCATAGACATTAGGAAAGCGCACTGGGGGTGCGGCAGAAGCAAAGATCACCTTTTTAGCACCCGACTCGCGCGCCATCTGCACGATTTCATACGAGGTCGTACCGCGCACAATGGAGTCATCCACAATTAAGACGGTCTTATCCTTAAACTCAATGCGCATGGCATTTAACTTCTGGCGCACAGACTTCTTGCGCACCGCTTGACCAGGCATGATGAAGGTACGACCGATGTAGCGATTCTTAAAAAATCCTTCGCGATACGAGATACCTAAACGCTTTGCGACTTGAAGTGCAGCCGGTCGACTCGAGTCTGGGATGGGCATCACTACATCAATTTTGCTGATATCGGTCTCCGCCCGAATCTTCTCTGCCAAGTAATCCCCCATGCGCATGCGCACGTTGTATACGGTCACCCCATCGATCGTCGAGTCAGGGCGGGCCAGGTAGACGTATTCAAAAATACAGGGGTTCAGACTGGCATTCGAAGCGCATTGCCGCGTATGAAAGTTCCCATCGAGATCAATATAGATCGCCTCACCCGGCGCCACATCGCGCACAAAGGTATAGCCCAATCCCTCAAGTGCAACCGATTCCGAGGCCAGCATCCACTCGGGCCCGTCGGGTGTATCGACCTTACCAATACACAGCGGACGAATCCCAAAAGGATCCCGAAATGCCAACAAACCAAATCCAGCAATCAGTGACACCACTGCATAGGATCCCTTCACCCGCTTATTAAGTCCTGCGACGGCTTTAAAGATCGAGTCATCATCCAGGGCAGCGCTATTGGTCTCTTTTTGTAACTCATCAGCAAGTACGTTGAGTAAAACCTCGGTCTCGGAGCTCGTATTGATATGGCGGCGATCACGATAGGCCATCTCACTTCGCAGCATGGGGGCATTGGTTAGGTTACCGTTATGTGCCAAGATGATGCCAAAAGGTGCGCTGACATAAAACGGTTGCGCCTCCTCTTCACTGCTCGCCGAGCCAGCGGTGGGATAGCGCACCTGGCCAATACCTGCATTACCTACCAGACTGCGCATATTGCGGGTCCGGAATACATCGCGTACCAAGCCATTGGCCTTATGCATCGCAAATGAATTACCGCTCATGGTAGCAATCCCGGCTGCGTCCTGTCCACGATGCTGTAGTAGGAGCAAAGCGTCATACAAAAGTTGGTTTACAGGTCGATGCGAAATCGTTCCGACAACACCACACATAGTTAGCCCCCTGCCGATCGAGAACGATCGGTCATTGAAATTGCATTTAACTGCTTCGCCCAGTTTTCAGGCAACCACGAACGGATCAGGCCCGTTCCCTGCTCAAGCACTGGCCGAATCGCAGACGCTTGCCATGCCTGCGTCTCCTGTGCACCAGTAAGTGCCCCCAGGGTGCTTAATACAACCAGTACCAAGGTGCCCCGCACAAAACCAAACAGCAGTCCAAAGAATCGATCAACCAAGGTGAGCCCTGCGGTCGAGAGTAGAGATTGAAAGGCGCGAGCCAATAGACCAGCTGCAATGAGAACAGCAACAAAGATCAGGAGGAAAGCTGCAGCTAAGCGCGCGGTCTCATTGGGAATAAATGCCGAGAGCCATTCGGTGGCCAAGTAATTACAGAAATGGTAAGCGAGCCACGCAGCAGCAAACCAAGATGCGAGCGCAATGATCTCCCGAAAAAATCCGCGCCACAAGCCAACTGCTGCTGAAACTATCAAGATGCCAATCGCAAAATAATCTAAGGTCGTTAGTTGAATGGCGCCGAGTGATTGCATGATTAACTCTTATTTAGCTCAACGATGCGCGGACTTAAGCCGAGGGAGCGGATTCGTTTCTCGGCAGACTCTGCCGCCTCGCGTTCTGTAAATGGGCCAGCTCGTAGCAAATAGAGCTTGACACCCTCGGCGTTATTGCGAGTAAGTACGTAATACGGAATCTTGTTCTCTTTTAACTTGGTAACCCAACCATTGGCGCGCTCTTCGGAAGCAAAAGCCCCAATCTGAATCACAAACTTACCGTTCGCTGTCAGCTTGGCATCGGCTGCGCCGGCGGGTTCATTACCGGTGCTCACCAACTCTTCGCCGGCTGCTAGGCCCAAGCTTTTACTTGCAGCACTCGAAGCAGCAGGGGTTGGGCTAGCTGGTTTTGGTGCTGCCACCGGAGGGCTCACAGTGGGCGGTGGTGTAAGTTCAGCTTTCGGTTCTACCTTTACTTCCACCGGTGGTTTTTTGTCGGGCTCGGCATTGAGTACACCAGCTGCTGGATTGGGTAAGTTGCTGACGATTTGCACCGTAATGTCATTGGCGACGGGCTTTGGTTGCCGATCCAAAATTTGTGGCAAGCCAATTACTGCAATCAATACCAGTGTGGCCGCACCGATTAAGCGATGGCGGGCACGTTGCTTTTCAGGATCCTCAGTCAACGCAAGATCTTCAGTGCTTTCTTCGCCAGACTTTGCACGTTTTGGGAAGGTGCGGCGAGCCAGGGGCTCAATTTTTTGGGGGGCAGGCTTACGTCGAAACAGATTCGATAAGAAGGTCATGGATCAATGTGCCTGGTTATTTCGATAAGCCATTACGCCTGCAACGGTATAGAAGGATCCGAAGACTGTAATTCTATCACCCTCACCCGCTTTATCCAACGCCGCTTGATAGGCGGCTCCTGGATTTGGGAACACTAGGGCCTCTTTCTTGAGTGCCTGCAGGCGCTTTGCTAAATCATCTGCTGAGGCTGCTCGTGGCGTCGGCAAATCGGTGCAATACCAATAATCAACAATATCCAACATAGGTTGAAGCACACCCTCAATGTCTTTATCGGCCATTGCCCCGAACACAGCATAGGTATAAGGGTGATATGCCATGGCCTCAATGCTCTGGGCCAAGGTCGCGGCTGCATGGGGATTGTGCGCAACATCTAGCACCACCGTGGGTCTGCCCGGTAAGACCTGAAAGCGTCCAGGCAACTCCACCAGTGCCAAGCCATTACGAATATCTTGAGCGCTGACCGGTAAACGATCATGCAAAGCGATCAAAGCAGCAATTACCGCTGAGGCATTGAGAAGTTGATTAGCACCCCGCAATGCCGGATACCCGAGCCCACTAAAGCGCTTACCCCGTCCCGACCAACCCCATTGCTGTTGATCGCCTGTAAATGAGTAATCCTTGCCCATTAGCCAAAGGTCAGCTCCAATCTCGTTAGCATGATTGATTAAAGACGTTGGGGGTATGGGGTCGCCGCAGATGGCAATCGCCTTGGGTCGGAAGATGCCCGCTTTCTCATAAGCGATCGCCTCACGGGTATTACCTAAATAGGCCATGTGGTCGAGATCAATGCTGGTCACAATCGCGCAATCGGCATCCACAATATTGACTGCATCGAGACGCCCGCCCATCCCGACCTCTAAGATCACGGTATCCACTGCGGCATTAGCAAAGAGATCCATAATGGCCAAGGTGGTGAACTCAAAATACGTGAGGGTTGGTGGATCACTCAGTCGACAGCGGGCACGCTCGACTCGCTCAAATGCATTTAACAATTGCGCATCACTAACATCAGCCCCATTGATTCTGGCGCGCTCATTAAATCGCAAGAGATGGGGGGATGTATGACACGCCACCTGATATCCAGCGGCCAGCAAAATGCTTTCTAGAAAGGCACAGGTGGAGCCCTTGCCATTGGTTCCACCCACCGTAATGACCGGGCATGGAAATTGCAGTCCTAGAGATTCCTTAACCCGGGTAATGCGGGCGAGACCCATATCGATCCCTACCGGGTGCGCGGTCTCCAAGTGCGATAACCACTCGTCTAGGTTTGTGAATAGGATTGGTTGGCTCTGCTGGGGTTCAAGCACGACTTAGCTCGAACTATTAGTTTGCAGCAACTGCTTCGGTAACTTCTCAGCTGGGATTTTTTGCAATAAGGCGAGTAATTTTGCGAGCTCTGCACGCATCTGACGACGATCAACAATCATGTCGATACCGCCCTTTTGCATCAGAAACTCGGAGCGCTGAAATCCTTCGGGTAACTTCTCACGCACGGTTTGCTCAATCACGCGTGGGCCAGCAAAACCAATTAAGGCCTTTGGTTCAGCCATCACGACATCACCCATAAATGCAAAACTGGCTGAGATGCCACCCATCGTCGGATCGGTCAGAACGCTAATGTAGGGCAAGCCTGCTTGCGAGAGCTTGGTCAGCATCGAATTTGTTTTGGCCATTTGCAGGAGTGATAACAAACTCTCTTGCATGCGTGCGCCGCCGGTTGCTGTAATGCAAATGAAGGCGCATTTTTTTTGGATGGCTTCTTGAACACCGCGTACGAAGCGTTCACCCACCACGGAACCCATCGAACCACCCATGTACTCAAACTCAAAGCAGGCCACCACGGCAGGAATCGATTCAATCTTGCCAGCAATGACCACTAAGGCCTCCGATTCTCCCGAAGCATCACTGGCTTGCTTTAAACGATCGGGGTATTTTTTACTGTCTTTGAACTTGAGAGCATCGACCGGATACACCGATTCACCAATTTCAACGCGTGGCTTGGGATCCAATAAATGATCAAGGCGTTTGCGCGCATTGATGCGCATATGGTGTGAGCATTTTGGGCAAACCGAGAGATTGGCTTCAATATCGGTGCTGTAGAGAACCGCATCGCAACCACCGCATTTGACCCATAAACCTTCGGGGACGGTCTTCCGACTGGCCGGATCGCTTTGTTGGATCTGGGGCGGAAGTATTTTGTCAATCCAGCTCATAGCGGTATTGTAACGACCTTCAATCGTGGTCTAAAGCCTGTCGGATTTCATGGATAAAGCGCTCAAGCACCACCAACTCTTCACCCTTTTTTGCCTCTTCAAGTAATTGCACAATCCGACTACCAATCACCACCGCATCGGCAGTTTTAGAAACCGCCTTGGCACTCGCCGCATCCCGAATTCCAAATCCAACGGCAACCGGAATCGTGGTCTCTTGCCGAATGAGGGGTAATACACTCGCAACGTCTTGCGTGTTTAGGTTACTTGCGCCGGTTACTCCACGCAGTGACACGTAATAAATGTAACCCGCTGCAATTTGTGCTGCATGATGAATGCGTTCTTGACTGGAGGTGGGCGCTAGCAAAAAGATTGGATCAATGCCCTCACTGCGCATTTGCTTGGCAAACTCCTCACATTCTTCGGGTGGATAATCCACAATCAATACCCCATCAACGCCAGCTGCTTTAGCAGCTTTTGCAAATGCTGCGTGACCCATCTGCTCGACTGGATTGGCATAACCCATCAGCACAACGGGGGTCGTTTGATTCTTTTGACGAAACTGCTGCACATTGGCTAGGCATTCCTTGAGAGTCACTCCTTGGGCAAGCGCACGCTCGGACGAACGCTGAATCACGGGACCATCGGCCATTGGGTCTGAGAATGGGACGCCCAACTCAATCACATCGGCGCCGCCTTTCACCAAGGCATGCATCACATCGACGGTTAAATTGGGGTGGGGATCGCCTGCGGTTACAAATGGAATCAGACCCTTTTTATTCGTGGCTTTGAGGTCTGCAAATACGCCAGCAATGTTCGACATGAACCTAGCCTTCCGATCCGGTTGCTTGAGCAACGGTATGCATGTCTTTATCACCACGACCCGAGAGATTGATCAAGATGACTTTGTCTTTACTTAAGGTCGGCGCCAATTTGCAGGCATACGCCACCGCATGGGAAGACTCAAGTGCCGGAATAATGCCCTCAATACGGCAGCAATCATGGAAGGCCTTTAATGCATCATCATCCGAAATCGCCACATACTCTGCCCGACCAGAATCTTTTAACCATGAATGCTCAGGTCCTACGCCGGGGTAGTCCATACCAGCGGATACTGAATGGGTCTCGGCGATCTGACCATTCTCATCTTGTAAGAGATAGGTGCGATTGCCATGAAGGACGCCCGGCTTACCAGCGCATAGTGCGGCGGAGTGATCACCGGTTTTCATGCCACGACCTGCAGCCTCAACGCCAACTAACCGCACATTGGGTACATCAATGTAGGGATAGAAAATACCCATGGCATTCGATCCGCCGCCCACGCAAGCCAACACATAGTCGGGCTGGCGACCGATCATCTCGGGCATTTGAACTTTGCATTCCTCGCCGATGACACTCTGAAAATCTCGCACCATCATGGGATACGGATGAGGGCCAGCGACGGTACCAATAATGTAGAAGGTGTTCTCCACATTGGTAACCCAATCGCGCATCGCTTCATTGAGTGCATCTTTGAGGGTTTTACTACCAGACTCGACCGGCACCACTTTGGCACCGAGCAACTTCATGCGATACACGTTTTGGGCTTGGCGCGCAACATCGACGGAGCCTTGATAAACCGTGCAATCCAGACCAAAGCGGGCACAGATGGTGGCGGTTGCCACACCGTGTTGACCCGCACCGGTTTCAGCAATGATGCGAGGCTTTCCCATACGCTTGGCCAACATCGCTTGGCCAATCACATTGTTAATCTTGTGAGCCCCGGTATGGTTCAGATCTTCGCGCTTGAGATAAATCTGCGCACCACCCAACTGCTCGCTTAAGCGTTTGGCATGATAGACCGGGGATGGACGACCCACAAAGTGTTTGAGTTCGTAATGGAACTCTTCAATAAATGCTGGGTCATGTTGGTATTTTGCATAGGCTTCTTTGAGCTCGTTTAATGCATACATCAATGTCTCAGAGACAAAGATGCCGCCATAGGGACCGAAGTGGCCACGTTCATCTGGTTTATCGTACATAAGTACCTCGACTTGGTTTAACGCCTGGGCGTTAGGAATGACTGCTTGGATTTGTTTGATCGGCGCTACGCACTGCATCCGCAAACTGCCTGATTAATGACGGGTCTTTCACCCCTTTACGAACCTCGACTCCGCTCGAGATATCAACCGCGCAGGGGTGCAGACGAGCGATCGCCTCGCCAACGTTGTGCGAGTTCAATCCACCACTCAAAACGACCCGATGCGCGTTTGCGTTTGCCCATAAGTCCGGTATAAGGTTCCAATTAAAGGCGGTACCACTACCGCCGTAGCCATCAACTAGTGCATCGAGCAAAAAGCCGGTGGCATCCCCATATTGTAGGGAAAATTCTGGGAAATTGAAGGACTGGCCAATTCGGGCAGCTTTAATCCAGGGTAAGCCCCCGGAAAGCCGCCGACACTGCTCGGGGGTCTCGTCCCCATGAAATTGCCACAGGGTTATGGCAGCATTCGCCCGAATCTCCTCCATCTGATTGGGGGTGGGATTAACCACCAGCCCTACTGCATCCATCGAGGCAGGCAATTGGGTAATTAGGGTGCCGGCGTCTTCTGGGCTAATCGCTCTGGGGCTTTGAGGGTAAAAGACAAAACCCACCGCATCGACCTGGGCTGCCACTGCGGCATCAATATCTGCAGGTGTGCGCAAGCCACAGATCTTGATCCGGGTTTGTTTGGGGGTATAAGTCAGTAAGCCCATCGTTAAGAATGGAGCATAAGCTCTTTTGGAAAACCGGCATTGTGCAGATGCGGCACTGGAATTGCAAATTCTTCTGGATAGGCCACCCGCACCAAGTACAGCCCATCAGGGGCGAAGGTTGGCGCCGCCAGATCCCGATTTCTGCCGGCAAGAACTTTACCCATCCAATCGCTGGATTGCCGCCCTTGGCCAATATGCAAAAGACTCCCAACAATATTACGCACCATATGATGTAAAAAGGCGTTGGCCCTGACCTTGAAATACACAAAGGGCTGTTGATCGAGGATGGTGCATTCGTAGAGATGCTTTACGGGGGTCTTACTCTGACACTCCGATGCCCGAAATGATGAGAAATCATGCTCACCCACCAAGTACTGCGCAGCGATTTGCATTTGCTTGATGTCAAACCACTGACCGGCTGGCAGCATCTGGTAACCATAACGCTGATGCAAGACGGGCGAGCGTGTTGGCCCAGCCAGTAAGGCATAAATATAGGTGCGCTCTTGGGCACTAAAGCGTGCATCAAAAGCATCGCTTACGGGCTTTGCCCAGTTCACCACCACATCGGGTGGCAAGAAGGTATTGATCCCCCGCACCCATGACCAATCCTCACGCTCCACCTGTGCATCAAAGTGCAGCGCCTGCCCGAGGGCATGCACACCGGTATCGGTTCGCCCTGCTGCAGTGACTCGCACTGCTTGTCCATCACCAATGAACTGACTAATAGCGGATTCAAGAGTGGCTTGAATGGTCGGTTGATTGGGCTGAACTTGCCAGCCGCAATAGGCGCGGCCATCATACTGCACGCCTAGAGCAATCCGCGTCATTTAAAGATCGTTGCGTTGATTAATCTCGGCCATCAGGCCACGCGCGGCGATGGTGATCTGTGGATCAACCTGACTGCTCACCAGCAGAATCTCTTCCAAGGCTTTGCGCGCTGCGACAAAGTCTTCAATGGTGATGTAAGCCTTCACCAAATTGAGCTTGACCCTTAAGGCTTCAGCATCGTGCTGTTTAGGTGTGTCTAGGTTAAGGTCCAGGCTCGACAGAATGGCGGCGGCTTTGGGCGGAATCGCTGTGGGACTCGAAGCTACCTTGGTCTCTTTGGGATCAACTGGTGATTCATGGGATTGTGATTCAGCACGGCGGGTGTAGCGTGCGAGCGACCACAGCAGTAAGCCCGTGATACCTATTAACCCAACCCCTACGACGGCTGGCCCCCATTGATCCATGCCTGACTTCGGTGCAGCAGAATCACCCGGGCTCACACCTTCTTTACGAGCCTCTAAAAGCTTTTGGAGGTCAGCAATATTTTTCTCAAGCTCTGCCACGCGCGCTTTACTTTGTGCCAAGGCCTTTTCTTGGGCAACCATCTCCTCCACATAGCGCCGCGTATCCGCCTCGCTGCCGGCACCGGGGCCAATGCGCAAGCGATCTTCCCCACTGCCGGAAGTCGTAGTTGGAGCCTGATTAATAGTTTTACTTTTGGACATACCCTGACCTGGCTCACCATGCTGATCGAGCCATGCGCGATTTGCCTCTTGTGCAAATTCTTTAGCCTGTGCGGGAGTAATGGAACCCAACAAAGTGGCATCGGGCTTATTGAGTTGCACACCGGCTTTTAGACGATGGATACTGCCCCCAATAAATGCATCGGGATTAGCTTTGTATAAAGCAAGCAACGCTTCATCCAAATCGGTACTACCCAGTTGTGGCCTGATTTGCGAAGCAATCTCACTTAAACTTTGACCGGGTCGCACCGTGACCTGACTAACGTCACCAACCATCAAGCTATAGGTCTTGGCAATGCCTCCGTTTGTCCATTTGAGCCCCAAGATGATGTCAACAAAAGGATCCTTCCCGGTTTCAATAGGGTTCTCGGTTTGGACCAGGATCAGAAATTGCTCGGGCTGATTGCGCTTTAAGGTAATGGATGGCTTGTAATCCAAAACGCGTGTAGAGATCCCCAAGCGCTCATAGTCAGCCTTGATAACCGGATCAATCGCTAGCGACTCTAGATAGGGTCGATCCTCGATACCGATGCGCACCGGAATTTCAGCCCGCAAAGCCTCTTTAGGCTTAGACAAAATAATGGGCGATCCCAAGGTTACTGCCTGCGCACTTGGCCACATGAAAAAGATCACGATGGCTAGCACTAGCCAATTCAATAGGGTTTGCAGGACGCAACGCCAAGGCATGTTCGGTCGATCTTAGGTATTGAGCAAAATACGTAACATGCGACGTAAAGGTTCGGCGGCACCCCATAGCAACTGATCGCCGACCGTGAACGCACCGAGATACTCCGGGCCCATCGCTAATTTATGCAAGCGCCCAATCGGAATCGTCATGGTGCCGCTCACCGCTGCTGGTGATAACTCCCGCTCGGTAATTTCCCGCTCGTTGGGAACCACCTTCACCCATTGATTATCAGAGGCCAACATCGTCTCAATCTCAACCAGCGGAATATCCTTCTTTAACTTCACGGTTAAGCCCTGTGAGTGGCAACGCATCGCGCCAACGCGAACACAAATGCCATCAATGGGAATGCTGCCCGGCGACCGAAATGGCGGATTGCCCATAATCTTGTTGCACTCCGCTCCCGCCTTCCACTCTTCTTTGGTCTGACCGTGCTCAACTGGCACATCAATCCATGGGATCAAACTACCTGCCAAAGCGGTGTTACGAAAGTTCGTTTTAGGGAACTCTGCTGATCGAATGGTCTGTGCAACCTTGCGATCAATATCCAAAATCCATGAAGCCGGATTAGCAAGTTCGCTGGCTACGCTGTGATGCAAAGTACCCATTTGCTCGAGCAGCTCACGCATATTGGCAGCTCCTGCACCAGAGGCTGCTTGATAGGTCATGGCACTAATCCATTCCACATTGCCGCTTTTGAGAAGCCCACCCATCGCGAGCATCATTAAACTCACCGTGCAATTACCGCCGATCCAGTTCTTACCACCAGAGTCCAACGCCTGATCAATCACTGGACGATTAATGGGATCCAACACAATCACTGCGTCGTTTTCCATCCGCAGTGCACTCGCTGCATCAATCCAATGTCCTTGCCAACCAGCAGCGCGCAGCTGGGGATAAATTACTTTGGTGTAATCACCGCCCTGACAGGTCAAAATGACATCGCAACGGGCTAAAGCCTTCACATCATTGGCATCTTGCAAACGGGTCTCACTTTTGGTAACCCGTTGACCATTGATCAATGGCACCTCACCACCGGCATTACTGGTGCTAAAGAAGATGGGTTCAATGTAAGTAAAGTCATTCTCATCTTGCATGCGTTGCATCAAGACACTGCCAACCATGCCGCGCCAGCCAACCAAACCAACTACAGGATTTACTAAAGGGGTATATGCCATATTTAAGTTCTTTTGATGATTTAATTAACGAAGGGCCGCAACCACCGCATCACCCATCTCGGAGGTAGATACACGTTTCATTCCAGCGGTATCAATATCGGCCGTACGATAACCTTGTGCCAAAACTGTTTGCACAGCCTTCTCAATGCGCTCCGCTTCATTTGCTAAGTTAAGAGAAAAGCGCAACATCATGGCTGCTGACAAAATGGTGGCCAAGGGATTAGCAATATTTTTTCCAGCAATGTCAGGGGCAGAGCCATGGCTGGGTTCATACAGGCCCTTATTGTTCTTATCAAGCGATGCAGAAGGCAACATGCCAATGGAGCCCGTGAGCATGGCAGCCTCATCGGAGAGAATGTCTCCAAACAAGTTACCAGTGACGATCACATCAAAAGATTTGGGGGCGCGCACCAATTGCATGGCGGCGTTATCCACATACATATGACTTAACTCCACATCGCTGTATTCCTTTGCAATACGGGTCATGACCTCGCGCCATAACTGAGAGGTCTCCAGCACATTAGATTTATCCACACTGCACACCTTGCGATTGCGCTTACGAGCCGCTGTAAATGCCACATGCGCAATACGCTCAATCTCGGGTTCGCTATAACGCATCGTGTCAAAGCCTTCGCGTGCCCCAACAAAAAGACCATCAGGAGCATTACGAATACCCTTGGGTGAGCCAAAATAGATATCGCCATTAAGCTCGCGCACGATCAAGATATCTAAGCCACCTACAATTTCAGGTTTTAGGCTCGAGGCAGCGGTTAACTCCTTGTAGCAAATCGCTGGACGGAAGTTCGCAAAGAGGCTCAAATGCTTGCGTAAACCCAAGATCGCTTGCTCGGGTCTTAACTCGCGCGCTAGAGTGTCGTATTTCCAGTCACCCACCGCTCCAAATAGGATGGCATCGGCTGCTTTAGCCAAATCCAAAGTGGCTGGGGGCAATGGATGACCCGCTACATCGTAGGCGGCGCCGCCAACGGAAGCGGTCTCCATCTCAAGGGGCAAATGGAGCGCTTCCAGAACTTTTACGGCTTGCGCAACGATTTCCGGGCCAATGCCATCGCCCGGGAGAACAGCAATCTTCATCATGAACCTTTATGTAATGGCGCTCGCCCATTGAGCGCCAGGAATGCGTCAGACTACGGGAGCTGGGTCGCAAGCCATGGCATGCGCAATATGCGTTCTGCCTCAAAAGCTTTTATTTTATCGGCATGCCGTAAGGTCAGGCCAATATCGTCTAGACCGTTGAGCAAACAATACTTCCGAAATGGGGTGACCTCAAAGCGATAGCGGCGCCCATCTGGGGCAATCACTTCTTGGCTCTCCAGGTCAATGGTGAGCTGATACCCAGAGAATGCCTTAGTCTCATTGAATAAATGATCAACCTCTTGCTCCGATAAAACGACAGGTAAGAGACCATTCTTAAAGCAATTATTGAAGAAGATGTCCGCAAAACTTGGGGCAATAATGGCCCGAAAGCCAAATTGGTCTAACGCCCAGGGTGCATGCTCCCGGGAGCTTCCGCAGCCAAAGTTCTTTCGGGCTAGTAAGATACCGGCTCCTTGGTAACGCGGCTGATTTAAGACAAAGTCGGGGTTTAGAGGTCGCTTCGAACAGTCTTGACCAGGCTCGCCCTGATCCAGATAGCGCCACTCATCAAAGAGGTTCTGACCAAAACCAGTCTTCTGAATCGATTTTAGGAACTGCTTAGGAATAATCGCGTCGGTATCGACGTTCTCGCGATCCAATGGGGCAACTAACCCCTGATAAACCGTAAATGCATCCATGATTATTTGACCGGTGTGACTGTAACGTCTTTGTTGTTGGTATTTGTGTTTGGAGTATTCGCTGGATTCGGTGCAGTCTCCGCGGGCTTCGCCTGAGGATCCATTTTCTTACCCATCTCCTGCAAATCTTTGCCAACACCTGTCCAAGTATTGGAGCAAGCTGCAAGCGTGATCGCTGATAGAAGAATCAGTCCAGAGCGCATTAAAGAGTTCATATTTGTATTCTAGGAAAAATTAAGCAATCTTGCGCACATCGACAAAATGCCCCTCAATCGCTGCGGCGGCAGCCATTGCAGGACTCACTAAATGAGTTCGACCACCCGCCCCCTGACGACCCTCAAAATTGCGGTTGGAGGTTGAGGCACAGCGCTCTTCGGGTTCCAAGCGATCAGCATTCATCGCCAGACACATTGAGCAACCCGGCTCGCGCCATTCAAAACCAGCAGCCTTAAAGACCCGATCAAGCCCTTCGCGCTCGGCTTGCGCTTTCACTAAACCAGAGCCAGGAACAACTAAGGCTTGCTTCACGTTGACTGCAACTTTCTTACCCAAACGCTCAACCACTTTAGCAGCGGCTCTCAAGTCTTCAATCCGGCTGTTGGTGCATGAGCCAATGAAAACTTTATCAACATAGATTGTATCGAGTGGCAAATTGGGCTCAAGCCCCATGTATTGCAAGGCCCGCTCCATCGCTTGACGCTTGACGGGATCACGCTCTCGCTCTGGATCAGGTACGCGACTACCAATCGGCAGAACCATTTCTGGGGAGGTGCCCCAACTCACTTGGGGAGCGATCTCTTCAGCCCGCAATTCAACCACACGGTCAAAATGAGCGCCGGGGTCTGAATGCAAGGTACGCCAATACTGCAACGCTTGACGCAGGGCCTCGCCTTTGGGAGCGTAGGCTCGACCTTGAATGTATTCGATCGTGGTTTCATCAACGGCAACCAAGCCAGCGCGCGCACCGGCTTCAATCGCCATATTGCAAATGGTCATGCGCCCTTCCATTGATAACTGACGAATGGCTTCACCCGCAAACTCAATGGTGTAGCCCGTGCCACCAGCGGTTCCAATCTTGCCAATCACGGCCAAGATAATGTCTTTTGCGGTACTACCTGGTTGTAGACGACCTTCAACCCGCACCAACATGTTCTTACTCTTTTTCATGAGTAGGGTTTGGGTTGCAAGCACATGCTCAACCTCGGATGTGCCAATCCCAAAGGCCAATGCTCCAAACGCACCGTGCGTGCTGGTATGAGAATCTCCACACACCACGGTCATCCCAGGTAAGGTAGCACCCTGCTCAGGGCCAATCACGTGTACGATGCCTTGACGCTGGTCATTCATCTTGTATTGGGTAATGCCAAAGCGATCACAATTTTGATCCAAGGTATCGACTTGCAACTTCGATACCGGGTCGGCAATGCCTTCAGAGCGATCGGTGGTGGGCACATTGTGGTCGGAGACCGCGAGATTGGCTGAAACACGCCAGACTGGGCGAGCGGCAAGACTTAAGCCTTCAAAGGCTTGTGGGCTTGTCACCTCATGAAGCAACTGTCGATCAATATAGATGGTTGCCGTGCCGTCCTCCTCCGAATGAACGACGTGCTCATCCCACAACTTGTCATAAAGCGTACGCATGAATTCCCTTTAAAGCAAAAGAAGCAATAGAACGCTTATTTTCGCTCAGAAATCGCGGGAACGGCTCGGGGGGTTGCACCAGTGAATAATTGGCGTGGGCGACCAATCTTGTATTCAGAATCAGTAATCATTTCTTCCCACTGGGCAATCCAGCCAACGGTTCTGGCGAGCGCAAAGATGCAGGTAAACATCTCAGTCGGAATCCCGAGCGCCCGCTGCACGATACCGGAGTAAAAGTCCACGTTTGGATAGAGTTTGCGCCCCACAAAGTAATCATCCTCAAGCGCAATTTTCTCGAGGGTCATGGCAAGCTTGAACAGTGGATCGTTCTCTAATCCAAGTTCTTTGAGCACCTCATGACAGGTCTCACGCATGAGCTTGGCGCGGGGATCAAAGTTCTTATAAACACGATGCCCAAAACCCATCAGACGCACATTGGAGTTTTTATCCTTCACCTGAGTAATAAATTCTCCAATCCTCTCCACGCCACCGCTTGCCTGAATGGAATTCAGCATCTCAAGGCAGGCCTCATTGGCACCGCCATGGGCTGGGCCCCAAAGGCATGCAATTCCTGCGGAGATGGCAGCAAATGGATTAGTTCCTGAGGATCCGGCCAAACGAACAGTAGAGGTTGATGCATTTTGCTCATGATCAGCATGCAAGATGAAGATGCGATCGAGCGCACGGACCAAGACCGGATTAACTTTGTAAGGCTCACATGGTGTTGCAAACATCATGCGCATAAAGTTTGCGGTGTACGACAGACTATTGTCTGGGTACATGAAGGGTTGGCCAATCGAATACTTGTATGACATTGCCACTAATGTTGGCATCTTGGCAATCAAACGAATTTGTGCAATCTCCCGCGCCTTGGCGTCACCATAATCAATTTCATCATGATAGAAGGCGGCCATCGCGCCAACTAAGCCAGTTAACACCGCCATGGGATGTGCGTCACGCCGAAATCCACGCAAGAAGAACTGCATTTGCTCATGCACCATGGTGTGATGCATGATCATGTCTTGAAACTCACGATTTTGCTTCTCGTTTGGAAGCTCGCCATTAATTAAAAGCTGGCAAACCTCCAGGAAGTCACAATTCTTAGCCAGATCTTCGATCGGGTAACCGCGATAGAGCAACTCGCCTTTATCGCCGTCAATGAAGGTGATCTTTGAGCTGCAAGCGGCAGTCGATAAAAAGCCAGGGTCGTAAGTAAACTTTCCGGTTTGGCCATAGAGCTTACGAATATCAATCACATCAGGACCTTGGGTGCCCTTATAGATTGGCAGCTCGATATCGGGCGTACCGTCAGAAAAAGAAAGTTTGGCTTTGATGTTTGATTCAATCATGATTTATTCCCAATCAGTCAATGCAATTCATTATCGTTGACGCAACATACCCAATACCGCTCGTGCAGGCTCAGAATCCATCGCCGGATTTAACTCTTTGCGAGCCAATAACAAATCCAGCAAATCATTGTCATCCAATTGCAAGAGCGTCGATAGCGCCTTGCCCTGCTCATCATTTAGTTCATGAGCGAATCGATGAAAGAAACGCTCCAGAATTAAATCGTTTTCCAACAAACCGCGTCGCGCTGCACTGCGAAGCTGATAAATCTGCTTAGCATCAAGGCTCATACCGCCCGACGCACCATCAATTCTTTAATCTTGCCAATCGCCTTAGTTGGGTTGAGATGTTTTGGACATACGTCAACGCAGTTCATGATGGTGTGGCAACGGAACAAGCGATACGGATCTTCCAGATTATCTAAGCGCTCGGCAGTTGCTTGATCGCGGCTATCAGCAATAAATCGATAGGCTTGAAGCAGGCCTGCTGGTCCGACAAATTTATCGGGGTTCCACCAAAACGATGGACACGAAGTTGAGCACGAAGCACACAGAATGCACTCATACAAGCCATCTAGCTCTTCACGCTCTGCCGGACTTTGCAAACGCTCTTTCTCGGGTGGCGGCGTGTCATTAATCAGGTAGGGCTTGATCGAGAGGTATTGTTTAAAGAACAAAGTCATGTCAACAATGAGATCGCGCACCACGGGCAACCCTGGCAAAGGACGCAGAGTAATTTTCTGGGGCAATGAACGCATATTGGTTAAGCAAGCCAAACCATTCTTACCATTGATGTTCATGGCATCAGAGCCACAAACGCCCTCACGGCAAGAACGACGATAGGAAATACTCTCGTCTTGTTTCTTCAGCGAGATCAGGGCGTCTAGGAGCATGCGCTCACCCTTGAGCTCTAACTCATAGCGTTGCGTCCGAGGAGCTTTATCAACCTCTGGATCATAACGATAGATTTCAAAGATACGGGTATCACTCATAGTCTTTATCCAAGTATTAGAACGTACGCTCTTTGGGTGGAACCGACTCCACCGTCAGGGGTTTAAGTTGTACTGGCTTGTAATCTAACTGATTGCCTTCATACCACAGGGTATGTTTCATCCAGTTGGCATCATCGCGCTTGGGATGGTCATCGTGGGCATGCGCACCGCGACTCTCTTTGCGAGCGGCTGCTGAGATCATGGTGGAGTTAGCCGTCTGAATTAAGTTATCAATTTCGAGCGCTTCAATCCGCGCGGTATTGAAAATCTGTGATTTATCTTTCACCCACAGGTGTTTGGCACGCTCGGTGAGCTCTGCCATCTTACGCACACCCTCGTCGAGCAACTCTTGGTTACGGAATACGCCAGCGTAGGTTTGCATGGTCTTGCGAATATCGTTCGCGAGATCTTGCGCATACTCACCCGAACTACTGTTATCAAGCTTCGCAATCCGCTCGAGTGTGAACTCACCAGCATCCGCAGGTAATGGTTTGTGCTCACGGGCTTTTAAGTTGGCCTGCACGACATGATTACCTGCAGCACGACCAAAGACCAATAGATCCAAGAGAGAGTTGGTACCCAGACGATTTGCACCATGCACTGAGACGCATGAGCACTCACCAATCGCGTAGAGGCCGTTCACAATCGTATTGGGATTACCATTCTTCGGAATCACTACTTGACCATGAATATTCGTAGGAATACCACCCATCTGATAATGAATTGTTGGCACGACAGGGATGGGTTCTTTGGTCACATCCACGTTCGCAAAGTTCATACCAATTTCGTAGACCGAGGGTAAGCGCTTCATGATGGTCTCAGCGCCAATGTGCGTGAGATCCAACACCACATAGTCACCATCCGGACCACAACCACGCCCTTCTTTAATTTCTTGATCCATTGAGCGCGATACAAAATCACGGGGAGCTAAATCTTTTAATGTGGGTGCATAGCGTTCCATAAAACGCTCACCATTTTTGTTCCGCAGAATTCCGCCCTCACCACGACAGCCCTCGGTAAGTAAAACGCCTGCGCCTGCCACACCAGTCGGATGAAACTGCCAAAACTCCATATCCTCAAGTGGTAAGCCAGCGCGCGCCGCCATGCCCATACCGTCGCCGGTATTGATGTATGCATTGGTCGATGCGGCCCAAATACGGCCTGCTCCACCAGTGGCCATCAAGGTAATCTTAGCTTCGAGGATGTAGACCTCACCCGTTTCCATTTCAAGTGCGGTGACACCCACGACATCACCCTCTGCATCCCGAATTAAATCGAGCGCGAGCCACTCAACAAAGAAATGGGTCTTTGCTCTGACGTTGCGTTGATACAGGGTGTGCAACATAGCATGCCCAGTTCGGTCAGCCGCTGCACAAGCGCGTTGCACAGGTTTCTCACCATAGTTCGCGGTGTGGCCGCCAAAGGGGCGTTGGTAAATCGTGCCATCGGCATTGCGATCAAACGGCATACCGAAATGCTCAAGCTCATAAACCACCTTCGGTGCCTCACGGCACATAAACTCAATCGCGTCTTGGTCACCTAACCAATCGGATCCTTTAACAGTGTCATAAAAGTGATAGTGCCAGTTGTCTTCACTCATATTCCCAAGCGATGCGCCAATACCACCTTGGGCAGCGACCGTGTGCGAACGGGTTGGGAAAACTTTCGACAAAACCGCAACGCTGAGTCCTGCCTCCGAGAGCTGCAAGGCTGCCCGCATCCCGGAACCGCCGGCCCCTACGATCACAGCATCAAAACGCCTGCGGGGAAGTGATTTTTTAATGGCTGTCATTTTTTACACTTTCCATAGGATCTGAATGGCATACGCAGCACAGCCGACGAGCCATAAAACAGTAAGCACCTGAAGACCTAAGCGAATGCCAACGGGCTTCACATAATCCATCCAAATATCACGCACACCAATCCAAGCGTGGTAGAAAAGGCTGAGTAAAGCAAGGAGAGTAAGTACCTTCATCAACTGATTGGCAAACAAGCCTGCCCAACCGTCATAACTGGGGTTACCGTTTAAAAGATAGGCGATTAATAAAACAACGGTGAATGCAACCATGACGATCGCGGTGACACGCTGAATAATCCACTCTTTAAGCCCGTAATGAGCACCAACCACCAGACGCTTTGGACCAATATTATTTTTTGACATAGCGTGCGACCTAGAAGAGACCAAATAAACGCAGACCCAGTATCGCAGTCAACGTTAGACTAATTACCATGACCGATACCGCCGAACGATTAGCGGCTGCCTTGTCCACTCCGATCTCAAGATCAAGGAACAAATAACGAATCCCGGCGCAGAAATGATGCAAATAGCCCCAAATTAAGCCTAAGCAAATCAATTTCACAAGCGGGTTGCCCAGCAAGCTGGAGAAATATGCAAAGCTGACCTCAGAGGCTAGGCTTTTATCGAACAAAAAGAGAATGAAGGGAAGAAACAGAAATAAGACGGCGCCAGAAATGCGATGAAGGATGGAAACTTTGCCAGGCCAAGGAAGTCGATATTGGGCAAGTTGTGCAATCCCGATGTTCCGGAACACTGGCCGCTGCTGGGCTGGATTTGAGTCCTGGTGTGAGTCACTCATAGCTGGTTGTATTCCTGACTAAGTAAGGGCCAAATTGTTAAATTGTTGTATTGCAACATATTCTATTAGAAACGTCAGACTTAGTGGACACTTTTTTGCATCGAATAGCCTAACTTATTGATTTTATGTAAATTTATTAATATATCTTTAGGTGTTTATCCTTAATGCATTAGCTTAATTCGTTCACATAGTGCAACTTTGTGGTCTCGTAATACGCCATGCGGACCTCTACCGGCTTATTGCCATACGTGAAGCTACGGCGCTCCACGGACAAAAGTGCTGCACCAGGGGCAAGGTTGAGATGTTTGGCCAACTCAGCACTGGCATTCACAGCCTTGATTTGCTCCTCGGCCCAGACCATATGGGTATTGAATTCGCTCTCATAAAAGCCGTACAAGGGACCATGCCAAGCACTTAAGCGCTCGAGGCTAATTCCCTCAAAACGCTTTGTATGAAGATAAATGGTCTCAAAGACGGTTGGTTGCCCACCAAAGCGCTGAATTCTTTTTACTTCGATTACTGAGTCGCTTGGCTTCTGTTCCAAAAGCGCAGCAATATGCGCATCGGCCTGGCGTGATTCACAGCTCAGGAAAGTACTCTTTAGGATCAGCTCTTTCCCATCGTCTGGCGCAAGACGCAAGAACCGAAATTGCACCGCATCTTCGCGATGGCTAGCTACAAAAGTACCCTTCCCTTGGTGTCGCACCACCACATTCTCAGCCGCAAGGGCATCGATAGCTTTACGTACAGTTCCTTGGCTTACCTTATAGCGCTCGGCCAGATCCATCTCACTAGGGATCGGCTGCCCGGGTTGCCACTCACCAGCTTGCAAGCTCTTCAATAAGAGCTCTTTGATCTGTTGATACAGAGGGCTAAAGCTGGCGGATTGCTCTACGGATCGCATCGTGATTAATCGTGATTCTTTTATCTTATAAAAGACTTAACTCTAGTGTAAATGTAAACTAATGGTTTGTAAGCAAGTTCATCATTAACCCTTTATCCGGAGTTTGTAATGGCAAAAGCCCCTATGCGTGTCGCTGTCACTGGTGCAGCAGGTCAAATTGGTTATTCCCTACTGTTTCGTATTGCCAATGGCGATATGTTGGGCAAAGATCAGCCCGTGATTTTGCAGTTACTAGAAATTCCGGATGAAAAGGCACAAAAGGCCCTCAAAGGGGTCATGATGGAGCTGGAAGATTGTGCATTCCCTTTATTGGCCGGAATGACTGCGCATAGCGATCCAATGACCGCCTTCAAAGATATTGATGTGGCTCTGCTCGTCGGTGCTCGCCCACGTGGCCCAGGTATGGAGCGCAAAGATTTACTCTCCGCCAATGCCCAAATTTTTACGGCTCAAGGCAAGGCTCTCGATCAAGTCGCTAAGCGCACCGTCAAGGTATTAGTGGTTGGCAACCCTGCCAATACCAATGCCTACATTGCCATGAAGTCTGCGCCTAGCCTACCAGCCAAGAACTTCACTGCCATGTTGCGCCTTGATCACAACCGCGCCCTCTCCCAATTGGCAAGCAAGACCAATAAAGCAGTCGCTGATATTGAGAAATTGATTGTGTGGGGCAATCACAGCCCAACGATGTACCCTGACTATCGCTTTGCGACGGTCAATGGTCAGTCAGTGAAAGATCTCATTAATGATCCTGCTTGGAATAAAGATGTCTTTATTCCAACGGTGGGTAAACGCGGTGCTGCCATCATTGAAGCACGTGGTTTATCGTCAGCCGCCTCTGCAGCCAATGCCGCGATTGATCATGTGCGCGATTGGGTCTTAGGTACCAATGGTAAATGGGTCACGATGGGCATTCCGTCCGCTGGTGATTACGAGATCCCCGCTGAGATCATTTATGGCTTCCCTGTGATCTGCGCGAATGGTGAATACACCCTGGTGAAGGGTTTAGAAATTGATGCGTTCTCCCGCGAGCGCATGACCTTGACCTTAAATGAATTGCTCGAGGAACAAGCGGGCGTTAAGCATCTTTTGGGTTAAGATCAATTTCTACAAAAGACTTATTTCGGGAGACAGCATGCGCAAATTACCAAGCTCATTACTTTTGGTATTGTTCGGGAGTATGACGCTTGGTCTTGCGCAACAAGTTCATGCACAAGAAAGTGCATTGACTGTGCCGCATGTCTGGACCTGTAGTAACAATGAGCGCTTTATTACGAGCGGCCCCGTTGAGAAGCTCCAGGTGCAATGGCGCTCTAAATCCTATGCCATGCTGAAAGAGCAGTCCTTACCAGGCAGTATGCGGTTTAAGAACTACGACAGCGGCCTTGATTTAGTAGTGATTGGTCCGAAAGCAATGCTGTTTAACATCAAAACAGGTGTTCGGGTGGCAGATGAATGTAAGACTGTGGCGATGAAAGAAGGTAAGGAAGCCCACCTTCTCGCCCTCGAGAAATAATCTATCCAATACTAGTCAATGAAATAACGGTTGCTGCGAAGGACTATCTTCGGGCATCTCGGCATGAACCACCTCGCCCTGCCGATCTGGAAATAGTGGTACCCCGCAATCATCACACAACTCGGGTGTAAATAACACGGCGTGCCGGAATACATCTTCCACGCCAGCATCATGCAAGGCATCGCAAATCCGTTTAATCGGACTCTCTTCGTCCGAGACATCATTAAGGGCGTCACTGGCCACACTCTCGCGATCGTATAAGGGCCAGATCACCCCATAGATAATCTCTGAAGAGCCCTTGAGACTAAATGAAATGCGGTATTCATCGGCCTGCTCTTCACCAAAGGCACCGACCACACATGACAAGCCAGCCGGTAGCACGCCAAGAGTGGATTCTAGAAAGTTCACGGCTGCACGAATACTCAAGGGCCGCACATGTTTATCTGCCAAGCGGCAGTTCGTGAAATACGCCTCGGGCAGGAGTAGCTCAAACTCACAACCGGGTAAGAGCTGGCACAGTGGATCGTACATGGCACTTTGCCACTCGACTAAGGCAACGCCTCGCTCTTGGCGCTGAGGCCCATCCATTTGCCACCGAAAGATCGGCTGTTGATGTGGCGCAATGATCACCGCCAGAATGAAGCGGGGATCGGCCAGAACGGCAATGGTCTCCGACATATCACGCAGCTCAAGTTTCATCTCACCACCGGATACGGCAGCATTCGCTAGGGTCTCAAGTAAGGTGCGAGTTTGGGTGTGTGAATGGGGCATTTGATCAATGCTGTAGAGCCAAGGCACAATCGCAAATTGTGTGCCCTCGGCAGCCACTGCTCGTTGCAATGCGCCAGCCGATGCTTCAATTAAGGAAACGGGCAACGGCCCTGAAGGAATTTGATAACGGGTATGAGCCACAATGGGCATGGCAATGAGTAATGCATCCCAATGCGCACCCTCATGCTCAAAACTCATGGACTCGGCCAAGGTCTCGGCAGTGTCTGCTAACACTTCAAAGGCAACCGTATTGATCCGAAAGGTTTGATCAAGCGCCGCATCAATGACTGATTGATGATGACTCTTCAAAAGCTTGAGAAGACGAGTTCGTAAACGCTCCTCCCAAAACCGATCTTCTACCTGACTACCCGATGCGGCCAAGGAAATGGAATCCGCTACCAAGCGCTCGGTCTCAGGCGAGGTACGTTGAGATGTTTTGGAACGATGAACCGCCATAATGAATGAGCACTCCTAGTGAATGAATTTACTTCGCTTGCTCCGCACGACGAAATACGGGTTTATCCGGCTTTGATTCTGCAGCGCTGTAGCGATAGCCTTCGGTTTTGAAGTGCTTGAGCTCTGCAGGGTCCGTAATACGATTCTCCACCACAAAGCGCGCCATGAGTCCCCGTGCTCGCTTGGCATAGAAAGAGATGATTTTGTACTTGCCATCCTTCTCATCCTGAAAAACGGGTGAGATCACTGGACACCCCAAGGCATCGGCTTGTAATACCTTGAAATATTCCTCCGATGCTAAGTTCAGTAGAACCGGTTTTTTCTGTTGACTCAGTGTTTTCTCAAGAGCTTTAGTAATACGATCGCCCCAAAAGGCATACAAATCCTTACCGCGTGCATTTTTCAGGGCAGTGCCCATTTCCAAGCGATAGGGTTGCATTAAGTCCAAGGGGCGCAAGACCCCATAGAGACCAGACAAAATCCGCACATGCTCTTGCGCAAAGTCAAGAGCCTTCGCATCCAAGGATTTTGCATCAAAGCCCTCGTACACATCCCCATTAAAAGCAAGAAGCGCCGGGCGACTGTTCTCAGTCGTGAATGTTTTGGACCAATCGCGATAACGACCCACGTTCAGTGCCGCTAATGGGTCTGAGATTCCCATTAATTTGCCCACCTGCTGCGGGGAAAGTTTTTTGAGATCCGCTATCAGCTTGGCGGACTCCCCCACAAAATCAGGCAGAGTGTGTTTCTTAACCTTCAGCGGTGATTCGTAATCGAGGGATTTGGCAGGTGATAAAACAATTAACATAAATGATGGCTCGTTTAATAGTACTCAACACCTTATT
>JBBAQJ010000013.1:0-35096 GCA_040400365.1 Polynucleobacter sp. | reverse complement strand
GATTTGAAGATCAACCCAATTAGGGTTATTCGAATTGGGTGCTGAGAGAACGACCATTCCGGCTGGCTGCCCTGGATCCTCTTCATGAAAAATCTCGACTGCTGGTGGGCACGACTCAAGGGAAATTTGTGCTTTAGCCAAATAAAGGCGGCGCTTAATCGCCCCTCGATATTGGCTACGAGCAACGACTTCTTGGCCCGGGTAGCAACCTTTCTTGAAATCAACTCCACCAACGGATTCCAGATTCACCATTTGAGGAACAAATTGGTCTTGGGTGGTTGACACAATTCGTGGAATGCCACTCGCCACTTCGGCTGCGTTCCATTCGTTTGAATTGAGTTGGGCATCGACCGTCATTTGGGAGGCAAAGACAATTCGCTTCGCAGGATTTGTATCGACAGGGGTTTGCATCGCTAACGCAATTGCATCAGCCGGAAGGTGAGGCAGGAGAATCTCCATCGGTTCAATGGCTCCGTACACTAGCCAATCTTCGCTGACGTCACGGATCACAACTTTAGAGCGCAAAACGAACATACTCAGTCGTTTTGCAAATGCCGATGCAAGATCGCGCGAGACAAATAATGCATATTGCGTTGCTGATTGGGACGAATGTAAACAAATCCATGCAGAGGCGAGTAATCGACCCTTTGCTGTGCAATATCCAGTCAATCTGGCGGCTGAACTTCCATGAGCAAATGCTCCAGAGGGGACGGCGATTAACCCAAGCACTGAGTTCGTTAATTGACCTTGCAAAAAAGAACCTGCATCGGATCCCTCAACCAAAATTAAGCTCCAGTCTGGTAAGCGGTAAATAGTGGGTGGGTTCATAGCGTTGCTTGATCGATGATGGTCATGTCAGTTCCTCAGCCTTTTATCATAGTGCTATGTGTAAAAACTTTCTATTCATCAAATTCCTTACCTCTTGCCATGGCTCTAAGTAAACGGTTACTGGGCCTTGGGCTGGTATCGGTCATCGGCATTATCTGCCTGTATTACCTTGCCTTATTCACATGGGGAGTGGTGCCATCCAAATCTGCTTTGCTTAATCAGGCTGACGTAACAAATGCTGCGCGCTTTAAGGTGTTGCCAAAATCAGGGGTTTCAAAGATTGCAACCCAGTTACAAGAGCAGGGGATTGGGGTGCCCGCCTGGGTCTTCCAAATTGGTGCTCGATCGCTTGGAGTTGCTTCATCATTAAAACCCGGCACCTATGAGTTCTCGGCCAATGCAAGCTTAGGTCGCATCCTGCTGCAAATGGCGCGAGGGGATCGAGTGCGCGAGATCGTGAAGCTTATTCCCGGTATGACCATTTGGCAAGTTCGGGCAACGATTGATGGGCACCCAGCACTCATCCATCAAACCAATACGCTCAGTGAAGCGCAGCTCGCCAAACTCTTAGGGCTAACGCAGTCAAGTGCAGAAGGGTGGTTATTTCCAGACACCTATGTATTTGATCCGGATGATTTGGATTTAAGTATTTATCAACGTGCCTATGCCGGTATGCAAAAGCAATTAGCGAATGCATGGGATCTCTATGTACAGGGCCAACCGAATGATCCAGTCTTAAAGAGCCCGTATCAATTACTGATCCTCGCCTCGATAATTGAGAAGGAAACTGGCCAGGCCTCTGAGCGCGGATTAATTTCTGGGGTATTTCATAATCGGCTTAAAAAGGGCATGATGCTGCAAACCGACCCCACGGTCATTTATGGAATTGGCCCACGATTTGATGGCAATATTCGAAAAACCGATTTACGCCGCGATACTCCCTACAATACCTATATGCGCTATGGCTTACCCCCAACTCCGATTGCAATGCCCTCCAAAGAATCGCTAATTGCCGCTGCTCAACCTGCGCCCACCAACGCACTGTATTTTGTTGCCAAGGGCAATGGCAGTAGTCATTTTTCTGCATCCCTGAAAGAACATGAGGCTGCGGTTGATCGCTACCAGCGCAATCATCGACCAAGCCGGTGACGTAACTCCATGAATATCAATCGTCCTGGTTTTTTTATTAGCTTTGAGGGCATCGATGGTGCGGGGAAGAGTACCCACCTTGAGTCCTTTGCCAAGCATTTGGGGAGTCTTTATCCCAATCATGAAGTCCTACTCACCCGCGAGCCGGGCGGCACCCCTTTAGGTGAAAAACTCAGGCAACTTTTATTGCAAGAGCCGATGCATATTGAGACTGAAGCCTTGCTTATGTTTGCTGCCAGGCGGGAGCACCTAGCTCAGGTCATCGAGCCCGCCTTACAGGCTGGAAAGATTGTGATTTCGGACCGGTTTACCGATGCCAGCTTTGCGTACCAGGGTGGTGGAAGAGGCTTAAGTATTGATACCTTAAATACGCTTGAGACTCTGGTGCAGGGGAGGGCGACTGGATTGATCGAGCCGGATCTCACGCTCTTATTTGATCTGCCTGGCGAGATTGCTCAGGAGCGCCGTTCTAAGGCCAGAACCCCCGATAAGTTTGAACGCTTAGACCTCCATTTTTTTGAAAACGTACGCGGCGAATACTTGCGACGTGCTAAGGCCGATCCCGGCCGATTTATGGTGATTAATGCTCGGCAATCACCAGAGCTGATCTGGAAGGAATTATCAGAAATTCAGTTGAATTACTAATGCAATTTATTGATTTATATGAATAATTTCATGATAGATTTTTCCTAAAATCCATGGCGATTGAAAATACTCATCATCAATCAGTGAGGCTGTTGCCATGGTTTGATGCACTTGGCAAAGCATTCAATTTAGAGGCAACCCCCCAAGCCATTTTGTTTCATGGCATGCCAGGGATAGGCAAATTTGACTTTGCCCGCTGGCTTTCTAAGGCACTGCTGTGCGAGGCAGATTTGTTCTCAACGGGTCATAAGCCTTGCGATTCCTGCGTAGCATGCCGCTGGTTTGATACCGGAAATCATCCAGACTTCGTTGCCTTACTACCGCAGCGTTTAAAAGGGCGCTTGGTTCAAGCTGAGCTGGAAGGAAGCCCAAAAATCGACCCTGTGACCACAGAGACTCCAGACGATGGGGATGGTAAGAAAGAGAGCGCTTTCATCAAAATTGATGAAGTGAGGGGGGCAATTGGGGGCATCAATATTGGTTCGCACCGGGGCGGCAAGCGGATTATTTTGATTTATCCCTTAGAAAGTTTACGAGAGGATGCGTCAAACACCTTGCTCAAATCATTGGAGGAGCCCAATCCCGATACGATCTTTATTCTAGTGAGCGACCGTATTGATCGAGTGCTACCAACCATACGCTCACGATGTCAGCTCATTGCCTTACCAAAACCAAGTCGGGATCTTGCGCTGGAATGGTTGGAATCTGAACTGAAATTATTAATGACTGATACGGTTCGAACCGAGGAACTGGAAGCCACGATTGATGAACATGCAGGCGCACCGCTAAGTGCAAGGGATCAAATTCTGGCAAGGCATCTCGGCGACGATAAGGATGGTATTGGTTTTGCCACCACTGCCACGAGAGTGCTGTTAGAGGCCCTTAGCAAAGGACCTCAAATTTCCTATCTGGAATGTGCGGAGAAGGTTCAAAAAGCCCCGTATTCCGCTTTATTAATGTGTATGCAACGCTGGTTATTTGATTTGCAATTGTCACGCCAGTTAGGGGAGGTGCGCTATTACCGTCGGCATGCCCAGCTCATCGGGCAACTGGCGTCCCAACTCCAATTGGTAAAAGCCCAGCGATTATGGTCGACCCTCACTCTCGCGCGGCGTCACGAGAATCACCCTTTGTCCACACGGGTGCAAATGGAATCGATGCTCCTGCAATATCAACAGCTCTTTGCAGACTAAAATTACCTGATGTTTATTGATTCGCACTGCCATCTTGATTTCCCAGAGTACCAAGATCGTCTTCCGGAGGTTTTGGGGAACATGATGCGCGCCAAAGTGAGTCATGCACTTTGTATCTCCGTGGACATTCCAGACTTCCCCAAGGTGAAGCAGCTCGCCCAGACCTATCCAAATTTATTTGCCTCCGTTGGCGTTCATCCGGATTACGAGGAAACCCCCGAGCCAACGCTTGAGTTTTTAGTCGAAGAAGCCAAAGACAAGAAAGTCATTGCGATTGGTGAGACTGGGCTTGATTACTTCCGAATGGGGGATCGATCGTATGACTCCATGGAGTGGCAACGCGATCGCTTTCGGACCCATATTCGCGCTGCCTTATTGGCCAAAAAACCTTTGATTATTCATACGCGTTCGGCTTCTGAAGATACCTTGCGGATCATGCGAGAGGAGGGCGCTGATGCAATTGGTGGCGTGATGCATTGCTTCACAGAGTCTTATGAAGTGGCCAAGGCTGCGATTGAACTTGGGTTTTACATCTCTTTTTCTGGAATCGTGACCTTTAAGAATGCCAAAGATCTTCAAGCAACCTGCAAAGCCTTGCCTTTAGACCGACTGCTCATTGAGACCGATTCGCCGTATTTGGCCCCCGTGCCGCACCGCGGCCAAACCAATGAGCCGGCCTGGGTCGCGCATGTCGCGAGCTATATTGCGCAATTACGTGACGAATCCGTTGAGGAAATAGCCAAGCAAACTACAAATAATTTTTTTCAATGTTTTCAATTAAATAGAAGTTATTCATGATGTTACGTCGCAGTTTTACTATTCTTGCCGCCTTGAGCCTTTTCTCTGGTTTCGCTATCGCCCAATCCCAGGAACAGGCCGATCAAATGGCTCGCGCCGTGCAATTTGACGACCTTGCGCAAGTAAAGAGGCTCCTGCAAGACGGCGTAAGCCCCAATTTACTCGTTCGCGGCGGCAATCCGATCTCGGTTTATGCAGTGCGAGAGAACTCGCGCACAACTCTCGATTACCTTCTCACTTTGAAGAATCTGGATGTAGACCAACCAAATCTCGCTGGTGAAAACGTCCTGATGATGGCTTCGCTGTATGGTTTCTTACCAGAGGTTAAGACCCTAATTGATAAGCGGGCCGCCACGATTAATGAATCGGGTTGGACACCGCTGCATTACGCTTGTACCAACGGTCATTTGCAAGTTGCGGAGTTCCTCTTGGATAAGGGTGCTCAGGTGAACGCCTTATCGGATAGCGATACAACACCTCTGATGATGGCTGTCCGCTCTGGCAATATTCAATTAGTAAGGCTATTGCTTGATCGTGGCGCTGATTTACAAATCCGTAATCACCAAGGGTTTAGTGCCATTGATGTTGCAGATTTATTCAATCAAGAGGAGATATCCAGAGGCCTGCGTTCACGCTGGGAAAAGCTCTATAAAACCAAATATGAAGGGGGTCCAAAGCCTGTAGCTGTTGAATCCCAGCCCAAGGGCTAAATACTATATTTGCGTATAATCATTATTATGTCAAATAAAATAAATAGAAGTCTATAGCGATGACGGATCTTCCAAACTTCTTTACCCTATCTCGGAAAGTTGGTGAAAGTTTCCCGGGTGAGCTCACCATTGTTCTGATGACGGCCATTGGTATGTTGGTTGCCCATGCGCTACTAATCCTACTGATTGGCAAGATCTATCAAATGCTCATTGATTGGGCAGACAACCGAAACATTTTTTGGCTGTCGATCCCGTTTTATATGATTGCTGTTGGCCTAGTTTTTATGACCCATTTAGTGGATATTGTGGTGTGGTCCTACGCGCTAATTGCACTAAAGATTTTTGCGATCGATACCAACGCCTTTTACTTTGCTGGCGAGATGTACACCACGGTTGGATATGGAAGCTTTCCGTTACCAGATAACTGGAAAATTCTACCGATCGTTGTCGCTTTTAGCGGTATTTTTGCCGCCTCCATGTCTGGAGCCGTACTCTTTAATATGATTGGCCAGATTATTCGTAAGAAAACGGTCAAATAAGCGTTTACTTGGGCAAATCTGTAATTGGGTCGACTTGCTTTAGAAATAGTTCAAAGGTTCGCCCCTTTTCATTTTCAAGACGCACCCTACCCGGTATCCAACCAAAATCTTTCACCAGCCATATGTCATTTCTGCGCTTGTGATCCATTTCTTTTACAGGCAAACGCTTGTAATGCCGCAGTACCGTAGGTCCCAAAGTCGACACTGCATCGGATAATTCTTCGCCTTGGCTTTGAAAGCGCCAAGTTTCAACTGTATCAAGGTTGGCAATTGGGATTTCACGCACCGTGCCTTTTTCATCAATCTGATCATTCCCCGCAAGCAAGGAGGCCAGCTGCATCATGAGGCTAAAGCGATCCTGAGTCCCCGGTGGAATATCTTTTAATTGATCCGGCTTTTGGGAAAAGAATAACTTCCCTCCCCCTTTATTATCACGATCAAATCGGGTAAATCGTGCCGGCCGGCTGCCAAGGTGCTCTACATAAAAATCAGGAGCTAAACCGTATGCGTCAATTTTTCCTCGGGATTCAAAAATAAAGGGGCCAACAAATGCGTAAGGAATATTGATAAACAAGCGGTAACCAAGCTTAGGATCAAATTGCCACTCGATCGAGGCTGTTTGTAGGTATTGCCCATCGAGATAGGCATCGTAATAATAAATACCAGGATCGGGAACCCGAAAAGCCTGCCCTTCTTGCTCCACTTGCCCTATGCCATTGCCTCCACCGGGCTCAATGACTTCGCCATCACCGACTGCGTTTGAACTTTGATCCCGAACGCTTGGCTCGGGTGCAGGCGGTTTGCTCAACTGAACTTTTTTAACGGGCTCGACACGCAGCTCAGCAACGGTCACATCTTCCAAAGGAGCAGCCTTAGAGAATAAAAAACTAGGAAATCCAACGAATATATAGAGATGGATAAGTACCGATATCGCGATTGCAAACAGCACAATCGTACGCGGTTTAAATAGGTGCAAACCACTCATAGAATCAGAGAGTGATTGCTGCTAGCAATCAATTAGACCCAAAAGGGGTCTTGCAAGATGCGACTATCCTTTGGCAAATTGGCAGCTAGAAAATCCATCTGATCGGCCAAAATATTTCTGCCCTTCAAAATCATATCTTCATACAAACTAGGCGTGTAAGGGGCGTAGAGGAGACTCATCCCCGCTCTCTCGGGCGTGCGGTTACCTTTGCGTTGATTGCAAGGACGGCATGAGACAACGAGATTCATCCAAGTGTAGCTACCGCCCTTACTGTTTGGAATAATATGCTCTGCTTCAGCATCATGCTCTGAGATTCGGCATCCGCAATACGCGCAGAGTCCGCGATCGCGGCGATAGAGCTTGCGCTTTGTAATAGCCGGAACCACATCAAACAAATTAATTTTCGCAGAGCCTTTAACGGCAATAATGGAGTGTAGCTCAATGATCGATTGGCGGCCAGTCAGGCGTGATATGCCTCCTCGCATGACGGCGATGGGTTCACCCAGCGTCCATGAAACGCTGTCATCCGCATAATGTCGGGTTGCATCCTCAGCATCAATCCAGCACTGAGGGATACCGCCCGCATCTAACTTCAAAATGCTGAGCACCACTCCTCCTCTCTGCCATGGTATTTGCGCCATTGCACGCTTGATACCTAATATAGTCTAAGTTTGCTATAAAAAGATGACGTTTTTCAAGCCCCTAGAGGATTTATGCTTAATCGACTGATTAAATACAGCCCTTAATCAAATCGCTTGCACACCCATTCTTTACGACCCCACTCCCCTGGCCGCTCTGCAAATACCAACCAAACGATCCATTCTGATAGCTTTTTCATGTCACCCTCCTTGTTGTGAGAGATCATTGTGGTTCACTAAAGGCTCATAAAATGAGCCTTATGTAAGCTCTAGAGGAATATCTTCAAATCATTGATTTCAATCATGAATTTATGAGCCAACTGGTGTTGTAATACCAATAAATTTACCCAATTGTCGCTACAATAAACAAATAACGATAAGTCGCTGCATGTTCAAATTTCTAACCTCACAACCAGTTCACGATCCGATTCATTCGCAAAATCCGGCGACCGAGGTAAAAACCACGACCTGCTATATGTGCGCCTGCCGCTGTGGCATCCGAGCGCATTTGCGAGATGGCGAACTGGTTTACATAGACGGCAATCCGAACCATCCCCTTAACCAAGGGGTAATTTGTGCCAAGGGTGCATCGGGCATCATGAAGCAGAAGTCCCCCGCTCGGATCACCAAGCCACTCTTCCGCAAGCCAGGTTCTGAGCGTGGCCAATCGGAGTTTGAAGAAATCTCATGGGAACGAGCCTTTAGTATTTTGGAAGATCGTTTACGAGGTATCCGAGAAACTGATCCTAAGAAATTTGCCCTGTTCACTGGTCGCGATCAAATGCAAGCGCTTACAGGCTTATTTGCTCGTCAATTTGGTACGCCTAACTATGCAGCCCATGGAGGCTTTTGCTCGGTCAATATGGCCGCAGGCATGATCTACACCATTGGCGGTAGCTTTTGGGAGTTTGGCGGCCCCGATTTAGAGCAAGCTAAGTTATTTGTGATGATTGGAACCGCGGAGGATCATCACAGCAATCCGATGAAGATCGCATTGTCAAAGTTCAAACGTAATGGTGGGCGATTTATTTCTATTAATCCCGTGCGTACTGGCTATTCTGCGATCGCCGATGAATGGATTCCGATTAAACCGGGTACTGATGGTGCGCTATTTATGGCATTGATGCATGAGTTGATTGCAGCCAATCAGGTCGATCATCCATTCTTAAAACGGTATACCAACTCGTCGCAGTTGGTTTGTCTTGATGCAGGTCCTGAAGAGGGACTATTTTTATTTGATCCCGAATCGGATCCAATAAATGCCGACATTCCTCATAACAAATACATTTGGGACATCAAAAGCAATGCTGCAAAAGCCTGTTTTGCGCACGATGTCGACCCCGCCCTCACAGGCGAGTATGTCATGGGTCCTGGCCCCCATCAGGGCAAGCGGGTTGCGCCTGCATTTGAATTATTACGTCGTCAAGTTAAGGCTTGCACGCCCGAGTGGGCTGAAAAAATTACCTCGATTCCAGCGGCACGCATCCGCTTACTCGCCAAGGAAATGGCGCACACGGCATTTAAACAATCATTTGAGCTACCCATTGCCTGGACTGACTCGTTTGGGCAGCACCATACATCAGTAACTGGGCGTCCCGTTGCATTTCATGCGATGCGTGGCTTATCAGCACACTCGAATGGTTTTCAAACAACGCGTGCCTTAGCTGTATTAATGACTCTGCTGGGCACTATCGATCGTCCAGGTGGCTTTCGTCATAAAGCCCCCTACCCACGCCAGATTCCTCCGAACATCAAACCGCCATCTTCTGAAAACGATATACAGGCCAATACGCCATTAGCAAAAGCCCCACTGGGTTGGCCAACTCGACCAGAAGACCTAGCACTTGATCAGGATGGTAAGCCTCTTCGAATCGACAAGGCCTACACCTGGGAGCACCCTTTAGCTGCTCATGGATTAATGCATAACGTCATTACCAATGCTGTCAAAGGCGATCCCTATTCCATTGATACCTTGATGATTTTCATGGCCAATATGTCATGGAACTCCACGATGAACACCATGGAAGTTAGACAGCATCTCAATGCCAAAGATGAAAATGGGCAGTTCAAGATTCCATTTCTTGTGATCTGCGATGCATTTCAATCCGAGATGGTGGCCTTTGCTGATCTCGTGCTTCCTGACACGACCTATCTCGAGCGCCACGATGCAATGAGTATGTTGGATCGCCCTATCTCTGAATTTGATGGGCCCTGCGATTCAGTACGTATCCCAGTTTTGCCGCCGACCGGAGAATGCAAACCGTTTCAAGATGTCTTAATTGAACTTGCATCCCGCTTAAAGTTCCCTGCGTTCACAACTGCGGATGGACAAAGAAAGTTCAAGGATTATCCCGACTTCATTACCAACTTCCAGACGGCACCCGATTCGGGAATTGGTTTTTTAATGGGTTGGCGTGGCAAGGATGGTGAGAAAAGTATTCGTGGCGAGCCCAACCCTGAACAGTGGGAGCGCTATCAAGAAAATGATTGCGTCTTCCATTACAGCATGCCCCCCGAGCATCAATACATGCGGAATTGGAATCAAGGCTACTTAGACTTTGCCAAAGCCAACGCCTTACGCCAAAAGAACGACCCGATTATTTTGGCGGTGTATTCAGATATTGTTCAGCAGTTTCGACTGGCTGCCAAAGGCCAGCGCCCTGGTCGCGTACCACCCGAACATCTCAAAGAACGCATCATCGAGTTTTTTGATCCACTACCCTTTTGGTATCCACCTTTGGAAGATGCGGTTACTAATTTGGATGAGTACTCGATCAATGCCATTACACAGAGGCCGATGGCGATGTATCACTCGTGGGACTCGCAAAATGCATGGCTACGACAAATTCATAGTCATAACTTCTTGTTCATTAATGCAGCAACAGCCATCGATCATGGCATTGAGGACGGCGCTTGGATTTGGGTGGAATCCCAATGGGGCAAAGTACGCTGCATGGCGCGTCATACCCAAGCTGTTGAAATGGGAACCGTTTGGACTTGGAATGCTATTGGTAAAGCCGAATCCGCATGGCATCTTGATTCAAATGCCGATGAGTCTAAGAAGGGTTTTCTGCTCAATCATTTAATTACCGAAGAGCTGCCCATGGGCACACGCGAGGGCAGCTTCCGTGTCAGTAATTCAGATCCAATTACTGGTCAAGCGGGATGGTACGATGTGCGCGTCAAGATATCCCCTGCTGGATCAAGTGAAAGTTTAGATACATGGCCAACGGCCAAAGCCAAAGAGGTTCCCGGCATGCTCAACCCATCTTCGTACGCAATCAAGAAGCCCAATGAGTAAACAGTTAGCACTCGTGATTGATTTGAATGTGTGCGTAGGTTGCCACGCATGCGTTACCTCATGCAAGGAATGGAATACGCAAGGGTCGGCTGGTCCCATGACCGACCAAGATCCTTACGGCGCGCATCCCAGCGGTACCTTTTTTAATCGAGTCCAAACCTACGAAGCTGGTGTCTTCCCCAAAATGGAGACTGTGCATTTTCCCAAATCCTGTTTACATTGTGAGGATCCACCGTGCGTGCCTGTCTGCCCGACGGGGGCAAGCTATAAGCGTAAAGAGGATGGCATTGTGCTGGTGGACTACGATAAGTGCATCGGTTGTAAGTATTGCGCCTGGGCTTGCCCTTATGGAGCCCGCGAGCTCGATGAAGATCGGCAGGTGATGACCAAATGTACCTTATGTGTGGATCGCATCTATAGCGAGACCTTACCTGAGTCAGAACGTAAACCGGCCTGTGTGTTGGCTTGCCCAACCAGCGCCCGAATCTTCGGTGATGTGCATGATCCAGAGTCTGAGGCCAGTAAGGCGATTGCCGAGCGTGGTGGGTATAGCCTAATGCCCGAGTGGCAAACCCAACCAGCCAATCACTATTTGCCCCGCTCGATTACGGAAACCATTGCAGCAGTAAAGGCGGAGAACTGATGCATCCCGCTTTCTCACTCATCTTCTTTACAGCGATGGCCGGAATGGCTCAAGGCATGGTGATGAGTCTTCTCGTTTTGCATCTTGCAGGCGATCCATTGCCAAATCATTTCATGAACTACCTGGCTTTTCCAATCATCTTGCTGCTGCTGGCGGGTGGATTGCTTGCCTCATTTTTTCATCTAGGGCATCCTGAGCGTGCCTGGCGAGCCATTTTGATGTGGAGAACCTCCTGGCTCTCTCGCGAGGTTTTGGTGATGCCTAGTTTCATTGCCCTGTCGGTCCTGGCGTATATTTATTCTTGGCAATTGGGCAGCATCCCTAATTGGCTATGGTTACTACTCGGTATCTTCGCAGTCCTCTTGTGGGTTTGTACAGCCATGATTTACCAATGCATTCGGTTTATTCAAGAATGGGCACATCCGGTGACCATGGTTAATTTCATTGCACTTGGATTTGCTTCAGGTTGGTTTTTATTGATGACCCTCTTTGCCATTTGGTCAGCATGGCTACCGGATCAAGCCATAGTCACCTCCCAAAATCTTGCTGGCGTGACTGGTTTTACAGGATTCTTATTAATGCTATCGCTTACTTTAAAACTCTGGATTTGGAAACGTAATCGTAGCCTCAAGCCTAAATCAAGCTTGCGGTCAGCGACTGGAATCCAGCAAGGTCCCATTCGACAAATCTCGATGGGGATGATGGGCGGCAGCTTTAATACGCGTGAGTTCTTTCATCGGCAATCTAATTTCTTTGTTGCCAATGTTCGCAAAATAGCATTTTTCGGTGCCTATCTTATTCCAGTCACCTTACTGGTAATTGCAGCAAGTCAAGCTAGTTTGAACTTTATTATCGTAGCGTTTTTGGTGCACCTGCTTGGTCTTATGGCAGAGCGCTGGCTATTCTTTGCTGAATCAAGCCATCCACAAAATCTTTATTACCAACGAATTGCTTAAGTCCCTAGTTCGCTGAAGTATTCGTAATGCTGGGTATTTAAGGTTGAGATTCGCCATTCAATCGGCTCATCTTGCATTCCAATCGCAAGACGACGAATCACAATAACGGGATCACCAACTCTTAAGTGAAGCCATTCTGCATCTTGTTTGCTTGCCGCTCCCGCTCGTAAACGCTCGCTGGTCCGGGCAACCACTTGTCCATATTGAGCCTGATACAACTGGTAAATACTGCCCTCACGATGCTGAAAGGCGCTTCGTGTCAGCGTTGGAAATCGCTCTTTGCTAAGCGTAAGTCGATCGACAATGACGCATTGGCCATCAAGTGAGAGGCGATTGACAATCCGCCATACTGGCGAACCCTCTTTTAGTTGAAGCTTTTTTACTTCTTCGCTATTTGCGGTTGAGCTTTGGAACGAGACTAATTCAACCGTTGGATATTTCTTGTGATCCGCATCGTGCTTAATCACATGAAAGAAGTAATACAGTAAACGCTGTTCATCATGCTCAGCAATAAAGGTGCCTTTCCCTTGCCGTCGAATTACAATGCCTTCTGAGACTAGTTCATCTACTGCTTTGCGGAGCGTGCCAATCGACACCTTCAGCTCTTTTGCTAACTCCTTTTCAGCAGGCAGAGCCTTGCCCATGAAGTAACGACCACGGACGATATCGCCTGTAATCTTTTGTTTTACTTCTTGATACGCGGTAATTGCTTTCATACGAATCTGGGCCACTCAGGACTCTGAATGGCCCATGGCAACTTAGGCAGATTCGTACAGCCGAGTTAGAACAAACTCGCGATGACCTAAAATCTCAGCAGCGGTTAACTCGCCATTTGCAGTACGCAAGAGGCAATCTAACAATTTCTCACCGGCGGTATCCATATTTTCTTCACGGCGCAAAATACCAGAAACATCGACGTCAATATGCTCAGACATCGTACGCACTGTTTTTGGATTCGCGCACAGCTTAATCACTGGAAGAATGGGATTACCAATCACATTACCCTGCCCGGTTGGGAAGAAATGGGCTGCATAGCCTGCAGCTGCACATAAGGTGACCATCTCGGCAGCTGCTGATGAGGAATCCATAAAGTACAAACCTTTACCAGTCGGTGTTTCAGCCTTATCCAATACGCCATCAATCATGCACTTTTTACCAATCTTTTGAATATTGCCTAGTGCTTTCTCTTCAATGGTCGTTAGGCCGCCAGCAATATTCCCTTTGGTTGGCTGTGAGTCTGAAAGGTCACTGGTTTTATGACGCTCAATCACGTCCTGATAACGATCAAAGACTTGTTTCAATTTCGCTTTAATTTCTGGGGTGCGGCAACGTGCTTCTACTAGATGCTCGCCACCAGTTAACTCAGTGGTCTCACCAAATACCAAGGTAGAGCCAATGTCATAAAGCTTATCAAAGGCATTACCAACGGTCGGATTAGCCCCGCAACCTGAGGTGGTGTCGGATTCGCCGCATTTGGTAGAGACCCAAAGCTCGGACAGAGGTGCAGAGACACGCTGTAACTTCGATGCGTGCTTCATCATCTTGTATGCAGCTTTGCTAGCAGCAGCAATAGTTGCTGTATCACCGTTGCCTTCAATCCAGAATCCCTCAACAGGCTTACCTGATTTCTTGATCCCCTCAACCACCGTATTGGTCCACTGTGGCTCAATTCCAATGACTACCACCGCTGCTACATTGGGGTTACAACCAGTACCGATCAGAGTGCGGAAATGCAGTTCCAGATCAGCACCAAACTGCAAACGTCCATAAGGATGTGGGATTGCCATTGTGCCTTTGATATTATTTGCTACCGCCTCGCAAGCTGCATTCGATAAATCGTCAAGGGGCAAAATAATCACGTGATTACGAATACCCATCCGTCCATTTTCACGACGATATCCCATAAAAGTCGCTTTTTTCAAATCAATCATTTGTTCTTCTCTCAATCAAAAATTAGTTAATCAGTTGGCCAATCGATTACCAACGCTTTGTCTTGACGTTTTGAACGTGCAAATGTTCGCCCTTTTTAATTGGGGCAACTACTTTACCAATATCAATTCCGTACTTGATCACGGTATCGCCGACCTTCAAATCTTTTAATGAGATCTTGTGACCAATCGGAATATCGCTCTCGGATTTAATATTTAGGGTGGTATCGCCATCCATCACCCAACCTGTTAGGTCATTACCGGCTTTCACGCCCTCTACTACTACGACACCCACCACATCTCCGGGTTCATGTACGACAAAGTGAATCATGCTTTCTCTCCTTTAAAGATTGACTTATTAATTATTCCAACCGCTTTGAATACCATTCCGAATCTCTTGCAATACCGCTTCATTGACTACAACCCCAGCATGCATTGCCTTCTGGCGCACTGTAAAGCGACGCTGGCCAGGTAAACGCACGCCAGCATCACTTGCAAACGTCTTGAGCAAATCGAGTATGCGGTTTCGGTAGATGCCTTTTCCAGGAAGACCAGGATCAATCGTGATGATGAGTTGACCTAAGCGTGGCTTATTACCCTTCATTGAAAAGAAGCTGTCAGCTTCATACGAGTACTGACTTCCGGACAAACCAACCGCAAGCAGTTCGATGATGAGTGCCAATAGCGCACCCTTGTCACCACCGAGTGGGACCATTAGACCCTGAAGACCTTCATTGGGATCGGTCGTGGGCTGTCCGTCGGCGGTTAGAGCCCAACCTAAGGGAATTGACTCTCCCTTTTTAGATGCCACTAATAATTTGCCACGCGCCACTGCGGAGAGTGACATGTCAATAACGAGAGGATCCTTCCCTTGAACTGGAAAGGCAGCAGCAAGTGGATTGGTTCCGAAGACCGCTTTACTGCCACCAGCCATCGGCATAGCCGCAGGGGTATTGCCTAGCAAAATTGAGATGTATCCCGCCCTTGCAGCAGCTTCTGTATAGTGACCAGCGACACCAAAATGATGGGTGTTCTTAATCGCGACCAAACCAACGCCGTGGCAATGTGCAAGGTTTACTGAAAGATCCGTAGCGTACTTCAGCGCTGGAAATGCAAGACCATCCTGACCATCAATTAATGCCGCCGCCGATTTATAGGGATGCGTCTTAATGACTGCTTGGGTATTAATGCGTTGATGTTTTGCATGCCCCGAATACTGAGCAACCCGTGCTAGGCCATGAGACGCCAATCCATCGACCTCTGCTAAAGCTAAAAATAAGGCGGTATCGGCTGCAGCATCATGTTTAACTCCAGCGGCACACAAGCCTTGGTAAGCAAGTTGTACCAATTCCTGAAATGAGTGACTCACGTATTTTTCTCCAAAAATAGATTCACTTCGCGGGCAATCATTGTGCTCACACGATCATTACTTTCTTCGGTGACTCCTGCCACATGGGGCGTCAGAATTAAATTTGGTACCCCAATAAAATGACCAAGATCCTTTGCGGGCTCAACCGCAAACACATCTAGCGCAGCACCACCGAGCCTGCCGGATTTCAAAGACTGCGCGAGTGCAAGCTCATCAACAATGCCGCCTCGGGCTGTATTAATCAAATAAGCACCCTCTTGCATTTCATCAAGCAAAGCCTGATTGAATAGACCCTTAGTTTCTGGGAGCAATGGCAAATGCAGGCTAACAATTTGGCTGTTTGCAAGTACTTCAGATAGCGATTGCATCACAACATCCCCACCTTTTATTGCAATGGAGGACTCTTTGATGACGGGATCGAAGGCAATGCAGCGCATCCCAAGCGCGAGTGCTTTCTCAGCAACAACACGACCGATACTGCCAAATCCAACAATACCGATCGTTTTACCCGAGATTTCATGGCATTTGGAGTAAGTTGGTCTGGGCCATTTTCCTGCTAAGGTTTCGGAGCTAGCCTCGCGATACGAGCGCATGAGTGCCATCGCAGTGCCCAGCACGTACTCCGCTACAGACTGCGCGTTGGCACCGGTCGCCGGAATCACTTGAATCCCTCGGTCGGCGCAGGCATGCAAATCAATATTCTCTAGGCCAACGCCTAAACGTCCAACCACCTTTAACTGCTTGGCCCCATCGACCAATTCCTTCGAAACTTTGGTTAGATTTCGCACAATCCAGGCATCAGCGCTAGCCAACGAATCAGCCATTTGTTTTGGGTCTTGGTATGCATCCGGCTGATAAATAACCGTATGTTGAGCCTTAAGGGTTTCTAGGGCTTGACTGGTAATGAACTCCGAGATGAAAATATGTGACATATCCATATCATATAGATGACTTAGATCTCTTGCAAGAGGCGGTTAGTCAAAGATGTGATTAAATGGATCAAAAGATTGATAACTAAGGAGATCAGTATGTATAAAACCGTACTTAGTCGTATGAAGTTTGCCTTGGGTCTTGTGGCGGCCAGCTCGATTGCGTTCACAAGCCCATCGATTCAAGCTCAAAGCTGGCCTGATAAGCCCGTAAAACTTGTGATTCCCTTTGCTGCTGGTGGCACTACTGACATTTTGGGCCGTTTGTTAGCCCAACAATTAAGTACGGAGTGGAAGCAAAACGTGATCGTGGAGAATAAAGGCGGCGCGGGAGGAAATATTGCTGCGGATTTAGTAGCCAAATCCCCTGCGGATGGGTATACCATCATGTTGGCTTCGGGCAGTATGTTGACCGTAAATCCCTATCTTTATAAGAAATTGCCAGTCGATTACGACAAAGATTTCAAGGTTGTCACCAATGTTGCGACTGGGCCCATGCTTCTGTCGGTTAATCCAAAGGTACCTGCGAAGAACGTTAAGGAATTAATTGCATTAGCCAAAACCAAGAACCTAAACTTTGGTTCTGCCGGTATTGGAAGCCAAGTGCATATGGCAGGTGAAAACTTTACCTATGCCGCGGGCGTTAATGCCACCCACGTTCCTTACAAAGGTGAATCCGCCGCATTAAATGACTTAGTTGCTGGTCAAATTGATTTTATGGTGGGTAACCTAACTGCTGCAACTGGATTTGCAAAATCCGGCCAGATTCGTCCACTGGGCGTTACCAGCGCGAAACGCGTTCCTCAGTTACCAGATGTCCCTACCATTGCAGAGACAATTCCCGGTTTTGAAAACACGGGTTGGTTCGGTTTAGTAGTTCCTGCTGGCACACCTAATGCTATTGTGGATAAGATTTTTCGCTCAACTGTTGATGCTTTCAAGAACCCTGATTTCAAGGCACGAGTTGAGGGTGCTGGTTTAACACCGGTCCTTAATACACCACAAGATTTTGCAGCTCAGATCAAAAAAGAAGGCGCAAACTGGGAAAAGATTGTGAAGGCTCGCAATTTAAGTCAATAACAATAAAATCCTTCATATCTCTTAAGCCCAGTTCATCTGGGCTTTTTTATGCCTCTACCAAAATGGTTTCACCCGGTTTGACCATACTGAATATCACGGGTTTTTTATCAATTCTTAATTGATCCCCATCTATTTGTACAGCGGTGTAGTAGGAAGTCTCCAGATCGCCTTCCTCGGGGTAATCCTCCCGGTAATGCGCTCCCCGCGAGTTCTCGCGAGCTAGGGCAGCCTCTACCACTGTTTTGCTAACCAATAAAAGATTACGTAAATTCATCCAATCCTGCCAAGTAAGATTAAAGGCGGGGTTGGTATCGCCCACCCCCATGGTTTGTAGCATTTGATCCAGGCGATCTAAACGTTCCCGGGCTGCTTCCAAATCCTTACGATTTCGTAAGATACCCACCTGATCCCACATGCAATCAGCCAACTCATCGCGAATGAACTCAATATCGCCCTGAGCTTGTGTTAGTGGTTTACGATGCATCGCAATACTTTGCTCAATCCATTCTTGGTTGGGCTCTAAGAATTCTCGATTGGATACATAGTGCGCCATCGTGTCTCCGGCGATACCACCAAACACTGTGGAGTTTGCAACACCATTACCGCCCAATCGATTGGCACCGTGCACACCACCGGTATCTTCACCAGCAGCAAATAGGCCAGGCAGATCCGTACTGGTGTCGGCATGGAACACTACTCCACCCATCATGTAATGGGCGGTCGGGACTACTTCAACCAAACCTCCTGCCAAATCAAATCCCGAATCGGCACATCGCTCAACCATTCCTTTAAATAATTTACGTACATTCTCAGGGCCCAAGTGATGCATCTGAATGTAAACCCCACCATTTGGACTAACCCGACCAGCACGCATTTCTGAGTAAATGGAGCGGGAGACAATGTCACGCGTAGCGCGCTCGTTGCGCGGATCGTAGTTACCCATAAAGCGCTCTTTATTACCGTTCAGTAGGTAACCACCCGCTCCCCGCAAGCCCTCTTCAAGAACCGTTCCGGTCATGCGGGTATCGGGTCCAGCCAACATTCCAGTTGGATGAAACTGCACCATTTCCATATCGCGCAGGGTCAATCCAGCTCGGAGTGCCATGGCCAATCCATCACAGCTTTTATCACCTGATGGGGTATGGTATTTGTACATGGTTGGGCCGCCACCGGTTCCCAGTAATACTGCCTTGGCACGCACCATCACAAACTGACCAGTGCGCATGTTGAGCATCAATACGCCCGCGATTGCCTTGCCATCGGCGCTCTTAATTAATTCAATCGCACGATGCTCTTCTAGGCGGTGAATTCCACGGGCCCATACTTGCTCTGCTAAGCGATTAATGATTTCGATGCCAGTAAGGTCCCCCTTGTGAACGGTGCGATCAAAGGTTTGACCAGCAAATGCTTTTTGATGAATCGTGCCATCGGGGTTGCGATCAAAGAAGCAGCCCAGCTCATTTTCGAGCTCATGAATTCGTTCAACCGATTTAGTCACCAAGGTCCAAGCAAGTTCTTGATCGGATAGCCACTTACCGCCTTCAATGGTATCCATAAAGTGACGTTCAACCGAATCACCTTCAGCCAACGCAACGTTGTAGCCGCCTTGAACCATGCGGGTACAACCGCATTTACCCAAAAGGCCTTTTACTGCGATCGTAATATGCAAGTTGGGATTAGCTTGATGCGCATGCAGTGCCGCAAAGAGACCCGCTCCACCGGAGCCAAGAACCAAGATATCGGTTTTTATGGTTTCAATCGATGTCATAGCGCCCTTCTTTCTTTAGACAATGCCTAAGCTCTTTAGTACTGCTGCTTTATTACTTGCAACATCCGATTTCACTTCTTGATAGATGCTGCCCCCGTGGCTGTCCATCGCCACCAACAAAGGGCCAAATTGATTAATCTTGAACTTCCAGAGTGATTCAGGGTTCAGATCGTCAAGATCCACATCCTCAATCTGGTCAATCCAGGTGGTCTCAAGAGCCGCAGTGCCGCCAATAATAGCAAGATAGACACCACCAAGCTGCTTAAATGCCTTGGCGGATGATTCTCGTAAGCCACCTTTACCCACGATCATTCGTACCCCGTATTCCTGCATGAGGGGCTCTGTAAATCGCTCCATCCGATCCGATGTGGTTGTACCAATGCAAATCGGCTGATAACCTACTGGGAACTCAGAACTGACGGGTACTTTACGCACATTGGGTGCCGTATGAATCACCGCATGACCCTGAAGGTCAAATTTAGTTTTTCGTCCCCGATCAAATAAATGAATTTGCGTTGCATCGCGGATACCAAATAAGGTCTGTTGCAAGGTGACGGTATCGTTAATCTTCAACTTACGGATATCGCTCTCACTGACTGGTGTTACTAAGTTGTAGTGCGCCATGATTGTCCTTAAAAGCCGTATTCAATACCATGTGATCCAATCGATGCACGCGCGCGTCGCGCCGAATGGCATTGCATATTGACTGCAACTGGGTTCATGGTGATATGCGTGGCAGCCAATTCCACATGTACTGCAAACGCCGTACCATCCCCTCCCAGTCCCTGAGGACCAATTCCGAGTTGATTGACTGCGGTGCTTAACTCCTTCTCCAGCTTAGCGCCTTCAGCATCGCTGCACATGCTACCAAGTGGCCGGGTCGCAGCGCGCTTTGCAAGTGCTACACATTGATCAGAAGTTCCGCCGACGCCTACCCCAACAATGGTAGGCGGACAGGTTTTGCCGCCAGCGTTGACGACACTCTCAATCACAAATGCTTTAACCCCTAAGATTCCTTCAGCTGGAATAGCCATCTTCAGAAATGAATTATTCTCCGAGCCACTCCCTTTGGGAATCATTTCAATCTCAATCACGCCGGGCTTGTCCATAAAATCAATATGAATCGCTGGCATCTCGATACCTGAGGAAGTGTGATTGTTCTTGCGTGTAATGGGATGCACCACCGATGAACGCAGTGGATATTCCGTTGTGGCACGCTCACAACCTTTACGAATCGCCTGCTTCAGTTGAACTCCATCCAATTGAACATCGCGACCAATCCAAACGTTATAGATCGGCAAGCCTGTATCTTGACAAAGTAGGTTATCTTCTCGCTCGGCCACAGCAATATTTGTGACCATCGTCCCTAGTACTACTTGCGCACGAGCATCACGCTCTTTGCGTTTGAGATCGTTAATTCCATCTTTAATATCGTCCGGTAATAATTTCAGGGCCCGGATATAAAGTTCTTTGCATGCGTCTTCAACGTGTTGCAGGTTCAGTTCCATAAATGATTCGTCTTAGCGAGAAAGAATTAAGAATAAGGCTCCGCAGATTAAGGAGCTAATCAAAGTAACCTGCACCCAGGCCTTGCGTAAGCCCTTCCAGATCCCAAATTCGATCACTAATAAACGAGTGCCGCCAATCAGATGAAGTGCTAACAAGGTAACCAATCCCCACTCACCAAACTTGACCATAGGGTGATCAGTAAATTGCAGATAGCGGCCAAGCTCAGCTTCGCCATACAAAGAGCGTGAGAGGAGAAAAAAATGCAGAGGTAAAAAGCAGGCTAGTAAAAGTCCGGAAACACGATGCAAGTAATATGCAAAGTAAGACCAATGCGCCTTCGTACGAAAATCAAGTCGTCGCCCTACTTGGCTCATGGCCCACCCCACACCACGCCGATGACCGCGGCTGTTCCTAAGATCAGGATGAACGCGGCAAGTAAGACAGGAAGCGCTCGAATCAGAAATGCACTTTGGATGTTCTCACGCAAAATGTTAGCTAAGCCAATGGGGGCATGAACAAAGCAAGCCAGAACAAAGATCTCATAGAAAAGAGCAAAGGCAAGATTACCACGCGTACGTGCCAGGATTTCCCCGGCACTGAGACCATCCTGAATGGCGTAATAGATGATCACGAGATGGATTGCGACACATAGTGTAAGCACCATGGCGCTGATGCGTTGGTAGTACCAAAGTTTGGCTTGAAGAATGGCGCTGCTGGTCATTACAGCTTGCCCCACTTGCTACCCCTTACCGCGGCACGCCCAACCATCTTCTTCAAACCTGCAATACCGGCGGTTGGCTCAATCTGCTTAGGGCATCGCTCAGAGCAGGTTCCTTGCGTATGGCATGAATGACAACCTGCATCCCCAGCGACTGCGCGCAAACGATCCAATTGCTGGGTATCGCGCTCATCGTTCACCAGAGTCCAGGCACGATTGAGAGCGGCCGGACCTAAATAACTGTCTCTTGCCGAAACTACTTCACAGGAGGCATAGCAGACCCCGCAACCAATACATTCGATTCCAGCATTAGCCAGTTGACGTTCCTCTGAGTCTGGTTTGACTTGTGCAAAATCATCAAATCGGGTCTTATCCCCTTTAAAGTAACCCACAGCCTTACTCATTTTGTCAAAGAACTCACGCATATCGGTAGCAAGGTCTTTGATAATGGGTAAATTATCCAGAGGTGCGATCTCAAGCGTATTTTGATCGGCAATTTTCGCCACATGAGTGCGGCAGGTCCAACGAGCCTTACCGTTCACGGTCATCGCACAGGAGCCACACATTCCTACACGGCAGGCGAAGCGATAACTTAAGGTCGGATCAATTTTGCGTTGAATGTAGGTCACCACATCCAGTACCGTTTGATTCGCGGCGCGCGGCACGTTGTACTCCACAAACTCACCGTCATCGGTGCCCCGCCAGACTTTTACTTTGAGGATGCTTGAATTCATATTGCCATTATAGGGATAGACAATAAAAAATAAATCGAATAGTATTTTAATTCAGATAAAAAAATACTTTATGATCAAATGTATGTCTAGTATTCGGGTTCTCAAAAACTTCATTGCCATTACGCGTCACAGTAGCGTGGCTGCCGCAGCCCGTGAGATTGGCTTAACCCCTGCTGCTGCAGGACAGCAGCTAGCCCAGTTGGAGGCTGAATTGGGGGTCACACTGTTTGATCGCAATAAACGCTCGCTGATCCTCAATAATCAAGGCCGCGCTCTGATCGAGCCGGTGCAGGATATTCTCTCCCGCTATGAATCCCTCGGAAGTCAGTTTCGGACTGGGCTCTCTGGCTCGCTCACCGTGGGCGCCTTAGTGTCAAGCCTAATGGGTCAGTTTGGCAAAACATTGGATCATCTGAAAGATGAGTATCCAAGCCTTGAATTGAAAATTAGCACGGGCCTATCGAGTGATTTTCTACAACAGGTGATTGATGGCATGCTCGATGCAGCCATTGTGACCGAATCCCCTTACGCATTACCCAAAAGTGTGCGCTGGACCTTGCTATATGAAGAGCCCATGATATTAATTTATCCCAAAGGCAAGGAACCTGCCAATCTCCCCTTCATTCGGTTTGAACCCAAAACCTGGACTGGGGAGCTAGTCGATCGCTTTATTCGCGCTAATGGCTTAGAGATACGTAATAGCATGGTGGTCAATTCAGTAGAGGCGATTATTGAGTTAGTTCGCCAAGGCTTTGGCTATGCCGTAGTACCAAAACTTGCCAATGTCGAGTGGGACAAAGACAAACGCATCGTGATTGCAAATCCGCCTCGTAAAACCATTTATCGCCGGGTAGGCCTGCTAGAGCGCAAGAATCACGCCCGCACCAAAATCACGAAAGCCATTGAAGAGCAATTTAGAGTCGGAACTAACTCCGCTCGCTAATTAGTCAAGATAGCAGGCGAAGTGAACGACCTGATCTAGATACAAGGGATACTCGGTAATGCCGTGATCGCTCCCTTCAATAACCTCACGGTTCGCATTGGGATAAAAGTCGACCATCTCATGCCAGTCGAGTAACTCATCGCCTGTCGCTGCAACAAGTAAATAGCGTTCGGGATGGGTAATCGCTTCAACTTGCTGTGCACGCAACTGCTCGACATACTCAGCGCGCCAATCAAAAGGCTCATCACTGTCATAAGCAGTCAGCTGCCCAACATAGGGCGCCAACTCCCGAGCGGCTCGCACTGCTGGATTAAGCAACACAGCGCGTGCATTAGGAAATTGCTCAGCCAAATGCGTTGCATAGAATCCACCAAGCGATGAACCAATAAAACTAATGCGTTTGGGGTTTGTCACCTCAATCTTGGTTTTGATCATGGCGATCGCTTCCGCGGGAGATGGAGGCAGTTGGGGGCAATACCAATCAATGGAGTTGCCCTTTTCAGCCAGGGATGCAATCGCATCCCCTGTTAATTGAGCTTTGGAGGAGTTCGGGGACGACCGAAATCCGTGCAAATAGACGATCAGCAGATCAGGATGATCGGGCATGGCGTCTTAGTTTGCTTTTTGTCCAATCTCAAAGTTCGCTAAGGTCTCGAGCGCCTTAACCATGGCTGAATGGTCCCAGGCCTTACCGCCGTGAGCTGCACACGAGTTAAATAACTCTTGGGCAGTTGCCGTATTGGGTAATGAGACACCGAGTGCTTTGGCGCTGCTCAGTGCTAGATTTAAATCCTTTTGGTGCAACTCAATCCGAAAGCCTGGATTAAAGGTGCGATTGACCATACGCTCACCATGCACTTCTAAAATCTTTGAGCTTGCAAAGCCACCCATCAATGCTTGACGAACCTTGGCAGGATCGGCGCCTGCTTTAGCAGCAAATAAGAGAGCCTCACCAACCGCCTCAATATTGAGAGCCACGATAATTTGATTGGCCACTTTTGCAGTTTGCCCCGCTCCGTTGCCGCCCACGAGGTTGATGTTTTTACCCATTAATTCAAAGAGCGGTTTGACTTGATTAAACACCGCTTCGTCTCCTCCAACCATAATCGAGAGTGTGGCGTTTTGTGCGCCAACTTGACCGCCCGATACTGGGGCATCGACATAGTCGCACCCAAGATCATTGAGCTTTTTAGCAAACTCTTTGGTCGCAATTGGCGAGATGGAACTCATGTCCACCACAATCTTGCCTTTGCTAATTCCGGATGCGATGCCATTCTCGCCAAAGAGAACTTTTTCAACATCGGGTGTATCAGGAACCATTGTGAAAATGATATCCGCATGCTGAGCAACCTCTGCGGGAGACTTGCAAGCAATCCCTCCTGCTTTTACAAGCTCTTCAGGTACTTGGCTACGGGTGGCTAAATAAACCGTGTGACCACCTTTGATTAAGTGACCAGCCATTGGAGAACCCATAATACCTAATCCAACGAAACCCAATTTCTTTGCACTCATAGCAATCCCTTTGAAGAAAAATAACGAACTAAATAGATTTTAGGAAACCGACTTCAACCAACCCAAACCGGCTTCGGTCGTGGTGGCTGGCTTATATTCGCAGCCGATCCAACCTTGATAACCTAGTTGATCAATGAACTTGAACAAATAGGCGTAATTAATTTCACCAGTCCCGGGCTCATTGCGACCAGGGTTATCCGCTAACTGAAGATGCGCAATGCGATTGAAGTACTTCTTCATGGAGTTTGCCAACTCCCCTTCCATGCGTTGCGCATGATAAATGTCGTATTGCAAGAAAGCGTTATCCGCACCCACCTCATCCAAGATCGCAATACCTTGAGCGGTGGTGGACAAGAAGAAGCCAGGGATATCAAATGTATTGATGGGTTCAATCAGTAACTTGAGCTGATGCTTTTTCAACTCCGCTGCTGCGTAGCGTAGATTACTCACGAAGGTTGCATGCAAGGTTTTATGATCAACACCGTCCGGCACTTTACCAGCTAAGCAATTGAGCTGACCAACACCGAGGGCCTTGGCATACTCAATCGCCTTGGCAACACCAGACTTAAACTCATCGACCCGATCGGGCAAGCACGCAATGCCTCGCTCACCCGCTTCCCAATTACCTGCTGGTAGGTTGTGCAGAACCAATTTGAGCTGATTGCGATCTAACGCTGCTTTGATCTCACTTGCAGCAAACGGGTAAGGAAAGAGGAACTCGACTGCCTGAAAACCACAAGCGGCTGCGCGATCAAAGCGCTCCATAAAGGGCACCTCATTAAACAACATGGTTAGATTTGCAGCAAACTTTGGCATTCCAGTTCCTCTGGTTGAGTTAAAAAAAGACTTATTCTAAAAGACCGGCTGTTACCAAGCCTTCAGTGCCAGCTGGGTGACGGCAATCAATATCTTCAAACTCGTTGATGTTATTGATCTCAGTACCCATTGCGATATTGGTTACCTTCTCCAAAATAATCTCAACAACTACGGGTACCCGATATTCTTTGGCCATCTTCTGCGCCTCGATCAAAGCCTCCTGAATCTTGCCTGGATGGGTAACGCGTAAGGTTTTGCAACCTAAGCCTTCAACCACCTTACCGTGATCAACACCATAGCCCTTCAGGTTCTCATCGTGAACGTTGATGTTGTCAAACGCGAGCTGGACACAGTAATCCATATCGAAGCCACGCTGCGCCTGACGGATGAGACCCAAGTAGCTGTTGTTCACCAAAACCATGACGAGTGGCAACTTAAATTGGGCACCAACTGCCAATTCCTCGATTAGGAACTGGAAGTCATAATCACCTGCAAGACCAACGACAGTGCGAGTTGGGTCAGCAGCCAACACGCCGAGTGCGGCAGGTACTGTCCAGCCTAAGGGGCCTGCTTGACCGCAATTAATCCATTGACGTGCGCCATAGACATGTAGGAACTGGCCGCCAGCGATTTGTGAAAGACCAATGGTTGATACATAAACCGTATCACGTTTAAAGGCTTGGTTCATCTCTTGATAAACACGCTGTGGCTTGATCGGCACATTATCAAAGTTCGTTTTGCGCAACATGAGGCGCTTACGTTCTTGGCAACGTGAGACCCAATCGCTGTAATTGTTGAGCTTGCCTTTTGCCTTCCATTCTTTGGCTACTTCAACGAAAAGTTCGAGTGCAGCTTTGGCGTCGGACACGATACCGTAGTCAGGATTAAATACGCGACCAATCTGAGTTGGCTCAATATCCACATGCACAAACTTACGGCCTTTGGTGTAAACCTCTAGCGAGCCAGTGTGGCGATTGGCCCAGCGATTACCGATTCCCAATACAAAGTCGCTGGCCAACATCGTGGCATTGCCATAACGATGGGAAGTTTGTAAGCCAACCATACCAGCCATCAAAGGATGGTCATCTGGAATCGCGCCCCAGCCCATCAAAGTTGGGATTACTGGAACACCGGTGATCTCGGCAAACTCCACTAATAGATCTGCAGCATCCGCATTAATGATTCCGCCGCCCGCCACGATCAATGGCTTCTCGGCCGACATCAACATGTCCATTGCCTTCTCAATTTGCTTCTTATTGGCAAATGGTTTGTAAACGGGCAATGGCTCGTAGGTATCGATATCAAACTCGATCTCGGCCAACTGCACATCGATCGGCAAGTCAATGAGTACTGGGCCAGGACGTCCTGAGCGCATCACATGAAACGCCTGCTGAAATACGCGAGGCACTAAACCAGGTTCACGCACCGTTACTGCCATTTTGGTCACTGGCTTGGCAATACTCTCGATATCAACCGCTTGGAAGTCTTCTTTGTAGAGACGAGCACGAGGTGCTTGGCCAGTGATACACAAGATTGGAATCGAGTCGGCACTTGCTGAATACAAGCCAGTGATCATATCGGTACCAGCAGGTCCAGACGTGCCAATGCAAACACCGATATTGCCAGCCTTTGCGCGGGTGTAACCTTCAGCCATGTGGGAAGCGCCCTCAACGTGGCGTGCCAGAATATGGGTGATTGATTGACGCTCGCGTAATTGTGCGTACAGGGGATTAATCGCAGCACCAGGAACGCCAAATGCGGTGGTGATGCCCTCTTTTTCCATTACCAAAACAGCTGCCATTGCGGCTTTCATGAGTGCCATTGTTGCCTCCTTTTGAATAAGATGAATGCATCATCCTTAAATTGAGATATTCTGAGAAGTGTGATACCTTTATATCATCTATTCTATTTTGGAATATACTTGTTTTAACCTATTTAAATCAATGGCTTATGGATCGAATTCAAGGCATTTCCTTATTCATACGAGTGGTCGAAACGGGCTCATTTAGCAAAGCGGCGAGCAGTTTAGGCATTACTCAGCCTACCGCCACCAAGCATGTCGCTGCCCTAGAAAAGCGCCTGGGTTCCCTTCTGCTTCATCGCAGCACCCGTGGGGTTACACCCACCGAAATTGGCAAGATCTATTACGAGAAGTGCAAAACGATTATTCATGAAGTTGAGGATGCCGAGAACCTAGCTGGCCTCTTGCAATCCGAGGTACAAGGCAAACTCAATATCAGTAGCTCAGTGGCCTTTGGTCGACGTGTATTAACACCGCTGGTGCTGGAGTTTATGAGGGATCATCCGCAGTTACAGGTAAGCCTCAACTTGGATGATCGCTACATTAATTTGGTTGAGGAAGGTGTCGATCTAGCGATTCGGATGGGGCGTCTATCCGATTCCAGTTTGGGCGCACGCTTTTTGGGTCTTAATCCCTGGGTTCTGGTCGCTACCCCCGAATACCTCATGCAAGCTGGCACACCCTCCATACCAAGTGATTTAAGTCGTCATACCGCACTCATTTACAGTTCGGTTCAGGGAGACCATCGTTGGCAATTTACTGGTCGCGACGGCTCCAACAAATCCATTCAGGTGCAAGGCCCCCTCTACACCAACAATCTCTCAGCGCTTCTATCTGCAACCAGGCAGCATCTCGGAATTGCGGCTCTTCCCTGGTATGTGGCTTACACTTCGGTTCAAAGCCGACACCTCAAGCCCTTATTAGAAGATTGGACGATGCCTGTCCAAGAAATTCATGCGGTCTATAGCTCGCCACGACTGCTAACCAGTAAAGTCAGTAAATTAATCGATTGGCTCGCGGGTCAATTTAAGGGAAACTGGTGGGCCAGAGAAATCGGGTCATAATCATTTGGTATTCAATCAACAATTACTCAAAATCATGAACTCATCGTTATTCATCTCAAAAAATCTTGTAATCCTCGCTTTAGGCATTGGCCTCTCCTCTGTCAGTCAGGCACAAACCAAGCCCGCAATGGTTGATCCCAACAAAGCGCCCATCGCAGCCGCTGGAATTGATGAGGTCTATCAATTAGTCGATGCAGTGGTTACTAAAGTGGATAGCAAAACACGCACCGTCACCTTAAAAGACAAAGACGGCACAGTCACTAATTTTGTTGCAGGGCCTGAGATCAAGAACTTCCCTCAAATAAAGGTCGGCGATCGTCTCACCGTCACCCATGAGTTGGCGGTTGTGATTGAATTAGCTAAGGTCAACAACCAAGGCATTCGTAGCGAAGTGCAAACCACCAGTCAAACCTCTGCTCCGCTGGGGAGTAAGCCTGCTTCAGTCATTTCTAATACCACCACCATTATTGCCACCGTCATTGGTATTGATCGCCAGAAAATGACGATCTCGGTCAAGGGTCCCAAAGGTAAACCCGATACTTACCGCATCAAGAATGCAGCTTTACTGAAGGATATTGCGGTCAACGATGAGGTCAAGATTGTTTTATACGATGCAATGGCTGCATCCTTTACAGCTCCTACTGCTGCTGCAACCCAGAAAAAATAAGAACGTCTAATTAAAATAAAGTATTCATCAAGGAGCAATCATGGCAGAACGGCTTGGTGCGCATTCATTAGTGGATGCCTTTAAAGCGCAGGGTGTAAATTCAATTTTTACGCTTTCGGGTAATCACATCATGCCCATTTTTGATGCAGTGATTGATCAACCCATTAAATTAATTCATACACGTCATGAAGCGGCAACGGTTCATATGGCGGATGCATATGCTCGCTTGATTGGCAAAGTCGGTATTGCAATGGTCACTGGAGGCCCAGGTCATGCCAATGCGGTCTCTGCCTTATATACGGCAGCGATGGCCGAAGCCCCAGTAGTGCTCTTATCGGGTCATGCTCCTTTAAACCAATTAGGTAAAGGCGCCTTCCAAGAAATGTCCCAAGCTGATATTGCGGCGCCATTATGCAAAGCGTCATGGACCTGTTCAGGCCCTCAATATTTAGCGGCAGATTTTGAGTTAGCCTGTGCGATTGCCCAATCAGGCCGACCAGGCCCCGTGCATCTGAGTCTGCCATCCGATGCCCTTGAGAATCCATTAACCGCTGCGTCTGCAACACCGAGTCCCGGCGCGCCTAAACTTGCATCAAACCATCCCCTAAGTTCGGAGAAGGCACAGTCGATCGTGACTCAGTTACGGTCTGCACAAAAGCCGGTGGTTTTGGTTGGTCCGCGTGGTTGCTACCAATACGCTAAAGAACTTCGGCAATTAAGTGAAGCGCTTGGTGTGCCGGTGATTGCAACCGAGAGTCCGCGCGGCGTAGGCGATCCTAGTTTGGGTGCTTTTGCCGAGGTCCTTGCGCAAAGCGATTGCGTCCTACTCCTTGAGAAACGCTTGGACTTTACACTCAAGTTTGGTAACTCACCAACCTTTAAAGCTGATGCACGCTTTATACAAATTGATTCAGAGGCGGCCGAACTTAAACGCTCTCAGAATGCACTCGGCTCCAGGTTAGAGTTGGCCCTCCAGGCTGATTTAGCACCTTCGATTATTGCCTTACTGCATGCAGCACAAAGTGTTCATACCAAAACGCAGGATGCCAGTTGGCTACCATGGGTCAATGAGGCAATTGCATATCGTCCCAATACCTGGTCGACCGCCACATCCAAGACGCCCAACCATGCGCATCCCGGCAGAGCAATGCTTGCCTTACAAGCTATTCTTGACTCCCATCCAGATTCGGTATTGGTCGTTGATGGTGGTGAAATTGGTCAATGGGCTCAGGCCTGCCTGCATGCACCCAACCGTGTGATTAATGGTGTTGCTGGTTCAATTGGTGCAGCGCTGCCCTTTGCTACTGCAGCAGCGCACACCAAGCCCGGGGTTCCGGTCGTTGCCGTGATGGGGGATGGTACCTTTGGCTTTCATTCGTCGGAGCTTGATACCGCCGTTCGCTATCAACTGCCATTTATTGGTGTGGTGGGAAACGATGCGTGCTGGAATGCCGAGTATCAGATTCAGATTCGGGAGTATGGTCAAGAACGGGCTAAGGGGTGTGAGCTTTTACCCTCCCGCTACGATCAGGTCGCACAGGCATTTGGTGGTGCCGGAGAACTAGTCACCGATGCAGTTGATGTCTTACCCGCTGCGCAGCGCTTGCATGCCAAAGGTTTACCGGCGATCTTAAACATCTTGATCGAGGGCTTGCCCGCCCCAAATCTCAAACGCAGTTAGTTCAGGTCATCCGCTGTTGCATATCAGGCGTTTAACTGTTATGGAACTGATCTATCGCCCGCGTTTTATTCAAACAGTGGTTGGTAGTTTGGTAGCAAGCTGCCTCTTGGTAGCGTGCTCTAATACCAGCCGTCCTGGGGTTGTAGGTGTGCAGCGCTCGCAGTTCATGATGATTTCTGCAGCTCAAATTGATCGGATGTCGGCGATTAGTTTTGAGCAGCAGGCCAAGGCGGCACAGAAAAAAAAGATACTCATTACCAGTGGCCCTGAGTATGAGCGCCTCAAGACCATTGCTAACCGCTTAATTCCCCAGACCGCGGTATTTCGGGACGATACACGCAATTGGAACTGGGGTCTGCAGTTAATTGATTCGCCGATGGTGAATGCCACCTGTGCACCCGGTGGTCGCATTACCTTTTACACCGGGATCATTAATAAACTCAACTTAACCGATAATGAAATTGCTGCGATCATGGGTCATGAGATTGCCCATGCGGTTCGAGAGCATGGGCGCGAGCAAGTATCACAGGCCCTTGCTCAAAACATTATTAGTAATGTTGCGCTTGCCGCAGCAGGCGCAGGTTCTGCTCAATCGATTGATGCAGCCAATCAGATCATGCAGTATGTGTTGGTATTGCCAAACTCACGGCAGAATGAACGTGAAGCCGATGCGATTGGCTTAGAGCTTGCGGCACGTGGTGGCTATGATCCCCGTGCTGCCATTACGCTATGGCAAAAGATGAGCAAGGAGAGTCAGGGTAAGAACCCACCTGAATTTTTATCGACCCATCCCTCGAATGAGAATCGTATTAAAGAGTTATCTGCATTAATACCCAAAGTGATGCCCCTCTATGAGGCAGCAAACAGAGAGAAAGTTAAATAAAAACGGCCCCAGATTTTGGGGCCGTAGTTTTTAAAGTATTTTGTTTACTTCTTAAGGTTGAGCTGAGCTCCCAGTTTGCTATAGAGCTCAAATTGCTCCCTTGCAAATTTCTCAGTATCTTGGGGTGAACGAATTGCTGGAATTGCACCAACCGTATCGTTACCGCGCAACCAAGCTGGGTCTTTAGCGACTTCCTTCAAAACGGCTTGCCATTTATTAACCACCTCGGCAGGCAATCCTGGGGGTCCATCTAACCCACTCCATCCCATCACTTGCTCGAGATTGCTAACGCCCACTTCTTTGGCTGTTGGTACATCTGGGAAGTCTTTGAGACGGTTGGGTGTTGATGTGACCAGAGCGCGCATGGCACCGCCCTTGATTTGGCCAACCATCGTAGTGAGATTGTTGCAGATGAATTGCACTTGACCACCTAATAAAGCAGTGGTTGCCTCACCACCGCCTTTGTAAGGAATCATCATGGCTGCAGTCGATGGCAATCCCAGCTGACTGAGCATTACTTCCACCGCTAAATGTTGTGTTGTTCCAGGGCCAGCGGTAGCGTAATTGAGCTTACCAGGATTAGCACGAATCGCATCAAGTAAATCCTTCATGGTCTTATAGGGTGCATCATTTTTGACCACACACACCACGGGATTGAAATCCAACAAAGAGATCATCGTGAAATCATTCCATTTGTATGGTGTTTTACTATCGAGCGCTGGTACGATCGCTTGCGATCCACCGCGCGACACCAATAAGGTGTATCCATCGGGTGGCGCAGTGCTTACCTTTTGAGAGCCGATCGTGCCAGAGGCACCAACGACGTTCTGCACCACGATGGGCTGTCCAATCATTTTGCTGGCAACAGCAGCCAGATTGCGGCCCGAGAAATCACTATCACCCCCAGCTGCATACGGGGCAACTAAGGTAATGGGTTTATTGGGATAATTTTGCGCAAGCGCTGGGCTCGTGCAAAGCGCACTAGTGACCAATCCCGCAAGAATCGATTTGCCAATGAGGCGTTTACTAGACTTCAACATATTAGGTCTCCTCCACAATGGGATGTTTTTATGGGCACAACAACTCATACTACAAGTCGATTTTTGGGAAACCAATCAGGGTTAAAACTAGGTTTTTGCTCTTTTGGGGTACTAAATGCTCAATTCCACAGAGAGTTTGGTGCCCGGCACAATGATGCCACCTCGATCGCCAGGTGTGACATTACCCCAGCGGGAGGCAAAGTAATCGGGCAATAGACGGCCCGATGGCGGAGCAATCCAGAGTCTTAGCAAATGACGGTGGCGCTCAGGTTCGGGCCAGTTCTCAAAGTCATTCCTAGAGTGCAGAATTTGATGGTTGTGCAAAAGCTGAATGTCGCCTGGCTCAAACGCCATTTGCAAAGCAAATCCGGGTTCTTGCAAAATTGCATCGATCAAATCCATGACCTCCACTTGCTCCTTGCTTAAGCGCGGAGCATTTGGAAAGCGGCGTTGTGCTTCCTCAATATAGTGGCGCAGATAAACACACGATAGTTCACCGTGATACCAGTTAAAGATTGGGATCTCAAACCACGGGTCACGGCCTTCCGGCACCTCACCGCGGCGATCGGTAGGATAGGGAGTAAACATCGCGGGGATAAGATCGGGGCGCCGCTTCACGAGTTCGTTATAGACCGCCATTGAACTTGCAATGAAGGACTCTCCGCCCTGCTTCGCCTTTTGCAGGCACAACAGGCCGACGATGTCTGCAGAGTCAGTGTGGTAGTCCAGTTTCTTATTGGTTTGGTAAAAACGCGCACCCGCCTCCACTTTGGCGCCTTGATCGCGCACATGACCCAAGAGATGACCTTTACCATTGGAGCTGCGCAAACTCCCCATGTGGCGGCCAATCCCCATATAGATCGTGGCTGCTTTCTCAATCGACCAGTTTGCGATTGGCAAACCACGAAGCATCACAAAACCACGACCATGCAAGAGCTCTTGCAATTGACTCGCAATGAATGAACTTAAGTTTTGAAGAGGAAAACTCTCAGGCGTAATATTTTCAAGAGCAAGTCCGGTGGTAGCAAAGTTCTCTGCCGCACGCTCGAGTTCGGCGACTTGTTCCGGTGTCCAATGCACGATCCAATCCGATCTCTGGGTAAGGTCGGATCCTCGCCAAGCGCAAGGTCCATCAATCGCCTTGGGGATGCTACCCACTGCATTAATTGCTTGACTTGTACTCATCGCGACCCCCACTGGAAATGGTTACTGTATGAATCAATTGAAATTAGTCTATTACAAAAATAGCCTAAATTTAAGCAAAAATGGGGCAAATCAGATCAATTAGTTTGGATATTAATTTGCTTCATATGTAAATCAACTAGATGAGTCTAAATGACTACGGGCTAATACTGATTTAGCGCGTGGGGTCGTCTTGTTTGGATTTGCGCAAAATTGACTGCAATAGCGGTGCGGGTTTGGCATTTGATTTTGACTTTGTTTGCTTGTTTTGCAAATCAGCCTTGCTGGCATTTTTCAGGCGCAGCGCGATCTGTAGACCTTGGCGTTTTGCTAAATCCGTTTTCTTGAGGGTCATGATGAAAAAACCCGTCTAGTTCACACTAGACGGGCCTCTACCAATTAATGAATTACTTCTTAGGTGCAGTTACTTCAATCGCAATGATCTCAGTAACAGTTGCTTCTACTTGCGTACCCACTTTTACACCTTTGAGTACTTTTGGATCCTTCACTTTAAGATCCAATGTTCGGGTGGCGCCACGAAGAGTAATCGTGCCTTTCTTGTCATCCACAGCGGTTACGTCAGCAACCACAGTTACTTGACGCTCGATTGCGGCAGCAGGTTTATCACCCAACTTTGCACGCGCTGCTTTTTCAGTTTCAATGCGCTCACGGATTTCAACCTTGCTTGGCTTTTTAATATCCGCTACCAAGATCTCAACATGCGTGAGGGTCACGATGTCGCCAACTTTAATTTGATTAAAGTTTTTGACCTCATCGCCTAAGACGGTTTTGAATTCATTACCGTTGGGACCAACAATGACTACTTGACGGGTTTTTGGATCAACCGATTTGAACTTACCTTGGAACTGAACTCCTTCAGCTACTTTTAAGACGCCTGGGGCAGTTTCAACAGCAACCACCGCCTGTGGTTTATTTTGTGCCATGACAGCGGATGTGCCCATCATTAATACGGCTGCGCTTACAAGTGCAATTTTCTTCATGAAATTCCTCTATTGTTAATTGACAAAAATATCTCAAACGAGAATATTGTTGTAATGATAGTGGTTTTGATGACCGAGAAATGAAA
>JBBAQJ010000012.1:0-37684 GCA_040400365.1 Polynucleobacter sp. | reverse complement strand
GAGTTCGCATGGCGACCGGAGTTGTTAAGTGGTTTAATGATGCAAAAGGTTTCGGTTTTATTAAGCCGGATGATGGTGAAGAAGAGTTGTTTGCACACTTCAGTGCAATCACGATGAGTGGCTTTAAAACCCTCAAAGAAGGTCAAAAAGTAACGTTTGACATTACTCAAGGCCCAAAAGGTAAACAGGCAACCAATATTCAAGCTGCCTGATCACTAGCTGATCCCAAGTAAAAACCCCAGGTTTCAACCTGGGGTTTTTCTTTTGGAGTTCCTGCTAATTACATATTGTCAATCATGACCTGACCAAAACCTGAGCACGACACCTGAGTGGAGCCGGGGAGTAGGCGCGCGAAGTCATAGGTCACCTTCTTAGAAAGAATCGCTTTTTCCATCGAAGAAATAATCAGATCAGCCGCTTCGGTCCAACCCAAATGACGCAGCATCATCTCGGCAGATAAGATCTCGGAGCCAGGATTGACGTAATCTTTACCAGCGTATTTGGGAGCTGTGCCATGGGTGGCCTCAAACATTGCGATGCTATCGGACATATTGGCGCCCGGAGCAATACCAATTCCGCCCACCTGAGCAGCGAGTGCGTCCGAAATATAGTCGCCATTGAGATTTAAGGTCGCAATCACACTGTACTCATTAGGGCGCAACAAGATCTGCTGCAAAAAGGCGTCGGCAATCACGTCTTTTACAATGATGTCTTTACTGGTTTTGGGGTTCTTAAATTTGCACCATGGACCACCGTCGACAAGTTGCGCTCCAAATTCTTTCATTGCGAGCTCATAGCCCCAATCACGGAAACCCCCTTCGGTAAATTTCATGATGTTGCCCTTGTGAACCAAGGTTACCGAAGGTTTGTCGTTATCGATGGCGTATTGAAATGCCTTACGAACCAAACGCTGAGTGCCCTCACGTGATACGGGCTTGATACCAATACTTGAGGACTCTGGGAAACGAATCTTTTTCACACCCATTTCTTTAATCAAGAAATCAACCATCTTTTTGGCACCTTCGGTGCCGGCTTCCCACTCAATGCCTGCATAAATATCTTCGGAGTTCTCGCGGAAGATCACCATATCGGTCTTCTCGGGCTCACGCACGGGAGAGGGCACTCCCTTGAAATACCGAACTGGACGCAAGCAAACGTATAAATCAAGGGATTGACGTAGCGCAACGTTCAAAGAGCGAATGCCACCACCAACCGGGGTGGTCAATGGACCCTTAATGGATACAACGTATTCTTTAACCGCGTCGAGGGTCTCATCAGGCATCCAAACATCTGGACCATAGACTTTGGTTGATTTTTCTCCTGCATAGACCTCCATCCAGGAAATCTTGCGCTTACCGCCGTAAGCCTTCTCAACTGCAGCGTCGACCACCTTAATCATCACCGGGGTGATGTCCATCCCAGTCCCATCCCCCTCGATAAACGGAATAATGGGGTTATTAGGAACATTGATTGAAAAGTCAGGGTTGACCGTAATTTTTTCACCTGCTGGGACTTTGATGTGCTTATACATGATGCTTTTCTCCGTTTAACGAATATGGTATTTTCGCATGAGGCAAAACCGCCTATTCCTGAAAATGCACTATTTTAATTCCCCGAGCTCTATGATCCGTAAATACTTGACCATTCTGGCGGCCTGTTTTTTATTCATCCTCACAGAAAATACCGTCGCTCAGGGCTCTTCCCTGCCAATGATTGAACTCAAGGCCGGAATGTACCGGATTGAGGCCGAACTCGCCGACACCCCGGCAGCTCGGCAAACTGGCTTGATGTATCGAACCTTTATGCCGACAAATACTGGAATGCTCTTCGTTTTTCCAGAAAAAGCCATTCATTGCTTTTGGATGCGTAATACAAAATTGCCGCTAACCATCGCATTTATTGATGATGATGGCAAGATTGTGAATCTCTCCGATATGGAACCTGAAACCCAGAATAACCACTGCCCCCGAGCACCGGTTCGGTTCGTCTTAGAAATGAATCAAAAGTGGTTTGCGCAACGGGCCCTTGGGCCCGGCACGGTGATTACAGGTCTGCCAAAACGCTAGTAACTAGCCGAAGTGACACACGTAATGGACCGGTTGCTCCGCTCGGATCACAAAGTATCCACCAGCCTCAACGGTCCATGATTGCCCAGCAGCAAAGGTCTGCTCCACCTGACCATTGATGCTGACATATGCTGTGCCCTCAACGACTTCCATCACCTCTTTGGTACTGAGATCAAAGCGCAAGGTGCTGGGCAGGATCACTCCAACCGATTTTCGGACTCCACCCGCTAAGGTGACGGCATGGGATACGCACTTCCCATCAAAATAAACATTTGCTTTTTTACTGACTGAAACGCCATCGAACTGCATATCAATTCTTCCGTAATGTAGTGATTATTTTGCGCGTTTACGTTTTGCAATTTCAGCAATCCGCATCCGCAATGCATTGAGTTTAATGAAGCCGCCGGCATCGGCTTGGTTATATGCGCCACCATCATCATCAAACGTTGCAATATTTTGATCAAATAGAGTATTAGCTGAATCGCGTGCTAACACAGATACCGAACCTTTATACAACTTGAGACGTACAACCCCGTTCACAGTTTTTTGAGTATGGTCAATTAGGGTCTGCAATGCCAAGCGCTCAGGCGACCACCAATAGCCGTTATAAATCAGGGCTGCATAGCGTGGCATCAGATCATCTTTGAGATGAGCGACTTCACGGTCTAAGGTGATGCTTTCAATCGCACGATGCGCTTTGAGCAAAATAGTTCCGCCAGGCGTCTCATAGCAACCCCGACTCTTCATTCCAACAAAGCGATTCTCGACCAAATCCAGTCGGCCAATGCCGTGCGCACCGCCTAGTCGGTTTAACTCGGCTAGTAATTCGTGGGGCTTCAAATACTTTCCATTGATCGCAACGGGGTCGCCTTGCTTAAATTCGATTTCAATCACCTGCGCTTGATCGGGGGCGTTCTCTGGGGAAACAGTCCAGCGCCACATCGCCTCTTCGGCTTCCGCATTTGGATCCTCGAGATGTCTTCCCTCAAAGCTGATATGCAATAAGTTGGCATCCATGGAGTAAGGGGCGCCTCCTTGCTTGTGTTTCATTTCGACTGGAATACCATGCTTCTCAGCATAAGCAAGTAATTTTTCTCGTGATAGCAAATCCCACTCGCGCCACGGAGCAATGACTTTGATTCCAGGCTCAAGGGCGTAGTAACCAAGTTCAAAACGCACCTGGTCATTGCCCTTACCGGTAGCGCCGTGGGACACCGCATCTGCTCCTACTTGACGTGCAATCTCAATTTGACGTTTTGCGATTAAAGGGCGAGCGATCGACGTCCCCAGCAAATACTCACCTTCGTAAATTGTGTTTGCCCGAAACATCGGAAACACAAAGTCACGCACAAACTCTTCACGCAAATCATCAATAAAGATATGCTCGGGCTTAATTCCAAATTTGAGCGCCTTGGCACGGGCAGGCTCGAGTTCCTCCCCTTGACCCAAGTCAGCAGTGAAGGTAACGATCTCACAGCCGTAGGTATCTTGAAGCCACTTCAAAATCACACTGGTATCAAGGCCACCAGAATAGGCCAGCACGGCTTTTTTAATTTCGGACATAGTGTTTACGATCTCAATAAGTTAAGTAATCACTGCAATGATGAAGTTTGATTTTATAAGCGCCCACAGAGCAAGAATTCCATCAGAGCTTTTTGGACATGCAGCCGGTTCTCAGCCTCCTCCCAAACCACACTCTGGGGGCCATCAATTACTCCAGCACTAACCTCCTCACCGCGATGCGCAGGTAAGCAGTGCATAAAGAGTGCATCGGGATGGGCCAATGCCATTAACTGCTCGGTCACCATCCAGTTCTTGAATGCTGCCATCCGCGTTGCGTTCTCCGCCTCATATCCCATGCTGGTCCATACATCAGTGCTCACTAAATCAGCACCCTTGCACGCATCCTTTGGATCCGCACAGACCACGAGATGATTAAATGCTGATGGTTGCAGGCGGGAGCGCTCTAGCTGATATCCCTCGGGGGCAGAGAAACGGAATTCAAAATCCAGTTTTTCAGCTGCCTGAATCCAGGTATACGCCATATTGTTCGCATCACCAACCCATGCCACGGTTTTCCCCTGAATTGGTCCGCGTGCCTCAACATAGGTAAATACATCCGCCAATACTTGGCAAGGGTGATATTGATTCGTTAAACCATTCATGACGGGAACGCGCGAGTTAGCAGCAAAGCGCTCAATCGTCTCTTGCTCAAAGGTCCGAATCATGATGATGTCGGTCATCCGCGAGATCACTTGTGCGGCGTCCTCGATCGGCTCACCCCGACCCAACTGAGTATCACGTGTGTTCATGTAAACCGCATGCCCACCCAACTGATGAACGCCTGCCTCAAAAGAAAGGCGGGTGCGGGTTGAGTGTTTTTCAAAGATCATGGCTAATGTACGATCATGCAATGGATGCCATGTCTCGTAGCGCTTAAACCGCTCCTTTAACCAAGCGGCACGACCAAAGAGATACTCATACTCATCACGACTAAAGTCGGAAAATTGCAGGTAATGTCTGAGCAGGTCAGGCGATTGTGGTTTGGCGAGTGATTGGCCATTCCCCAACTCTGCAAACTGAGTACTTGATGAGGTCGAAGTGTTATGCGGCTTATTGTGCAAAAGAACGCTCCACTAAACAAAAACCCGCTCAACACGAGAGCGGGTCAGAAAATCGGTACTTCCTTAGGCCCGCAACAGGCCTAAAAAATTAGGCCATTGCTTTAATCGCAGCAGATAGTCGTGACTTCTGGCGCGCAGCAGTATTTTTATGGGCAATCTTTTTATCGGTAATCTTATCGATGGTCGATTGCGTAGCAACAAATACTTTCTTTGCAGCATCTTTATCGCCAGCTTCAATCGCTTTGCGAACTGCCTTAATGGAAGTGCGGAGTTTGGAACGCAAACTAGCGTTGTGAGCGTTGAGCTTCACAGATTGACGAGCGCGCTTGCGAGCTTGTGCGGTATTAGCCATTCAATTAACCTATCTAAACAAATAATTAGAATGAAATCAGTCCCTTAAAGAAAGTGGGGCTAAATTCACTAGCGTTACATGAGATCAAATAACCAATCTCGAAAACCTGACATTCTACCTTAAAGACCTCAAAATGCCCACCCCTCCCCCCAAATAAGGGAAAATCAGGCCATGAACCTCCTCTCTGCCGCAGCGAAGGTAAGCTCCCTGACCATGATTTCCCGCATTACGGGATTGGTTCGGGAAACCTTGATCGCTAGAAGCTTTGGTGCCTCGGAGTGGACCGATGCCTTCAATGTAGCCTTCAGGCTCCCCAATCTCTTGCGGCGACTCTTTGCGGAAGGGGCCTTCTCGCAGGCATTTGTGCCAATCCTGGGCGAAATCTCCAATCGGGGAGAAAAAGATCAGACCCGAGCATTAATCGACGCGATTGCCACCATCCTGTTTTGGGCCCTGAGTCTCACGGTCATGATTGGGGTCTTAGCAGCACCGATCCTGGTTTTTATCATTGCAGCGGGTCTTAAGGATGGGGCCGCCTTTGAGACCACCGTCTTCATGACGCGCATCATGTTCCCCTACATTGGTCTAATTTCCATGGTTTCGTTATCAGCCGGCATCCTCAATACTTTTGGACGCTTTGCGGTACCCGCCTTCACGCCCGTTCTCCTCAATCTTTCCTTAATCGGTGGCGCCCTGTTCATTGCGCCCACCCTAGAGCAACCGATTTATGCCCTAAGCATTGGGGTCATGATTGGGGGCGTCTTACAGCTAGCGATCCAGATTCCAGCTTTAATGCGACTCGGATTAATGCCTCGAATCGGCCTGCTCCCCCGAAAAATCAAATCCGCTTGGCAAAACCCAGATGCACGCCGCGTCTTAAAGCTCATGGTGCCAGCTGTATTTGCAGTCTCCGTTGCGCAGATTTCCCTCATCATCAACACCAACATTGCCTCGCATTTGCAAACCGGTAGCGTTTCATGGCTCTCGTATGCCGATCGCCTGATGGAGTTTCCAACTGCTCTGCTGGGGGTCGCACTTGGGACCGTTTTGCTACCAAGCCTTAGCAAAGCAAATGCTGCCCAAGATACGGCACAGGCCGGAGAGCTATTGATTTGGGGCTTGCGCTTAACCTTTTTGCTGGCAGCCCCTTGCGCGATCGCTTTGTTTATATTTGGCACACCAATCTCAGCTGTTTTATACCATTACGGGCAATTTAATGCGATGGATGTGGAAATGACCCGGCAAGCACTGGCTGCCTATGGTGTAGGTCTCATTGGTCTCATTTTGGTCAAGATCTTAGCTCCGGGCTTTTATTCGCGTCAGGATATTCGCACCCCCGTCAAAATTGCATTGGTGGTCTTGGTATTCACTCAGCTCGCCAATATTGGGCTCGTGCCACTCTTTGCCCATGCTGGCCTTGCTCTATCCGTTGGTCTTGGGGCATGTTTAAATGCGGCCTTGTTATGGCTTGGGCTACGTCGACGTGGCGCTCTTCCAAGTGCCGTTGGCTGGTTTAAATATTTTGGCCAACTGCTTGTTGGCTTATTACCACTGAGTATGGTGCTTTTTTATGGTGCACAGGCGCACGATTGGCTTGCCTTACAAGTCAACCCCTTGATTCGTATTGGTCTTCTCGGTCTTTGGTTGGGTGCCGCAGCAATCATTTACTTTGCTAGCCTGTGGATCATCGGTTTGCGCTGGCAAAATTTTCTGCGTCATGCAAAATAAGAAATATGCCAACTCAACAACTTGACTACTTTGCCACCCTGGTTGCTGAGGACGAGCATTTTCCTCTAACGGAAGCATGCATTGCGGTTGCACAACATGCGTTTCCTGATTTGGATGTCCAGCATGCCCTCGATGAGATTGATCAGTTAGGTGATCGACTCAAAAAACGAATTTCTGCCGATGCTTCTGCGGTGCAGCGACTCCAACAGCTTAAACATTTCTTTTACACCGAGCTTGGATTCGGTCCCAATCCCAATGATTTTTACGCCCCCGAGAACTCCTATCTACATCATGTTTTGCAAAGTCGTCGGGGTATTCCGATTTCACTTGCAATCTTAATGATGGAGCTTGGCAATCAGATTGGTTTAAAAATTCGTGGAGTATCGTTTCCCAATCACTTCATGCTGCGCGTTTCCTTGCCACAAGGTGAGATCATTATGGATCCGCTCACTGGCGCATCTCTATCGAAGCATGAACTTCAAGAGATGCTCGATCCGTATTTAGAGGCCCGGGGATATGTTGGCGAGTTACAACTCCCACTCAATGTATTTTTACGAGTTTCTAGTTGCCGCGAGATCGTCTCGCGCTTTTTGCGTAACCTCAAACTCATTTATACCGAACATGAGCGTTGGGAGCGGTTGTTGGGAGTTCAACAGCGGCTTGTGATCCTCTTGCCTGATGCTGTAGAGGAGATTCGGGATCGGGGCTTAATCTATGCGCAATTAGAGTATTTGCGCCCTGCCATCGATGATATGCAGCAATACCTCACCGAGGTTCCCAACGCCACAGATGCCGATGAAATTCGGGAGCATATCGCCACGCTTGAGCATCAAGTGCGTCAACATTAATTTCAGCAGAGCGGATGCCGGCTAAGGTTTTATCCATTGTGGGCCCCACTGGGGTCGGTAAAAGTAATTTAGCGCTTGAGTTGGCTAGGGAATGTCGCCAACAGCATCAGCACGTCGAGATCGTCAGCATGGACTCCGCCCTGGTTTATCGTGGGATGGACATCGGGACAGCGAAGCCCACTGCTGCAGAGCAATCCGAAGTTGTGCATCATCTAATTGATATTCGTGATCCGAGCGAGAGTTATTCGGCGGCTCATTTTGCCAGCGATGCAAAACAATTAATTGAAGAGATCCAGGTGCGGGGACATATTCCATTGATAGTAGGTGGAACCATGCTTTACTGGCGAGCCTGGGTCTATGGGTTCTCAAAATTGCCGCCCGCAGATCCACAAACCCGTAAGCGCCTGGATGAGGAAGCTGCCTTACTGGGTTGGCCTGGCATGCATACCAAGCTTGCTCAAATTGACCCGGTCACTGCCAGTCGACTACAACCTAACGATAGCCAACGCATTCAGCGAGCGCTCGAGGTCTATGCATTAACAGGTCAGCCCTTATCCCAGTTGTTTGAAGAGTCGCCAAGTGCGACAGGGCGCAACTCGGAGCAGCTCGAACACGATGTTGAGGTAATTTCTCTAGAGCCTAGCAACCGCCAAGCGCTACATATCCGTCTTGAAGAGCGCTTTGATCAAATGCTTGAAAATAATTTTATGGACGAGGTGCGCGCTTTATTTGAGCGCGGCGACTTGCATACTAATTTGCCAGCCATCCGCTCGGTGGGCTATCGCCAAGTGTGGGAATACTTAGAGGGGAAGATGGATTACCCGACGATGAAGCAAAAAGCATACGCTGCCACACGACAGCTTAGTAAACGGCAGGTGACTTGGCTAAGAGCGATGCAGCGGCATGCGTTTGACCCATTTAACCCAGAAGAACTTCAAGCCGCAAAATCAGTGGCGATGGCCACTCTCCAAGCATCCTTTAAATAAGAATCGTTTGTGGCGCCCCCTCTGGACGCAGGGCAATATCACCTAACAACCAAGCGTTGAGACCTTGCTGCTCGATGCTTGCTATTACAGCTTTAGCCTCTTGCTGATCAACGACCACCACCATCCCAATACCGCAATTGAAAACACGTACCATCTCCGCATCAGCAACGCCGCCTTTCATTTGCAACCAGCGAAACAGTGGGGGCATCGTCCATGAGTCACGTCGTAGCACCGCTTGGGTATTCTTTGGCAGCACACGTGGAATGTTATCCACTAAGCCACCACCCGTAATATGCGCCAATCCTTTTAAAGAATGATGCGACATCACATTTAAAAGTTGCTTCACGTAGATTTGAGTGGGCGCCATGACCCATTCCTGCAGGGTCTTGCCCTCAATGGTCTCGCTTGGTTTTGCGCCAGCTCGCTCAATAATCTTCCGAATGAGCGAATAGCCATTCGAATGCGCGCCACTAGACGCAATCCCAATAATCGCGTCGCCCGGCCGAATACTGGAGCCATCAATAATTTTGGATTTCTCAACCACACCAACCGCAAAGCCTGCCAAATCGTATTCACCCGGCGGATACATGCCCGGCATCTCAGCGGTTTCACCCCCAATTAAGGCGCAGCCAGCTAACTCGCAACCCTTGGCAATTCCAGCGATTACGGTTGTTGCTGTATCAACCGATAATTTGCCGCAGGCGAAGTAATCTAGAAAAAAAAGGGATTCGGCGCCTTGGACCAAAATGTCATTGACGCTCATTGCTACCAAATCTTGGCCAATCGTCTCATGGGCATTCCACTCAAAAGCGAGCTTTAATTTGGTGCCCACACCGTCAGTGCCCGATACCAAAATGGGTTCTTGATAGCGTTTGGGTACCTCAAATAAGGCCCCAAACCCTCCGATTCCAGCTAAAACACCCTCGCGCATGGTCTTTTTTGCCAATGGCTTAATGCGGTCAACCAGGGCATCCCCAGCGTCAATATCAACACCCGCGTCGCGGTAAGACAGGCCTGGGGTTTTTGATGGATTATTCATAGATGGGTCTTCAAAAAAGGGTAAATCCTGCAGATCAGTCATTTACATCGTTAGAATCTCTGAATTCTAGAGTATGAAGGCCTATGGCTGAAATTTTTACCCCTTTTCTATTTGCATTTATCTTGGCTTATATTCTTAGGCCGCTGGTTCTGCGTCTTCAGAATCTAGGCCTTGGTAAAACTCTTGCCAGTAGCATCGGCATGCTTTTCGGGCTTGGCGTTTTCCTGATCATCCTATTACTACTGATCAATCTATTGCGCCATGAAATCCCCCTCATTAAGGCGCAGCTGCCCATTTGGCTTCAAAGTCTACAAACGTGGCTGGGGCCCAAATTACTCAGCCTCAATATTGAGATCGATTGGCTTGCCTTGCGGGATGCGATTACTCAAAAATTGACCGCCCATTTCTCTGCAAACGCCAACCAAATATTGAGTAGTAGTTTTGAGACCATCTTGGCTTCTGGTAGCTCTGTACTTGGCGGCCTCGTCAATATTGTCTTGATTGTCTTCGTCCTTTTTTATCTGCTAATTGATTGGAAGCACTTCTTTGAATTACTCAAGCAACTACTTCCCATTCGCTATCAAGACACTGCGCTCAAACTGGCACTAGAAACAGACTTATTGCTATCGCAGTACCTGCGCGGGCAAATGCTGGTGATTTTGATCATGGCGGTTTTCTATAGCGCTGGATTGAGTTTGACGGGTATGCATGGAGCGCTTGGTCTTGGCGTATTTACCGCCTTGGTGATTGTGATTCCTTATATTGGAATTGCGTTGGGGCTGATTCTGGCAGTCCTATCAGTCGTTTTGCAATTCGGGCTTGGGCCTGAACTCGTGATTGTGTTGGTCGTATTTGGGATCGGCCAAGTGCTCGAGGGGTTTTTCCTAACCCCCCGTTTAGTAGGCGAACGAATTGGGCTACACCCAGTGGCGGTTTTATTTGCCTTACTAATCTTCGCTAAGTTATTTGGATTTTTTGGTGTGTTACTTGCCCTGCCAGCCAGCGCGGTTGTATTGGTGCTGATCCGCTTTGCATGGTCGCAATACGCCCAAAGTAGCTGGTATCAAAAGTAATGGCCTCATCCGCACTGCCCCGTCAATTTGCGCTCGATATCAATCAAGCCCCCAAGCCTTCACTGCACAATTTTTTACCAAATGGTAATGAAGCGCTGATTGACTCACTAAATCAGTCCATCGCTCGTTGGGGCTCCTCGCCCAAAACCACCTCCCACTCGATTGAAGGACGCTGGTTTTATTGGTGGGGGACCGATGGTGCTGGATGCTCCCATCTCTTAAGCGCCATGGGTAACCAAGCCGAGCAATATGAAATAAGTTCGATTCGACTATCCCCCAATGAACCGAGTGGCTGGGTTGATGCTGAGCATAAACTCGCTGCTGCCGTGAGCTCCGTACCGATCATTATGACCTTGGATGATGTGGATCGGCTGGATACACATCAACAAGCCAGTCTTTTTCGCTTACTCAATTTAGTACACGCTTCACCACACTCGTTCGTATATTTGTCTGGGCATGCACCTCCTGCACAATTGGCATTACGAGAGGATTTACGAACACGTATCGGCTGGGGGCTGGTCTTTGAGGTTCATCCGCTGTCTGATTCAGAGAAGATTGAGGCTCTGTCGCGCGCTGCGAAAGAGCGGGGGTTAATCTTATCAAACGAAGTTTTGCCTTGGTTGATTCATCATTTTTATCGGGATATGCCCAGTTTGATGGCATTACTCGACGCACTCGATGCCTACTCTTTGGAGACTAAACGCGCCATTACCCTACCCTTGGTTCGTGAGCTCTTACAAATTTCAGGACGCACCCCATGACTCGCTTAGCCCTGTTTGATTTGGATCACACCCTCTTACCGTTTGACAGCGATTACGAGTGGGGGCAGTTTCTGGTGCGCCTAGGTGTAGTCGATGGGGAGCAATATTCCAAAGCCAATGATCAGTTTTACGCCGATTACAAAATAGGCAGGCTCGATATTGATGCATTCTTACGTTTTGCCTTAAAGCCTCTGGCTGATAATCCGCGTACCCAATTAGAGGGCTGGCATCGCGCATTCATGCAAGAGAAGATTAATGGACGCCTACATCCACAAGCTATCGCCCTTGTACAACGGCATCTCAAAGCGGGCGATTTGTGTTGTGTCGTAACTGCTACCAATAGTTTTGTTACGCGCCCAATTGTGAACGCTTTTGGAATTGAACATCTGGTCGCTACTGAACCAGCGACTGAGAATAATCAACCGGGTGCGAACTTCACGGGTAGCATTGCAGGAATTCCGAGCTTTAAAGAAGGAAAAATTACTCGAGTCAATGATTGGTTGACCGGTTTGGGATTGTGTTTGGAATCCATTGAGCAAAGCTTCTTTTACTCCGACTCCATGAATGATTTGCCATTATTGGAAAGAGTAACGAATCCAGTGGCTACCAATCCAGATTCGCGTCTACGGGCTGAAGCAGAAAAGCGTCACTGGCCGATCCTAGAACTATTTCATTAAATGGATTCTGGCGCATCCTCATGATCACTAAATTCATCGATCGGTTATTGCGTCGAGGCCCCCGTCCAAAGTCGGATCAATCTGGGGCCAATTTGGTGGCTCATAAGATTTCTAAGAAAACCCATCGCATCGATACTGCCTTACTCTCAAAAAATGCGGTCAAGGTCACTCATACCTTACAGCAGGGAGGCTATAAAGCCTATATCGTGGGTGGGGCAGTTCGTGATCTTGTTTTAGGAATCGCCCCTAAAGATTTTGATGTAGCAACTAATGCCACCCCCGAACAAGTACAAAAATTATTTAGGCGCTCACGATTGATTGGGCGTCGCTTTCAGATTGTGCATGTCACTTATTTTGGTAAAGAGCGTCCTGAAATCATTGAAGTCTCTACCTTTCGGGCCGTATTAGAAAGCGTGGGTGAGCATATTGCCGAGAGCGGTCGCATTCTGCGTGACAATGTTTGGGGCACACATGCCGAAGACGCCGCTCGCCGTGACTTTACGATCAATGCAATGTATTACGACCCCAGCACAGAAACGGTGCTTGATTATCACGGCGGCATGGAGGATATCCGCTCCAAAACTATACGCATGATCGGCAACCCAACGAAACGTTACCGTGAAGACCCAGTCCGTATGTTGCGAGCGATTCGCTTTGCCGCAAAGACAGGTTTCCAGATTGAGCCCAAGACCCTCGCACCGATTCATGAGCTTAGCCAACTAATCCATGACGTGCCAAGTGCACGCCTATTTGATGAGATTCTGAAATTACTCATGTCGGGGCATGCTTGGGCTGGAATCCAGGCATTGCGTCATGCCAACTTGCATCATGGGCTTTTGCCATTTATGGATCGTGCTCTCGAAGATCCGCAAGCGGCTCAATTTATTGAACAGGCACTGCGCAATACCGATGAACGGATTCAAATGGGCAAATCGGTTTCCCCGGGTTTCCTCTTTGCAGCCCTGCTTTGGCCTGATCTGGAGAAGGAGTGGCAAGTTCTTCGAAATACTGGGATGCCAGCGGTAGCGGCCCTCCATGCTGCAATTGATACGGTTGTTGCCCCCTCACATACCGGCATCACGATTCAACGCCGCCATGAGGGTGATATGCGGGATATCTGGACCATGCAACCGCGTTTTGAAAAACGCGTGGGGCGCTACCCCGAGCGACTGCTAGAGGTTCCGCGTTTTCGGGCTGGTTACGACTTCATGCTTCTACGTAGCCAAACCGGGTATTGCAAACCCGGTCTTGGGCAATGGTGGACAGACTTTTATCATGCGGATTTACCCGAACGTGAAGCCTTACTGGCGTCCGCCAAACTGGAAGATTTAGCTTCCGGCAAAACCCCATCAAACCCAAATAGGAACAGGCGCCGCAGGCCAAAAAAGCCAAAGCCAAACCTGAATGCTCCCCCTGATTCTGAACCAAATGACGCCAAGCAAAGTTAACTGATTTTCAGTAAAGTAAGCGCATATTCTTAGTAGGGAACTCATGGCGCAGGCCTTTATTGGATTTGGTGGCAATATTGGCGATGCTCGGCAGAGCATCACCGATGCGATTGTCTGCCTTGCGCAGCATATTCAAATTCATATCGTTAACAAAAGCTGCTTTTATCAAAGCGCGCCTGTGAATGCTGTGGGTGGTGATTACATCAATGCGGTTGTAGAAATTGATACCGAACTCAATCCCTATGGACTTTTATATGTCTGCCAATCGATCGAGCATCAGTTTGGTCGCGAACGTCCTTATGCGAATGCGCCCCGAACCCTTGATCTCGATATTTTGTTCTATGAAGGTATCGAGCAAAATCATTCTGAGCTCACCATTCCCCACCCACGCATTGCCGAACGCTCATTTGTGATTCTTCCTTTACTTGAAATCTGCCCCGATTTCTTTTTACCCAACCACGGTCCCTTAAAAAATCTTTTGCCGAATATTGCGCATCAACGCATTACCCGAATCACCTGCAAACACTGCGATTGCGGCCAACAGCTGCATTAGGCTTAAAATTGACTGATGAGTTATTTACAAGGCGATAAGCCAATTACGATCACGAAGTTATTGGCCATGCATGCGGATGGCGAGAAAATTGCGGTTCTTACCGCATACGACTCGACCATGAGTGCTCTTCTCAATCGCTGTGGGGTTGAAGTGATTCTGATTGGAGACTCGCTTGGCAATGTGATCCAAGGGCACAGCAGTACCACTCCAGTTACCGTTGAGGAAATGGCTTATCACACAGAATGCGTTGCCCGTGCCAATCACCATGCATTCTTGATTGCCGATCTACCATTTGCAAGCTATGGAGACCCCGTGCAAGCATTGGAATCAGCCGCTGAGCTGATGCGCGCTGGCGCTGACATGGTGAAGCTTGAAGGTGGCGGTTGGCAGGTCGATATCATTCAATTTTTAGTGGAGCGCAGCGTTCCAGTTTGTGCTCACCTGGGGCTCTTACCTCAGTCCGTGCACTTGCTAGGTGGTTATAAAGTCCAAGGCAAGTCAAAAGATGCCGGCGCTCTGATGTTTGAGCAAGCCCATGCTTGCCAGGCTGCAGGAGCCCAAATGCTCGTTCTAGAGGCGATCCCATCAGCGCTCGGAGAAAAAATTACCCAATCACTCCACATTCCTACGATTGGGATTGGAGCGGGGCCAAATTGTTCCGGACAAGTTTTAGTCCTGCCGGATTTGCTCGGAATTAGTCCTGGAAAAGCGCCAAAGTTTGTGAAAGACTTTATGTCCGGTAGCAGCTCGATTGAGGCAGCGATTAAAGCCTATGTTCGTGAAGTCAAGTCCGGAAAATTTCCTGGACCTGAACACTGCTTTGCCTCTTAATTAAAAAAACTCTTCACGCGATCAAACCAACCCTCTTGCTGAGGACTATGTTTTTTACCACCGCTTCGAAGTGACTCATCAAATTGAGAGAGCAATGATTTTTGTTCCTCCGATAACTTCACTGGGGTTTCAAGCAAGACATGCACATACAAATCACCCAATAGAGAAGAACGCAACTGTTTAATTCCTTTGCCGCGCAAACGGAAAGTCTTGCCGGTTTGAGTTCCCTCAGGAATTGTCAGTTCAACTCTGCCGCCAAGTGTTGGAACTTCAATATCACCCCCCAAAGTGGCAGTCGCAAATGAAACAGGCATTTGAATATGCAAATCGCTGCCATCGCGCTCAAAGAGAGGGTGCTCTTTGACATGCACTTCGACGTAGAGATCGCCCGATGGACCGCCGTTAATCCCAGGCTCGCCATTACCAACGGAGCGCACCCGCATACCATCATCAATACCGGCTGGGATCTTAATTTCAAGCGTCTTTTGCTCTTTAAGCTTGCCGCTGCCATGGCAGGTCTTACAGGGCTTCGGAATGTATTGACCTGTACCTCGGCACTTTGGACACGTTTGTTGCATTGAGAAAAAGCCTTGAGCAATCCGGACTTGGCCGCGGCCATCACAAGTTGGGCATTCTTCAATCTTTGAGCCCGGCTCTGCACCAGAACCGCTACAGGTTTTGCAATTACTCCAGCTGGGTACTCGAATTTGGGTGGTGTAACCCTCAGCAGCCTGCTCGAGGGTAATCTCCATGTTGTAGCGCAGATCAGCGCCCTTATAAACCTGAGGACCAGAACTTCTTCCTTGACCAAAGATATCGCCAAAGATATCGCCAAAGGCGTCAGCAAAACCCCCTGCAGCACCTCCAAACCCGCCCATACTAGGGTCAACTCCAGCATGACCATACTGATCGTACGCATTGCGCTTTTGGGGATCTGCAAGCGTCTCGTAAGCCTCCTTAGCCTCTTTGAACTTTCCCTCTGCAGATGGGTTGTCAGGGTTGCGATCAGGGTGGTATTTCATGGCCAATTTGCGATAAGCCTTTTTAAGGTCCTCATCGCTGGCATTTTTACCAACGCCTAGCACTTCATAAAAATCACGTTTACCTGTAGCCACAACGCATTCCTTTTTAATTTCCCAAAAGGCGAAGTCGGCACGAGGCCGACTCACCAATTTGCATCATTCCTTTTTAAGAATTACTTCTTGTCATCCACTTCCTTAAAGTCAGCGTCGACTACTTCTGCATCATTGTTGGCTTTTGCCTCACCCGCTGGATTAGCAGCGCTTGGATTAGTCTTCGCTTGCTCGGCAGCATAGGCTTTTTCGCCAAGCTTCTGACTTGCTTTTGCCAATGCCTCGGTTTTTGACTCAATCGCTGCCTTATCACTTCCCTTGATAGCTTCCTCTAGTTCTTTCAATGCTGATTCAATTGCACTCTTCTCAGAAGCATCAAGACTTGCGCCATGCTCATCAAGTGCTTTCTTGGTCGAGTGCGCTAAGGCATCGGCCGCATTTCGGACAGTGACCAACTCAAGCAATTTACGATCTTCCTCAGCATTGGCTTCGGCATCCTTCACCATCCGCTGAATCTCATCCTCAGAAAGACCCGAGTTTGCCTTGATGGTGATCTTGTTCTCTTTGCCAGACGCTTTGTCTTTAGCAGTGACGTGCAAGATTCCGTTGGCATCAATATCAAAAGTGACTTCAATCTGTGGCAAGCCGCGGGGTGATGGCGGGATGCCTTCTAAATTAAACTCACCAAGCAATTTATTAGCACTGGCCATCTCACGCTCACCCTGGAAGCACTTAATCGTCACCGCTGGCTGATTGTCTTCAGCCGTTGAAAACACTTGGGCGTGCTTGGTCGGAATCGTCGTATTTTTGGGGATCATCTTGGTCATCACACCACCCAAGGTCTCAATACCCAACGATAGCGGCGTCACATCAAGTAACAGGACATCCTTACGATCACCGGCCAATACCGATCCCTGGATCGCAGCACCAACCGCAACCGCCTCATCGGGATTCACGTCTTTGCGCGGTTCCTTACCAAAGATGGCCTTAACTTGCTCTTGTACCTTCGGCATACGAGTTTGGCCGCCGACTAGGATGACATCATCAATATCTGCTGCAGAAACCCCTGCATCTTTCATTGCCACTTGGCATGGACCCATGGTACGAGTAATCAACTCTTCAACCAGAGACTCCAATTTAGAGCGTGTCAACTTCAGGTTCAAATGCTTAGGACCACTTGCATCGGCCGTTACATAAGGCAAGTTGATTTCGGTTTGCTGGGAGGAAGACAGCTCAATCTTGGCTTTCTCAGCAGCATCTTTTAGGCGCTGCAATGCCAAGACATCTTTACTCAAATCAACGCCCTGTTCTTTCTTGAACTCGGCAATGATCCAATCAATGATGCGCTGATCAAAGTCTTCACCGCCTAAAAAAGTATCACCATTGGTTGATAACACTTCAAACTGTTTTTCTCCATCCACATTCGCGATTTCAATAATTGAAACGTCGAAGGTGCCACCGCCTAAGTCATAAACGGCAATCTTGCGATCGGTCTTGTCTTGCTTATCCAATCCAAATGCTAGAGCAGCAGCGGTAGGCTCATTAATGATGCGCTTAACTTCCAAACCAGCAATCCGACCAGCATCTTTCGTGGCTTGACGCTGACTATCATTAAAGTAAGCAGGCACCGTTATCACAGCCTCGGTGACCTCCTCGCCCAAATAATCTTCGGCAGTCTTTTTCATTTTGCGTAAGACTTCAGCTGATACCTGCTGAGGGGCAATTTTCTTATCGCGCACCGATACCCATGCATCACCATTGTCTGCGGCGATGATGCTGTAAGGCATTAAGCCAATATCTTTTTGCACTTCTGCATCAGTAAATTTGCGTCCTATTAAGCGCTTGACAGCATAGATGGTATTTTTAGGATTGGTGACTGATTGCCGCTTAGCGGGCGCACCAACCAATACCTCTCCGTCTTCCATATACGCAATGATGGAAGGGGTGGTTCTAGCACCCTCAGCGTTTTCAATGACTTTCGGGGCGTTGTTCTCAATAACTGCGACGCAGGAGTTCGTTGTTCCTAGGTCAATTCCAATAATTTTTCCCATAATGGCTCCAAATGATGGTGAGGCGTTGTTTCGATTAATGACTAGATGGGGGCAAGTTCGGTAATTTCAAGGGCCCTAAGTCCTTGAAATGATTGGCCCTAACTTATTTTGCTTGGCTAACAGTGACCAATGCTGGTCTTAATACTCTGTCGGCGATCAAAAAGCCTCTTTGCAAGACCGAAACCACCGTGTTGGGCTCTTGGTCTGATGGGACCATAGAAATTGCTTGATGCTGGTGCGGGTCAAACTTAGCGCCAGGCTCGGGGTTAATCTCAACCAAGCGGCCTTTTTCGAAGGCAGCAACGAGTTGCTTTAAGGTGATCTCGAGACCCTCCTTAAATGCTTTTGCATCGCCAGCCTCAGTGGCTAAAGCGGCATATAAGCTATCGCTAACTGGAATCAAGTGCTCCGCAAAATTTTCAATGGCAAATTTGTGGGCTTTTGCAATGTCTTCAGCGGCTCGACGACGAATATTCTCACCCTCCGCCTTGGCACGCAAGAAGTTATCTTGCATTTCAGCGAGCTTCGTCTTTAGCTCTACAAGCTCCTCTTCCATGCTCTGGGTAGGCTGCTCATTTACTTCGGCTGTTGTGTTGTCAGCAGCCTGCTGCTCAGATTTGTGATCACTCATAGTCGTTCCACCGTGTTTTCTGCATTTTATATGGGGTCAGTGATCTCCCATTTCAAGGGGACTGCTTATCCACAGTAGTAATCGCGGCCTCTGCTGCCTGGGCACGTTGATTGCGAAGCTCCAAAACCGCAGGGGACTCAAGCTCTGTTGACCAACCATGCATATGCTCTAAAGCAATTGCATGCAAAGCCGAAATGAAATTAGTATCGTCATTCAAGCATGGGATGTAACGATACTCTTTGCCACCATGCTCATGAAAAATCTCCTGACCTTCCATGGCAATTTCTTCCAAGGTCTCTAGACAGTCTGCTGGGAAACCAGGACAAACAATATCCATATGAGGGCAGCCCGCCTTCCCAAGCTCCTCAATGGTCAAAGCGGTGTAAGGCTTTAACCATTCCGCACGACCAAAGCGAGACTGAAAGGTCACTCGGTAATGGGCTGGCTCCAAACCCAGGGCCTCTCCTAGCAAGCGGCCTGATTTCAGACATTCGCAATGATAGGGATCCCCTTGCATCAAATTTCGTTTGGGCAGGCCATGAAACGACATGATGAGCTTGGCGCCCTTGGCAAATTCAGGTCGACCATGTTGAGCCCAGTAGGCTTCAATTTGCTGACGGAGGGACTCAATGTAAGAGCCGTGATCATGGTAGTGCTTCACGATTCGGAGTTCGGGTTGATTGCGCCACGTTTTAAGAACGGAGAACACCTCATCAAAACTAGAGGCGCTGGTGGTCGCTGAATATTGAGGATATAAAGGCAATACCAATAGACGCTCAACATTTGCTTCCTGAAAACGTTTGAGTACTTCAGGAATGGATGGTTTACCGTAACGCATCGCCAGATCTACGATCACATTGGAATCCTTACCTGCAAATTGATCCCGTAAGCCTTGAGCCTGTGCTTGCGAATAGACCAGCAACGGAGAACCCTCTTTTAGCCAAATCGACGCGTATTTTTTAGCCGAAGCGCCACTGCGAATAGGCAAAATAATGCCGTGCAAAATGAACCACCATACCAAGCGCGGAATTTCAACGACCCGAGGATCCGACAAAAATTGCTTTAAGTAGGTTTTCACCGCCGCGCGCGTGGGTGCCTCTGGGGTGCCCAGATTAATCAACAAAATACCGGTCCAGGAGGTTCTTAAATGAGGGTTCGTTTTCAAGAATGATCCAATCATCAAGGGGAGCTCAGGGCGCCGCTTAATAGCTTCGAGGTGATATCCACAATCGGAATCACGCGATCATACGCCATTCGAGTGGGCCCGATCACGCCGAGTGTTCCAACCACTTGTCCATCCACACTATACGGAGCGCTGATCACCGCCAAATCCTCATAGGGCAACAGCTCACTTTCGCCGCCAATGAAGATCTGAATGCCATCGGCATGGCTTGATACGTCCAATAATTGCATGAGCAGGGATTTTTGCTCCAACATATCGAACATTTTGCGCAATTTGCTCAGATTGGAGCTCAGCTCACCCACATCCAATAAATGGCGCTCTCCGGAAATCACCATATCCGGGTGACTTAAACCTGTATCACTCACACCATTCTCGAGGGCAAGTGCCATTAATCCAGCAATATCGCCACGCAAATGATCGAGCTCTGCTCGTAAGCGACTGCGGACCTCTGAAAAACTCTTTCCTGAAAAATGAGCATTAATAAAATTACTTGCCTCAGTGAGCTGTGCGGGACTGTAATCCTGGTTGGTCGGCAAGATACGGTTTTGTACATCCCCTTCGGGGGTCACCAAAATTAACAAAATCTTGCCTTCACCAAGCCGCAAAAACTCAATGTGTTTAAAAATCTGAGAGCGCTTCGGGGTTATGACCACGCCAGCAAAATGCGTCAGATTCGATAACAGCTGGGCTGCAGAACTAATCACCTTTTGGGGAGAATCGGGATATAGGGATTGCTCAACCTGTTTAGAGGCTACCTCCTCTAGGGGTCGAATGGTCAACATTGTGTCGACAAACAAACGGTAACCCCGCGGGGTTGGAATGCGTCCGGCCGAGGTATGAGGACTGGTCACCAAACCAAGGTCCTCAAGATCGGACATCACATTCCGAATCGTCGCTGCCGAGAGATCTAATCCTGAAAAGCGTGACAGGGTCCGCGAGCCTACTGGCTGGCCTTCTTCGATATATCTCTCGATTAAGGTTTTAAGCAGAACTTTTGAGCGATCATCCATGATTGGAGTAATTTTATGCCTATGGTTTAATCGTCATATGTTAAGCCCATCAAGCACACCCCTGCAGAAGAAGTTTAGGCGCGTAACCCTTGTGGGTAAGCACCAAGCAGACGGTATTGGGCAGCATTTACACGAATTAGCCCAAATCCTCACAAATCATGGCTGCGAGCTCAGCATAGAGGCGTCCACGGCCACCCATTTGCCGAACGCCAATTTGCAGACCATCCAACTTCAGGATTTCCAGAAATTCACGGATTTGGCGGTTATTTTGGGGGGTGATGGCACCATGCTCGGCATTGGTCGCCAAATTGCCGGGACGGGGGTACCACTCCTGGGGATCAATATGGGGCGCTTGGGTTACATGACCGACATCCCGTTTGAGGATGCCAAAACGGTCCTACCGCCCATGCTTGATGGTCACTATGAGATCGATGAACGTTCGTTACTAGAGGCTAGCGTATGGCGCAACGATCAAGAGATTCATCGGGGCTTAGCCTTAAACGATGTGGTCGTCAATCGCTCAGGACTCTCAGGAATGGTGGAGTTAAAAGTGCATGTCAACGGCTCCTTCATGTATAACCAGCGCTCCGATGGCCTAATCGTGTCCACCCCAACCGGTTCAACCGCATACGCCCTCTCAGCAGGTGGCCCCATTTTGCATCCCCGAGTTCCGGGCATTGTGCTGGTCCCAATCGCTCCCCATGCCCTCTCCAATCGACCCATCGTATTGGCTCAAGAGTCTCAAATTGCCATCGAAGTTGCCGGTGGGCGAGAAGTGATTGTGAACTTTGATATGCAATCATTAACTAAATTACAAATCGGTGATCGGGTTGAGGTGAAGCGCTCAAACAAATCCATCTCCCTCCTACATCCACTGGGACACAGTGACTACCAGACCCTGAGAGAAAAGTTGCACTGGAACGAGTATCCTTCCACGTTTTAATCTGGGTCAATCAAGATGCTTCAATCATTAGCATTGCGTGATTTTGTGATTGTGGATCACCTAGAACTTGATTTTGGCTCGGGTTTTAGTGTTTTAACTGGCGAGACTGGCGCAGGTAAATCAATTTTGCTAGATGCCCTCGCCCTCGCTCTGGGCGAGCGTGCCGATACCAGTCAAATCCGTGAGGGCTGCCAACGCGCAGAGATCGCTGCTATTTTTCAGGTCCAAGAGGACTTGCAAGATGAAATTGCTGAATGGTTGCGCGAGGCTGATTTTCCGCTCGAAGATAACCATCGCATTGTGATTAAACGCAGTGTCGATCATTCTGGTCGGAGCAAGGCCTACATTAATGGTGGTGCTGCATCCTTAAATCAGTTACGCGAACTAGGTGATCGTCTCGTTGATATTCATGGGCAACACGCCCACCAATTACTTCTTAAGACCGGTGCACAACGCGAGCTGCTCGATCGACATGCCAATCTTCATGACCAAGCAGCAATTGTGGCGCAAACCTATCAATCCATGAATGCCACCGCCAAGCAATTGCAGCAAGCCGAAGCAGCGGGCGCTGATTTACAGCGCGAGCAAGAGCGTCTTCAGTGGCAGCTTGATGAGCTCAATGAAATTGCACCACAAGCAAATGAATGGGGAGAAATCCAAACAGCGCATGCTCGCCTGGCCAATGCCGCCAAGATTATTCAAGGGGTTGAGCTCGCGATTGATGGCTTAAGTGATGCTGAGCATTCCATTGAGTCGCAACTTCATCGGGTGCAGCATGCGATTGATGATTTAGTAAAGCATGATCCCAATTTGAATGAGATCAATGAAAGTCTCAGTCATGCTCAGATTCAGATTGACGAGGCGATTCATGGATTAAATCGATACCGACAAAAAATGGATTTAGATCCAGATCGCCTCGCAGAGCTCGAAGCCCGTATGCAGACGCTCCATACCGCGGCTCGCAAATACAAAGTCAATCCCGAGCAATTGCCAGAACTTTGGATCAGCTCTCAAGAAAAATTAGCGGCGTTCACAGCAGCACAAGATATCGACTCTTTGCGTCAAAAATTTAAGGTTCAAGAGTCCGAATTTCTAAAACTTGCCAAGGAATTATCAAAGCGTCGACATCAGGCAGCCGCAGAGCTCAGCCAAGCTGTCAGCGATGCGATGCAGCGCCTCGCAATGACAGGCGGTCAGCTGCAAGTCCTTGTCAGTCCAAGCGAAGCCAGTCGTCATGGAATTGATCAAATTGAATTTCTCATCGCTGCTCACAGCGGCAGCACACCAAAGCCTTTAGCCAGGGTTGCCTCTGGGGGAGAGTTAGCACGAATTAGCTTAGCCATTAGCGTAATTACCAGTAAGGCAAGTTTTACCCCAACCCTCATCTTTGATGAAGTGGATTCTGGTATTGGAGGAGCGGTGGCCCAGACGGTTGGTGAACTGTTGAGGCAACTGGGTCAGTCCCATCAAATCCTTTGCGTCACCCATCTAGCCCAAGTAGCCGCCCAAGGCGATCATCATTTCAAAGTTAGCAAACAAGCATTGGATGGCAAAACCCATTCCGATGTAAAGAGTTTGGGCCGTCAAGAACGCATCGAAGAAATCGCTCGGATGCTCGGTGGTACAACGATTACTGACACCACGCGGCGACACGCCAGAGAATTATTAAATCAGACCTAAATCAATTAAACCGGTTGCGAGGGAGCGCCAAAGACTAGCTCCCAAAGTTTGGTCACACACGCCTTTGCTTTGGCAAAATCAGGGTACTCATGGATAGATACCCGAATTTTTTCAGCTCCGTCCAGACGTAATCGATGCTGTTGAGCCCGGAACATACGGTAAGCATTCCCGATTTCAAGCGCATCCATCTCAGAAATCAACTGGTGCCTTGCCGTAATCCCTAAAAGCGCAATATTCCCTAAGTTGCCCAATAAACCAGGGTGCTTACGAGCGTAAGCCAAAACCAAATACTGAACGATGAATTCAATATCCACCATGCCACCGGGATCGTGCTTGAGATCAAAATCAGTGGATGGATTGGGATGACCGGCATGGACCTTATGGCGCATCTCAATAATTTCATGTTTGAGGTCGGATTGATTTCGTTCATGGACAAGAACTTCCTTGCGTATTTCTTCAAATTGAGCTCCGACCTTTGGATCGCCTGCAGCAAAGCGTGCCCGAGAAATAGCTTGATGCTCCCAAATCCAGGCGGCATTATCCCCCTCACGCAATTGATAGCGTCGAAAGGAATCAAGGCTGGTCACCAAAAATCCTGCGGCTCCATTGGGGCGCAGGCGAGTATCAATTTCAAATAGAGTGCCGGCAGCAGTTAAGGTCGTCAACCAATTAATCATGCGCTTACCCAGCACTGAGTAAATCTCCTGAGCCGCATAGTCGGTTGGTGGTGCGTCATACAAAAACACGAGATCGAGATCGGAGGCATAGCCCAACTCTTTTCCTCCCAATTTGCCATAGGCAATCACTGCAAATGGTGGTGGATGCTGAGGACTGAGACCAAACTTCTCCGCAACCGATGGCCAAACGCGTTCATAGGTTGCCTGCAGTATCAAATCAGCCAGCGCGGACAAGCGATCACTCACCCGCTCAGTGCTTAAACCCTCTGGTGCACCAATTCCTAAATCAGCTAAGAGAATTAAAAAGGTTTCGGTGTGGTGCGTGACCCGTAGGATATCCATGGCATGATCTGGGCTTGCCTGATCCGCAAGGGCATCGTCTAAACGCAGATCCAGATTTGCCTTTACTTTTCGCCAATAGCTTTCAGGATCATGAATCAGCTCAGATTGCGCATTGGCCGATAACAGATCGTCCAATAAATGAGGGTGCCTTGCTAAATATTGGGCAGCCCATTGCGAGGCATTGAGAAGCATCAATACCTTTTGCAAGGCATTGGAGTTCTCAGCCAGAATCGATAGATAGGCGCTGCGACGACAAATGGCCTCAAGGAGATCAAAAAATCGCAAGAGGGTTTGATCCGCATCGTCTGGATGATCAGCCTCGATATCGTTCGCGGCCTTCTTTAACAAGCTCCGTATCGTGAGTCGACTTTTCTCTGGCAGTGATTTGGCGCGCGAGCTTTCCTGCCAGGCGCTCCACCGCTCATTAGCCTTGGGGAATAAATCAGCATTGGGTTGCCAGCTTACGTCGCTTGCATCAATTTGCAAACGGGTGCTTTCGTCCAAGGCAAACGCCTTTTCAAAATAACGTGCTACCTGATTTTGATGCTCGGTGAGCGTTTGCATAAACTCTTCGAGACGCCCTTCTTGATTCGGTCCGGCCATAGCTTGTGCCAACTGAGCTCTCGCATCATCCTGCTCAGGTAAATAGTGTGTCTGCTGGTCTTCCCAAATCTGGATTCGATGTTCTAAGCGTCTTAAGAACACATAAGCAGATTTGAGTACTTCAATTTCTTCTCCGCTCATCAGTCCACTTTCTTGCAGTCGATCTAAGACCTCAAGCGTTGGACGAATTCGTAAACGTGGATCAGTGCCGCCCCGCATTAATTGAAACATTTGGGCTAAAAACTCAATTTCACGGATTCCACCCCGACCTAACTTAATATCGCGTGATCGGCCGCTACGTTGATTACTCCGCTTATCCGCCTCTCGCTGAATTTGTGCATGCAACTCCCGAATGGCTGCAATCACACCGTAATCCAAATGGCGACGATAAACAAATGGCCGAACAATTTGCTCAAGCCCCTTTTCGCAGCGAACATAATCGGGGTGCGATATTGGCGGATAAATCATGCGGCCTTTAATCCACGCGTAACGCTCCCATTCACGCCCTTGCACAAACAAATACTCTTCGAGCATTTCTAGACTACAGACCAAGGGGCCGGAATCCCCATTAGGGCGTAAGCGCATGTCCACCCGGAACACAAATCCATGGGCATCATGCTCCGAAATCATTTTGATGAGGCGCCGGCCTAACTTTGTAAACCATTCGTGGTTTGAAATCGAGCTTGCCCCATGTTGGGTCTCGCCTTCTTCCTCATATAAGAAAATTAGATCAATATCCGAGGAAAGATTGAGTTCTCGACCACCCAATTTCCCCATCCCGACAATCAGGAGCGGAATTTCGTAGTCTTCGGTCCGAGCCCAAGGTAAACCAAACCGTTCTAGTAGTTCCCCACGAAGATACCGCACTACCAGGTCAAGCGTTTGCTCTGCAAAATAGCTGAGTGCCTGGGTCACTTCTAATAAAGGGGCCAGTCCGTTAAGGTCTCGGCACCCAATCCATAGCATCAACTGTTGACGAACCAGTCTAAGTTGACTCATTAAAGTCGCCTCATCTAACTGCCGATTGTCGAGAGCCCGGCTTATTGGTAGGAGTAGCTGATCGATTTGAGTGGCATCGACCTGCGTATGAATACGCTCCTCTAGCCAAGCGCGCCAATCCGCATGAGCACTTAACCAGCGTTTTGCATAGACGGAGTTTTTCTCTAGAAAAGAAAGGACGTCTTGATTGGAAACCATGCCTTATCTTAATCGCTACTAGCCCAATCAATGGAGGGTATCGGATAATGGATCCCAATGACCGAAAAAAAGTATCCGTTACGCCTCAAAGACCTTTTCATGATGCGGCCCGACGCCACCTCGTGGTCACGTTGGTCGCGCCGTCTGGCAATTTTGGCTCTCGTGACGGTCGGACTTATGATTGTTGGGCATCTGGCGATCCGATTCATTATTTGGCCGCAACTCGAAACCTCAAAACCAGCTGTCGAAAAGTTACTGTCACAGCGCATTGGTGTTGAGGTCAAAATCAATGAACTGAATGTCTACTGGCAAGGGATCCGCCCAGTCTTTGATATTCGTGACCTAGAATTTGTGGTCGATGCCAAACGCAATCCATCTGCTATCTCAGATAAACCACATCTAAAGATTGCTGAGATCCGAGGAGAACTGAGTTGGTCATCGTTTTATCACCTCAAACCCTATTTCACGAAATTACATGCTAGCGATGCAATAATCCAAGTGACACGTGACTCGCAAAAGCGCTTGTATGTGGCAGGTATTCTTGCAGGCGATGGTGGGGATGACTTTCATCTTGAAAATTGGCTATTCAAACAAGATGATTTAAAGATTTCTAATATTAATATTCTTTGGAAAGATTTCTCAAAGTCTAAAGCCGATGCCGCGGATCTGCGAATTGAATCCATGCAACTACAAAACGGAATTCGGCAACATGAGCTCGAGGCCGCTATTTATAGTCCATGGCATCAAGGCACATTAAATCTCTTAGGAAAATTTTCTCATCGACTCGGCGGGCAAGCAGGCTATTGGCGGGATTGGATTGGGGATTTTCAGTGGAAGGTTGAGCAACTTGACCTAGGGCAATTTAGCCGGGATTTTGAGATTCCCTTTAGACAGCTAAGCGGCATTTTGAGCTCCTCGGGATCGATTGCCCTAAGTAAGGGCATCCCTGATGGCGGACAGTTCAAACTTGCGATCGAGCAGCCCGTTTTTCAACAATCAAAGAGCAATCAGGCGCTTGAATTTGGACGCCTAGAAATGGAAGCGAAGCAATTCACATCCGGGAAGTTTATTTCGCTGGGAGTACAACGATTTGCCTGGTTAAATAAGAATCAAAGGCCCGGAACTCCGATGGAATCTCTGGCGCCCATGACCATTGGCTGGCAGGCTCCCAAGCGCGATGGCGAGCTTGAAAAGTTCGCGTTCTCCTCAGCAAAAATTAGTCTCGAGAACCTCAGTCTGTTTGCGATGAATCTGCCGATTCCCAATCGAATCCGTCAGGTCTTAGAGCAAACCGAACCACGTGGAGAGTTGATCGATGTCGATATCACATGGGCTGAACCAAAATCCAATATTCCCCTGATCGGTGGGCTCTTAAGCGGCCAAGGGCCTAAATTTAATATTACCGGCACCCTTAATCAGGTAGGCATCAAAGCTTACCGAGACACCATTCCAAGCATCACCAATTTAAGCGGCACGATCACTACCAATCAAAACCAAGGCAGCATCAAACTCAACTCAAAAAATTTAGGATTAGTGATTGCTGATTTTTTAGCAGAGCCACGTCTACAGTTCGATAGCGCAAGTGGAACACTAAGTTGGTCATTAAAAAATAAGCAATGGCAAATTGGGTTTGATCAGCTCTCTGTCAACAACCCCGATATCGCATTCATTGCCGATGGCAATTATCTGATTGGCAAAGAGAAGGCGCCAGATACTTTGGATCTCAATATTCAGTTTCCTAGAGGAAAGGTACAAACAATCTACCGCTATCTCCCCGCAGAGATGTCAAAGGATGCGCGCAGCTATATTGAAAAAGCATTTATTACTGGAGACATCAGCAACGGGCGCCTGAGAATTAAAGGGGATCCCAATTTAGCGCCTTATGATGCTTCGGGCACTGGCGAATTTACATTGAATCTACCAATCACCAGAACGGTTTTTCGACCAGCCCCTCTATTCCCACCTGCAAAAGGCGCTTGGCCTGAATTCACGGAAGTGAACGGTCTCGTTTTGATGCAGCAAGCCAAGCTCATGGTGGCAATCAAGGATGCGCGCTATCAAGGTCTGCAAATTCAAAATGTCAATGCAGAAATTCCAGATGTTTCTAGCGCAAAGCCTGTCCTCAATCTCAAAGGAAACATTACGGGCCCGATCAATCAAATGATGGACTATCTTAGAACAACACCGGTTCTTCTCACTCGTCCAGAATTAGCAAAAAGTCTGAAATTATCGGGGCCCGCAAAGCTTGATTTAGAGATGCTTTTACCTCTACAAAATACGGATGACCTCAAATTAAACGCTTTACTGAGCTTAGAAAACAATGTCGTCGTTTGGTCTGATCTTGCCCCATTTAATCAGGTACGAGGTACCATTCGCATCACCGAAGACTTGCCCCGCTTTGAGCAGGTAAGCGCAGAGTTCTTTGGTGGCACTATCAACATTCGACAAAACACGGCGCAATCCCAAACCAAACAAGATCTCTACGATCTCAATGGCACAATTGATCTTGACCGCCTTGAGCGTCACTATGCCAATCAAGTAGGTCGCCAATCTTTGCAACTCTTGAAGGCATTGGATGGTAAGGCTGGATTTAAAGGGAAGCTGGGTATTACCAGCAACACAACGGATCTCAATCTCGACTTAGATTTCAATGGTCTGAGCACCACCCTTCCGGAACCTCTAAGCATCAAGAAGGGAAACAAACTAAATGGGGTTTTTCGATATCAGTCGAACGCCAGTGAGGGAGCACCCAAACGAATCGCTCAATGGTCAGCACAAATTGGGAAAACAATCACCCTACAAGGAAAACAAGGTGCAGACGGTATTGTGGCGCAAGGAATTGGGATAGGGGCTGCGGCCATCATCCCTGAACGTGGCTTGGGTCTCAATGTGCAAGCAAACGATCTCAATATTGATGCTTGGCACCGTCTTTTGTTTGCCAGCGGAGAGAGTAATCGTACTAATGAAATTCCTCCCATAGCTAGCTCTGCGGATAGTGCCGATGGCCTTCGCATCGTTACTGCACGCATCAATCAAGCGATTGCCATGAATCGCGCATGGCCCAATCTGAGTGTGAGTGCTAAATTGGGTAGCAATGCATGGCAGGTCAATTTGAAGTCTCCCAACCTTGAGGGCGATGTTCAGTATCAAGAGAGAAAAAATGCCGATCTTTTAAAAGGTAAATTACTTCGTTTGCATATTCCTCCAAAATTACCAAATCCGGTGAATTCAAGAGCGTCATCTGACAAGGAGGTATCGCTCACTGCAATTCCTGAGCTTGATTTAAGTATTGATGACTTTAATTTCAATCAATACAAGCCTGGTGCGATTGCAATCAAGACCCGAAACAGTACAAACCGCATCACGATTGAGAGTCTCAAAATTAACAATCCAAGCTCTTCGTCAACAGTCACTGGCGAATGGACGAGCGATGCCCAAGGAAATAATGAGCGCGTGATCATTGATACAACATCACAGATCAAGGATTTAGGGGCCGTCGTTACATATTGGGGCAGCCCCAAAGCGGTTGAGGGTGGCAAAGGAACAATCAGCGCCAAATTGGATTGGAGCGGCCCTCCCTATGACCCTTCCTTTGATACCCTAGCTGGTAATGTAAAGATCAATTTAGAAAATGGTCGCTTACTTCAAGTGGACTCCGGCTTTGCCAAGATTATTGGGGTGTTTAGCTTACAAAGCTTATTGAAATTTGCAAGCTTTGACATTCAAGGAAGCCTTGGCAATGTAGTCACCTCTGGAACCAGTTTCAATACTCTTTCTGGTGACTTTGTTTTGCGCAACGGTATTGCCCGAACACAGAATTTCACGATGCAACTTAATCAAGCGCGCGTTGCCACTAGCGGTCTTGTGAATATTCCCAAGCAAACCCAAGATTTACGAATTACCATCTTCCCAACCATTGATGCAACCGCCGGTGCTCTTGCTCTCTTTGCAGTCAATCCAATCATTGGAGCAAGCGCCCTCATTGGTCAGTACTTAATTAGCAATCAATTAAATCGCACACTCCAGACCGATTACCTAGTGCAGGGAAGCTGGGATAAGCCAGACGTGGTCCCACTGGACCAAAATGGTCAGCCTTTAGATCCAAAGGTGCTCGAGACCATTCGCTCTCGAAATCTGCTGCGCGAGCAAAAGATGCCCCCAACCCAGACAAAACCTGCCCCAAGCACTCCAGCACCTGCCAATTAGTCGCTAAAGCTTTAGTATTGGCTGGTATGGCAAATAAATTAACGGTGGCAGCGATTCAGATGATTTCATCTGCGAATTTGGCAGACAATCTGCGCGCAGCTGAACGACTGATCAAAAATGCGTCTGACCAAGGCGCTGTAGTGGTTGCGCTGCCTGAATATTTTTGCCTAATGGGTCTTGCCGATACCGATAAAGTCAAAGTGCGTGAGCCCTTTGGCCATGGTCCCATTCAAGATGCGCTTCAAGGCTTTGCGCAAAAGTATCACGTCTTTTTGATTGCTGGCACCATCCCGCTCAAGGCAAGTGATCCACTCAAGGTTCTAAATGCAAGCTTAGTATTTAATCCAGAGGGTCAGTGCATTGCTCGTTATGACAAGATTCATCTGTTTGGTTTTCAGACGTCGCATGAGCGCTACCAAGAATCTGAAACGATTGAAGCGGGTAATCAAACCACAACGGTTCGCATTTTGCATGAGGGTAATGAGTGGGTGTTTGGTTTAAGCATTTGCTATGACCTTCGTTTTCCGGAGTTATATCGTCAGCAGGACGAAGTTGACTGCCAGGTAATTCCAGCTGCATTTACCCATACAACCGGCAAGGACCATTGGGAGATTTTGCTGCGCGCCCGGGCCATTGAAAACCAGTGCTATTTTCTGGCATCCGCCCAAGGTGGCCTTCATGAAAATCAACGTCGCACTTGGGGTCAATCCATGCTGATCGACCCCTGGGGCAAGATCGTCTCTGAACTTGCCACTGGAGAAGGCTGTGTGCTCGGTGAGCTAGACTCAACTGCACTCGAGGAAGTGCGCTCTAAGCTTCCCGCCCTAAAACATCGTAAGCTTGTCTGAAAAATACCATGAACTCACTCGCCATCCCACACATTGCAACATCAGCAAGCCCACAAGAGGCTCTGGATATTGCCCATTCTTTTTTACTAAAGCCTAATGGCCTGAGCCCTTCTGACCTTGATCAACTGTTTGGAGTGATGCATGCACATCGCTTAGATGATGCGGATTTGTATTTTCAACACACGCGCAGTGAGCAATGGAGTTTAGAGGAAGGGATTGTCAAATCCGGTAGTTTTAATATTGATCAAGGTGTTGGTATTCGCGCGATCTCAGGCGATAAAACAGCATTTGCCTACTCGGATGTGATTAGCTCTGAGGCTTTATTAAAGGCGGCGCACGCTACTCGCGTCATTGGCCCCAAGGGTGGCAAAGTCAACATCCGCGCCCCGCTCTCGGTATCGACCCACACCAACCCAGCCCTATATAGTGCCCTCAACCCTTTGGACTCATTAACGCCTCCAGAAAAGATTGCGCTCTTAGAAGGAATTGAACGACGCGCTAAGGCCCGTGACCCACGCATCATCCAAGTCATGGCTAGCCTTGCGGGTGAATTTGATGTCGTAATGGTGGCCCGCTCGAATGGCTTATTAGCCGCCGATATTCGCCCGCTCGTGCGCGTCTCCATCCATGTCATTGCTGAGCAAAATGGTCGGCGTGAATCTGGCTCTGCCGGCGGTGGAGCGCGTGCCGATTACGGTTTTTTTGATACCCAGCGTATCGATCAGTGGGTCGATGAAGCAGTTGATCAAGCTCTTCTGAATCTTGATTCACGTCCAGCACCTGCCGGCCCAATGACCGTTGTCATGGGCCCGGGCTGGCCTGGCGTGCTGCTTCACGAAGCCATTGGTCACGGCCTCGAAGGGGACTTTAATCGTAAAGGATCCTCTGCGTTTTCTGGACGCATTGGTCAGCGTGTGGCCGCCAAGGGTGTCACGGTGGTTGATGATGGAACACTCAGTGGACGACGCGGCTCACTCAATATGGATGATGAGGGTACACCCACGCAGTGCACTACCCTGATTGAAGATGGTGTTTTAAAAGGCTATATTCAAGACAGCCTTAATGCGCGCTTGATGGGAATGCCGCTGACAGGCAATGGACGGCGTGAGAGCTTTGCCTCACTGCCCCTACCGCGTATGACGAACACCTACATGCTATCCGGTCACTATGATCCAGAAGAAATTGTGGCTAGTATTGATCGTGGTCTCTATGCCGTGAACTTTGGGGGTGGGCAAGTCGATATCACGAGTGGCAAATTTGTATTCTCTGCCTCGGTGGCATATTGGGTTGAAAAAGGCAAGATTCAATACCCCGTCAAAGGAGCGACCATTATTGGTAATGGCCCAGAATCCTTAAAGCAAGTGAGCATGATCGGTAATGACCTTCGTCTAGATAGTGGAGTGGGCGTATGTGGCAAAGAAGGACAAAGTGTCCCGGTTGGCGTGGGCCAGCCAACCTTACGCATAGATGAAATGACCGTTGGGGGCACAGCTTGATTTGCATGCGCTTCTATTAGAGCGCACTGACTTCTATCAGGCTTTAGAATAGAGGGTATGAGTACAAAACCCCATACCCCCCAAGAAAACTGGTACGCAAGCTTAGATAAAACCTCTGCGACCGATGATCAACGTGTCGGTAACATTACTGTTTTACCGCCCCCCGAGCATTTGATTCGGTTTTTTCCAATCGTAGGTACACCAACTGAAAAGTTAATTGGACGTACTCGGGACAAGATTCGGAACCTAATTCATGGCAAAGATGATCGCCTCTTGGTGATCATTGGCCCTTGCTCAATCCATGATCCTTCCGCAGCCTTGGAGTACTGCCAACGCCTCATGAAAGAGCGTACTCGCTTAGCGGATGATCTGGAAATTGTCATGCGCGTCTATTTTGAGAAACCCCGCACGACGGTTGGCTGGAAGGGGCTTATCAACGACCCCTATCTCGATGAGAGTTTTAAGATTGAAGAAGGTCTGCGTATTGCACGCCAAGTGCTCATGGAAATTAATCGCCAGGGCATGCCAGCCGGCAGTGAGTTCCTCGATGTGATCTCCCCCCAATACATTGCCGATCTAATTTCATGGGGTGCAATCGGCGCCAGAACGACAGAGAGTCAAGTTCACCGTGAACTCAGCTCCGGCCTATCGGCGCCAATCGGATTTAAGAATGGCACCGATGGCAATATCAAAATTGCAACCGATGCGATTCAAGCAGCGCATCGGCCACATCATTTTTTATCGGTGCATAAGAATGGTCAGGTTGCAATTGTTGAAACCAAGGGTAATAAAGACTGTCACGTGATTCTGCGTGGCGGTAAAGAACCCAACTACGAAGCAAAGTATGTTGAAGCAGCATGTGCTGAACTAGAAGCAGCAAAATTACCAGCTTCCTTAATGGTTGATCTATCGCATGCCAATTCAAGTAAACAGCACCAACGGCAAATCGATGTTGCTAATAATGTTGCTGAACAAATCGAGCGTGGATCCCGTAAAATTTTTGGGGTCATGATTGAGAGTCATTTAAACGCCGGTGCTCAGAAGTTCACGCCCGGCAAGGATGACCCAAAACAGCTCGAATATGGCAAAAGCATTACCGATGCCTGCATTAACTGGGATGATTCTGTAAAAGTGCTCGAGCGTCTTGCGCAGGCAGTTCGCAAACGGCGACGCGCCTAGGCTATCTGTTTAGTTCATTAGGAACGCGGCTTCAAGCCGCGTTTTTCTTTCTAGCCGTCTTGTGCTTTGTTTTGATTCTTCCAAAGCACATCTTGGCCGCCAGCAGCCTGGTTTAAAACCCTGGCAATCACAAAGAGAAGATCAGATAGTCGATTAACGTATTGACGTGGGGAATCAGCTATTGGATCGACCCAACCTAATTTAACAATGGAGCGTTCAGCGCGTCGACAAACCGTTCGGCACACATGCGCTTGTGCCGCTGCACGGCTTCCTCCTGGCAAGATAAATTCTTTTAGCGGAGGAAGATTGGCGTTGTAGTGAGCTAACCAAGTGTCAAGCTGTTCAACTTGCTCTATTTTTAATAGGGTGTAGTTGGGAATACAAAGCTCCCCGCCCAGGTCAAATAGATCATGCTGGACTCGTAACAGCAATGCTTGAAGATCAGAAGCAATCGATACAGGGAGCTCTTCGGTCATCAAAACCCCAATTTGCGAGTTCAGCTCGTCCACATCGCCCATGGCGCAGATGCGTAAATGATCTTTTTCAACACGGCTGCCATCACCAAGGCCAGTCATACCGGCATCGCCGGTTCGGGTTGCAATTTTTGATAGTCGATTTCCCATGAACAGATTATAGGTAAATGGCTAAAATAGACGAATGAATGCTCCCGCTTCTTCTGCCGAAATCCAATCTCTGCAAGCCAAACAGGCTATTTTGGTCGATGCCCTACGGCCATTTCTAGCGGATGATGCCCTGCTTTGGCAGCCCGAGGACACCATTCCCTATGAATGCGATGGCTTGGCCGCCTATCGCAAAATGCCTCTGGCAGTGGCACTTCCTGAGAATGAAGACCAAGTGGTCAAGATCCTTAAGGCCTGTAAAGTCCTTGGGGTTCCTGTGGTACCCCGCGGCTCTGGCACCGGTCTCTCAGGTGGTGCAATGCCAATTGAGCAAGGCTTGGTTTTATCCTTAGCAAAGTTCAAAAAGATTTTGCAGGTCGATCCCTTTACACGCACTGCGATTGTGCAACCAGGCGTCCGAAACCTTGCGATCTCAGAAGCGGTTGCAAAGCATGGCTTGTACTACGCACCCGATCCATCATCGCAGATTGCTTGTTCGATTGGCGGAAATGTCAATGAGAACTCGGGTGGCGTGCACTGCTTAAAGTATGGCTTGACGCTTCACAATGTATTGCGGGTCCGCGCCGTCCTTATGAATGGTGATGTGGTGGAATTTGGCAGCATGGCACCCGATTCACCAGGTTTGGATTTGCTGGCTGTATTAATTGGCAGTGAAGGAATGCTTGGCATTGTCACTGAGATCACCGTAAAACTTGTACCAAAACCAAAATTAGCGCGTGTCATTATGGCCAGCTTTGATGATATTGAAAAAGGTGGCAATGCAGTTGCCGCCATCATTGCTGCGGGGATTATTCCAGCTGGTTTAGAAATGATGGATAAACCAACTACGCGCGCCGTTGAAGAATTTGTACACGCCGGCTATGACCTCAACGCAGAAGCAATCTTATTGTGCGAATCCGATGGAACCCCCGAAGAGGTCGAAGAAGAAATCGCACGCATGAATACCGTGCTAGAAAAGCAAGGGGCTAGTCGCATTCAAGTCTCTGAAAGTGAAGTAGAGCGTTTGCGCTTTTGGAGTGGGCGCAAGAATGCCTTCCCCGCCGCCGGGCGGATTGCGGCAGATTATTACTGCATGGATGGAACCATTCCAAGGCGCCATATTGCAACCCTACTGAAGCGCATCAAAGGCATGGAGGCCAAATATGGTTTGGGCTGTCTCAATGTCTTTCATGCGGGCGATGGCAATATGCATCCCCTCATTTTGTTTAATGGTGCTGATCCGGATGAATGGCACCGGGCAGAAGAATTTGGTACTGAAATCCTTGAGGCCTGCGTTGAACTCGGGGGCACCATCACTGGTGAGCATGGTGTGGGAATCGAAAAAATTAATTCGATGTGCGTTCAATTTGGCGAACAGGAGCGTGAGCGTTTTTGGGGTGTTAAAGCAGCATTTGATCCAGATCGTCTTTTAAACCCTGATAAAGCCATTCCAACGCTCAATCGCTGTGCCGAATATGGACGGATGCGCGTCAGCGGTGGTGTATTACCCCACCCCGAACTGGAGCGCTTCTAGGCATGAACGAAACAGTACTATCGCAGTTTCGTGAGCAGGTTATTGTGGCTGGTAAACAGAATCAGGTGCTATCGATTCAAGGTGGCAATACAAAATCATGGTACGGCAATCCAAGTAAGTCGCCAATTTTGAGCACGACATCGTATCAGGGAATATTAGACTACCAACCCGAAGAGTTGGTGATCACGGCATGTGCTGGTACACCAATTGCTGAAATCGAGTCAGCCTTGGCCAAAAATAATCAGATCCTGCCGTTTGAGCCGCCTCACTTTGGGGATGATGCAACCTTTGGGGGTGTCATTGCCGCAGGCCTCGCTGGTCCCGCTCGCATTAGTGCTGGAAATCTACGGGACTTTGTTTTGGGAACTCGGCTGATGGATGGTCGCGGCGAAGACCTATCCTTTGGCGGCAAGGTCATGAAAAACGTTGCTGGTTACGATGTCTCACGCCTTCTGCCTGGCTCACTAGGAACACTTGCACTACTTTTAGAGGCTTCCGTAAAAGTACTGCCAAAACCTGCTGCAACTGCGAGTCTTCGCTGCAGGATGAGCGCTGCCAATGCATTAAAAATACTCAATGGATGGGCTGGGCAACCTTTACCGCTCAATGCTAGTGTGTGGATCGGCCACGCAGGGAATGAAGGCGAGCTAACGATTCGTTTGGCAGGAGCGAAGGCAGCGGTCACCTCTGCCAGTCAAATGATGCGAGATCTGCTAGGCGCTACCGAACTCGATGATTCAGAGGCTGATCTATTTTGGCGTAATCTTCGTGAACAGCGGATTTCTTGGTTTAGTCAAATACCAAATGACCATGCGCTTTGGCGACTCTCCTTGCCAGCCAACTGCCCAGCCCTAGAGATACCTAAGGATTGCTTACCGGAAATCATCATGGAGTGGCATGGACAAGAGCGTTGGATACAAGGTCCTGCCAATCAATCAACGGCAAACGTGTTACAGAAACTAGCAGTCCAGCATGGCGGGCATTTAACCTGCTTTCGATCATTAGGCACCGAAGTATTCGAACGCTTTACTCGGTTGGAATCCAATCCTCTAACCGCTGGTTTAGAGGCCGTGCAAAAACGGTTGCGGCACTCCTTTGATCCCTTTGGTGTATTTACAACTGGGCGCTTACCTTAAGTATGGAAACAAAGTTAGCTCCTGAGTTCATCAATACCGCTGACGGTATTGAAGCAAAACGCATATTAGGCAAATGCGTACACTGCGGGTTTTGTACAGCAACTTGCCCAACCTATCAACTATTGGGTGATGAGTTAGATGGACCTCGTGGTCGCATTTATTTGATCAAACAAATGGCTGAAGGTCAGGCTCCCACAGAAAAGACCAGAACCCATTTGGATCGTTGTTTAACGTGTCGAAATTGCGAAAGCACCTGCCCAAGCGGTGTGGAGTATGGCAAGTTAGTTGA
>JBBAQJ010000011.1:0-40337 GCA_040400365.1 Polynucleobacter sp. | reverse complement strand
TTCCCGGTAGAGCCAAAACATTAGTTAGCGCTTGATGATGGAAGTGCGCCATGAGGGTCCCGGTATTTCGTTGGGGGTGGTAATACTCCTGCTGGTGAAAGCCATAGTCAATCATTAATAGGAGGCCTTGCTCGAGTCGATTGATCAGCTGTCTAAAAGAAGCTTCTGCCTGAGGGTGGATTTCGGTTATATACCCATCGCTTGCGCAATCGATCCATGGTTGAACCTCTAATCTTTTACCAGGCACAGATATAAGAAATTGATCAGGGTCTGTTCCAAGTCCCACCCCGGCATAGTGCCAGGCGTTGTTTTGATACACAATGCGTTCACAGGGAATCGCGTCGAGCACTTCATTCCCAAGAATGACGCCATGAAAAGATGGCAACACTTCTGAATGCCACAGGCAACGCGTTTGAATCCCATGACCTTGGCAGGTGTCCAGGAGTAATGCTTGTTGACGCTCAATCAAATTTGGTGACACATCAATGATTTGATATTCATCTAGGTCAAAGCCACGACGGTGCAGATCCAATACGATCGTCTTGGCAAGCTGCCCTGTTCCTGCACCGATTTCGATGATGCGAGTTCGTTGTCCCTGCTTTCTGAATCCTTCTAGCACCGGCAGAATCGTATTAACGATGGTTTGGCCAAAAAATGGGCTGATTTCTGGGGCAGTAATGAAGTCACCAGAGCGACCAAATTTTTCTAGGGCGCTGGTGTAATAACCAAGGCTTGGCAGATACAGGGCGAGCTCCATGTAGCGTGAAAAGGGAATCCAACCACCTTTTTCCTGGATTTCATGGGAAATTTTGGTCAGGATTGCCTTTAAATGCTCCGCTTGCGCCTGTGTCAGGTTAATATCCATAGCTCGCTAGTCTAAGTGAGTTTTTGCATAGCATATGAAAACAATGGCAGATCGAACAGTATTGGTCACGGGGGCAGCTAAGCGCCTTGGTCGAGAAATCGCCTTGTATTTTGCTCGTGAGGGCTGGAATGTCATTATTCATTATGGCCAATCCACCAAAGAGGCAAAAGCTGTTGTTGATGAGATGCATGGATTAGGAGTCAAAGCAATCGCGTTGCAGGCAAATCTATCATGCCAAGCAGACGTACAAACTCTGATCGAAAAAAGTATCGAACAATTCTCAAGAATTGATTGCTTGGTGAACAGTGCTGCGATTTTTGAATACGATCGGCCTAGCCACGATGATCATCTGGTGAGTTCAGACCTGATTGAGCGGCATACTCAAATTAATCTAGCGGCCCCAGTGTTAATGGCACAAGCAATGTTTCGTCACCTTAAGACTCAGCCAATCAGCAAAGACTTTGTTCCTGCAACGATTCAAATACTGGATCAAAAGTTAATCAACTTAAATCCAGATTATTTTTCGTATACGCTTTCCAAAAGTGCATTATTGACTGCTACCGAAATGATGGCCCGCGATTTTGCACCATATATGCGCTCTGTTGGTTTGGCCCCAGGAATTACTCTGCCATCGGGTGATCAAAGTCAATCTGAGTTTGAGAAAGCCCACCAAGTCACTCCGTTGGGGCATTCATCTAGCGCGCAGGATATTGCGAGTGCCGCATTTTTTTTAGCCAATGCCAATTCGATTACAGGCACCACGCTGTATGTCGATGGCGGACAACATTTACTAGCATCCGATCGCGATGTGATGTTCAAAATTAAACAATAGGTTCTATGCACTCCTTACTATCTCATCCAAGCCTGATTCATTGTCGACGCCTCTTTTTGAAAGATTATGAGGTTTATATCAACATTGGTGTACATGATTTTGAGAAGCGCGCTGAGCAGAGGGTTATCTTCAATGTCGAGATCTATGTTCCATTAGAACTAAATACTCCTAAGCAAGATCGCTTAGAAGAGGTGCTTGATTACGATTTCATTCGCAAAACCATTGCAGAGCGCGTTAAACGTGGCCATATTCATTTACAAGAAACCCTCTGCGATGAGATCGTGGCGGCGATTCTTGAGCATCCAAATGTGATGGCAGTTCGAGTGAGTACTGCAAAGCCCGATGTCTATCCGGATTGTGAGGCAGTTGGCGTCGAAGTCTTTAAGATGAAGCAATCGCAAGGCTAATGGGGGCCGCAGATGGTAGACCTCCGCAAGCAAGCATTTGAAGAGAATAAGCTAGATAAAAAACTATGCCGCCTGGTTGGTCAGGCTATCGGTGATTTTGGCATGATTACCGATGGCGATAAGGTGATGGTATGTCTGTCAGGTGGTAAGGATAGTTATACCTTGCTTGATATTTTATTGAAGTTGCGTGAGCGGGCGCCAATTTCATTTGATCTAGTTGCTGTGAACTTAGATCAAAAACAGCCCAATTTTCCCAGTGACACACTGCCTAATTATTTACGCCAACTCAACATCCCTTTTCATATTGAGGAGCAAGACACCTATAGCATTGTGAAAAGGGTGATTCCTGAGGGCAAGACAACTTGTGGATTGTGTTCTCGTTTGCGACGCGGAATTTTGTATCGAGTGGCCGATGAGCTTGGGGCAACCAAGATTGCCTTGGGGCATCACCGAGACGACATCTTAGAAACATTACTACTCAATATGTTTTATGGTGGTAAGTTAAAAGCAATGCCACCCAAATTACGCTCAGATGATGGGCGTCATTTGGTCATTCGGCCACTAGCCTATGTTCCTGAAAAGTTAATCGAGCGCTATGCACAGTCAATGGAGTTTCCAATTATTCCCTGTGATTTATGTGGTAGTCAGCCAAACCTGCAAAGGGCTGCCATGAAGAAATTATTACGTGAATGGGAGAAGCAATTTCCTGGTCGGATTGAAAACCTGTTTCGTTCCATGCATCACATCGTTCCATCACACCTATTAGATCAAGATGCCTTTGATTTTCAGAATCTATCCATTCATTCGGATTTGACCCAGTTTGTTAAATCGTATGAGGGTGATCGTGCAATCGATGAGGGCCTTGATGCATGTGCCACAACAGAGCCTTCCTGGTCTTCGCTCACCTGGATCGATAAAGATTAAAGTACGTCTACCCGCATTAGCGAGTTGCTTCTAAGCCCTATAATTAATCCCATGAATATCGTTATCTTGGCTGCTGGGCAAGGCAAGCGCATGAAGTCCGCTTTGCCAAAGGTATTGCAGCCCTTAGCGGGCAAGCCTTTACTTGCGCATGTGCTGGAAACTGCATTAGCGCTTGCGCCCAAGGCTGAGCCGATTGTTGTGATCGGCCACGGCGCACAGCAGGTTCAAGCATTCTTGACTCATTTGGCTGATTTGGATAAGCGCTTTAGCAAGGTAAATACAGTTTTGCAAAAAGAGCAAAAAGGAACGGGTCACGCACTATTGCAGGCCTTACCAAAGCTGAATCCTGGGGCGCCCACGCTGGTGTTGTATGGGGATGTACCTCTGTGCTCAAAAGAAACCTTGAATACACTGGCCCGCTTAAGTGATGGGGCAGTTGGTTTGCTAACCCATCATATGCAAAATCCATATGGCTATGGGCGCATCGTGCGTGATGTTGACAACAATGTGCAAGCCATTGTTGAGGAGAAGGACGCCAATCCAGCCATTCGGTCGATTCAAGAAATTAATACTGGCATCATGGTTTTGCCCACCAAGCAATTGGGCAAGTGGCTAAAGGGGATTAAAGCTAAAAATGCGCAAGGTGAATATTACTTAACGGATGTGATCACCATGGCGGTTAAGGCTGGCGTGCCAGTACGTTCTGCCCAAGCAGCCGATGATTATGAAATCCTAGGCGTCAACAGTCGCGTACAACTAGCCGAGTTAGAGCGTGTGTTACAGAGTCAGATCGCTCAAGCGCTTTTAGAGAATGGCGTCACGCTGTTTGATCCTGATCGAATCGATGTTCGCGGTGAGCTGCGTTGTGGCAAGGATGTGTGGATTGACGTTGGTTGTGTTTTTGAGGGAATCGTAACCCTAGCTGATCAGGTTCGCATCGGACCCTATTGCGTCATTAAAGATACGCACATTGGCGAGGGCGCTACGATCGAAGCATTTAGCCATCTCGATGGCGCTAAGATTGGCCCTACTAATCGAATTGGACCTTATGCACGGATTCGGCCGGGCGCTGAATTGGCAAGTGATGTTCATATTGGTAATTTTGTAGAAGTTAAAAATAGCAAAATTGCATCACAGAGCAAAGCCAATCATTTGGCGTATGTGGGCGATTCGATCGTGGGGTCACGCGTCAATATCGGCGCAGGCACGATTACCTGCAATTACGATGGTGTCAATAAGCACCAAACAGTAATTGAAGATGATGTATTTATTGGCTCGGATACGCAGTTGGTTGCCCCCGTAAAGGTAGGCAAAGGCGCGACGTTAGGTGCAGGAACCACGCTTACCAAAGATGCACCCCCAGGTAAATTAACGGTATCGCGGGCAAAGCAAATTTCGATTGAATGGCAACGGCCCACGAAATTGAAAAGTGCGTCGCCAAAAGCAAAAAAGATCGCTCGAAAGTAAATCCTTTTTATGTGCGGAATCGTTGGAGCAGTCGCCAAAACAAATGTCGTCGATACCCTAATCGAGGGACTGCGACGCTTAGAGTATCGGGGTTATGATTCTTGCGGTTTTGCCGTGATTGATAGTCAGCAAGCGGGTCATCCGATTGAGCGAGCCAGAACCACTGCGCGTGTTGCCGACTTGGCCAATCAAGCCAAGGACTTTTGTGGTCAGGTCGGGATCGCGCATACGCGTTGGGCGACGCATGGCAGACCCGATACGCATAATGCACACCCCCATATTTCGAATGGACAAATTGCGGTTGTGCATAACGGCATTATCGAAAACTATGAGGTACTACGCGATCAGTTAAAAGCATCTGGCTATGTGTTTGAATCAGAAACCGATACTGAGGTCATTGCCCATTTAGTTCACCAGGAATTTATTAAACTTGGCAAGCCAGATTTAAAGAGAGCAGTTGCACAAGCCACGCAACAATTAAAAGGTGCTTATGCGATTGCTGTGATTGCTCAAGCCGAGCCCCATCTCTTGGTGGGTGCCCGTGCCGGTTCACCCCTCATTATTGCAATCGGTGATGATGGCCACTACCTGTCCTCAGATGCACTTGCTTTAGCCGGTAAGGCCAAGACCATGGCTTATTTAGAAGAGGGTGATCTGGTTGCTTTGACTGTCAATGGATTTGAGGTTTTGGATCGAACGGGTCAGGCGATGCAGCGGGAAATTACACCGATGCCTGTTCAAGCACAAGCAGTTGAATTGGGACCCTATCAGCACTTCATGCAAAAAGAGATTTTTGAGCAAGCCCGTGCGGTCTCCGACACCATTGCCAATATCGCCGAACTTGGTCCGGCTTTGTTTGCTGCGAATTTACAAGAATGGCAGGAGTTTGATCAGGTGCTGATTCTTGCTTGCGGGACAAGTTATTACTCAGCCTGTGTCGCTAAATATTGGTTTGAAGACATTGCTAAGATCCCAACGCAAGTTGAAATTGCTAGCGAATACCGGTATCGACAATCGATTCCAAATCCAAGAACTTTGATTGTGGTTGTCTCCCAATCTGGAGAAACGGCAGACACCTTAGCAGCCTTGCGTCATGCCAAACAGCTTGGTCATCCACTAAGCTTATCAATTTGTAACGTGGCGTCGAGTGCGATGGTGCGAGAAACCAAATGGCACTTTTTGACACACGCCGGCACTGAAGTTGGGGTAGCGTCTACTAAAGCGTTTACTACCCAATTGGTTGCTTTGTACTTATTGGCTAATGCGATTGCAAAACGCTCGGGGCATTTATCACCTCTTGCTGAGAAAAAAGTACTCGATGATTTACGCCATTTGCCCCAAGCCATTCATGCTGTATTGGCACTGGAGCCACAAATTATTGCTTGGAGCCGGGCATTTGCGAATTGTCAAAATGCGCTTTTCTTGGGGCGCGGCTTGCATTTCCCGATCGCTCTTGAGGGCGCCCTAAAGTTAAAAGAGATCTCATATATCCATGCGGAAGCTTATCCAGCTGGCGAGTTAAAGCATGGGCCGCTTGCTTTGGTGACTGAGGCGATGCCGGTTGTCACCGTAGCGCCTAATGATGTATTGCTCGAAAAGCTGAAATCAAATATGCAAGAGGTCAAGGCCCGCGGTGGCCGCCTTTACGTCTTTGCTGATCAGGGTACGGAAATTAAAAGTGAAGAGGGTATTCAGGTGATTCGCTTACCAGAGCATTACGGTAATTTATCGCCGCTATTACACGTTATTCCGCTCCAGCTCTTGGCTTATCACACCGCAGTAGCTCTTGGTACGGATGTTGATAAACCACGTAATTTAGCCAAAAGCGTTACGGTCGAGTAATTCATCCAAAAGTAAGCTTGTTGTGGTCAAATAATAGGTGTGAAGAGCCTTTTCGATTCTCCTTCTTCTCCCTATCATTTCATTTTGCTAAATCCACTCAAGTATGGCTTTAGTCTTTTAGTTTGCCTTGGCTTAATAGCCTGTGCTGTCGGACCCGACTTTAAAAAGCCGGATGCTCCAAAAGTTGCTACGTATACAGAAAAACCAGTTTCTTCAGAATTAGCAACGGCACCGAGTATCGGAGGAACGAAACAGTCCTTAGATCCTGCCGCTGATATTCCCGCAGAGTGGTGGTCCCTATATCGCTCCCCTGAATTAGACGCTCTTATTAAACAGGCACTAAAACGGAATCCAACCCTCGCCTCAGCCGATGCAACCTTACGCGCTGCTCAAGAAAATGCCAATGCAGTCTTTGGGTCTTTATTGTTTCCAAGTATTGGTTTAGGAGCATCAGCAACACGCCAACAAATTACGCCATCGACCTTTGGGCTCAGCTCAGGCAATCCAAGCATATTCAATCTGTATAACACCTCGGTTTCCGTAAATTACAACTTGGATGTATTTGGGGGAGCTCGACGTGCTGTGCAGAGCGCTCAAGCTCAGGCAGAAATTACTGGATTTCAACTTGAAAGCGCCTATTTAAGTTTGACAGCAAATATTGTTACTACTGCGATTCGTGAGGCGGCACTTCGCGCTCAATATCAATCCAATTTAGAGATCTACGAGTCCCAAAAAAATCTGGCTGATCTAATTAGTAAGCAGTTAGAAATAGGAACAGCATCCCGCGTTGATTTAACTTCACAGGTTTCGCTTGCGGCTAGCTCACAAATTGATTTATTGAATATTGATAAGAATCTTTCGTTTACCCGCAATCAACTAGCTGTTTATGTGGGCGATTTTCCTGGTAATGCACAGTTGGCCAAGTTTGACCTGACCAAGTTAAACCTACCTGAACGTATTCCACTTTCGATTCCATCCGATCTGGTTCGTCAACGCCCGGATATTCGTGCAGCCGAAGCATATATCAAGTCAACGAATGCACTGGTGGGCGTAGCTACCGCTAATCTCTTGCCTCAAATTACCCTAAGCGGTGCGATGGGCTCGCAGGCCTTAACGACCGGCGCCCTATTTGGACCAAATGCTGCTATTTGGTCTGTGGCTGGCGGGGTATTTCAGCCTTTATTTCAAGGCGGGGCCTTACTCGCGCAGCGTCGAAGCGCGATTGCTACCTATGAAGCTGCGGTATTTCAGTATCAAGCGACTGTGCTGAATGCATTTCAAGAAGTAGCAAATGCATTGCAAGCCCTTGAAAGTGATGCACTTGCACTGCGCGCTGCTTCAGAGGCAGAGCGTAATGCTTTGGAGTACCTCAATTTATTAGAGGAACAATATAAGCTTGGCACTGGCAGTTATCTCGCGGTATTAATTGCTCAGCGACAATATCAGCAAACCAAATTCCGCCTGATTGATGTGCAAGCAAGCCGTTTTGCGAATACCGCTGCATTATTTGCTGCGCTTGGTGGTGGCTGGTGGAATCGTAGTGGCCCCGCTTTTCAGGCACAGACCAGTGATCAAGTTAACCCGGCTAAACAAAGTCATTAAGAGATCGACTCATGAATCTAGTTCATCAATTCATAGCGTGGATAAAAAATACGCTTCTCACTGAGAAAACGCTTAGGCTGATCTGGGCACCATTTGCTTGGGTTGGGGCTCGTTTACGACCGCGTGAGCGTTTTAAAAAGACTAAAGCATACGCTACCTTGATGCAAATGCCACCCTTAAAGCGCCGCATGATTGTGATGCTGGTGGGGGTGTTTATTTTGTTAGGCCTGATCTTTGGATTTAACCAATTAAAAACATTCATGTTTAACCAGTTTATGGCTGGTATGGGAATTCCTCCTGCAACGGTGACCACCACGGTTGTTGAAAAACAAGAATGGCAACCCCGTATGAATAGCGTCGGAAACGTGCGCGCATTCCGAGGCGTTGATCTAAGTACCGAAGTTGGCGGATTGGTTGTAAAAGTTCCGGTGAAGTCCGGTGTGGATGTTAAAGAGGGTTCATTACTCATTAAGCTAAACGACTCCGCGGATGTCGCCCAACTGAATTCATTAAAAGCCATGGCCGATTTAGCAAAGGTTATTAATGAGCGCGATAAGGCTCAATTAGCGATTCAGGCAATTAGTAAGAATGTCTATGACACGAGCACTGCAGATATGAAGGCAAAGCAAGCACAGGTGGAACAGCAAATCGCCTTGATTGCCAAAAAGAATCTCAAGGCCCCATTTAGCGGTCGGGTTGGCATCGTCACGATTAATCCTGGACAGTATGTCAATCCTGGTGACAAGCTACTAACCTTGCAAACCATTGATCCTATTTTTGTGGATTTCACCTTACCGCAAAGCTCGGCTGGGATCATCGAGGTGGGTCAAACCATTGAGTTACAGACCGATGCATTTAAAGAAACGCCGTTTGTCGGAAAAATTACAGCTGTTAGTCCCAAGGTAGAGCTCAATACCCGCAATATCCAGATTGAGGCTCAAATTAGTAATCCAGATAAGAAGCTCTTGCCTGGTATGTTTGCGAACGTCAATATTAATTTGGGCGATAAGGTTGAGTTACTTACCCTGCCCCAAACCGCTGTTACTTACAATCCTTATGGTAGTACCGTGTTTATTGCCAAGAAAACCAATCGCCTGGATAAAAAAGGCGTTCCTATTCTTGAGGCGCAGCAGGTATTCGTCACCACTGGGCCCACCCGGGGTGATCAGGTTGCCATTCTCAAAGGTTTAGAGCCTGGTATGACGGTTGTCACCAGTGGGCAATTGAAATTAAAGAATGGCACCCCCTTAATCGTGAACAACAGTGTCTTGCCATCTAATTCACCGGATCCAAAACCACAAGAGCAATGAGTCAAGATTTTCAGCGCCATCAATGGACGGATTTATTTATCCGTCGCCCTGTACTTGCAATCGTGGTCAGCTTGCTGATTTTGCTATTGGGCCTCAAAGCAGTTGGTTCATTGCCCGTCAATCAGTATCCACAAACTCAAAATGCAGTAGTGACTATCACGACCACATATTTTGGGGCGGATCCAGAAACAATTGCCGGATTTATTACCCAGCCATTAGAAGGAGCCATTGCTCAAGCCCAGGGCATTGATTATTTATCCTCGATTAGCATCAGCGGCGTTTCCACGATTACCGCTACCTTGCGCCTCAATTACGACGCTAATCAGGCACTTACTCAGATTAATACGCAAATTAGTTCAGTGCGTAACCAATTGCCACCCCAAGCACAGCAGCCGATTTTGACAGTACAAGTGGGTCAAACGACTGCGGCAATGTATATGGGGTTCTATAGCGACGACATCGCCAATAACAGCATTACTGATTATTTATTACGTGTCGTTAAGCCTAAGTTGGACTCAATTAACGGTGTACAAAATGCTGAAATCCTAGGTGGTCGTAAATTTGCTCTGCGCGCCTGGCTCGATCGTGACCGGATGGCAGGCCTTGGCGTTTCTCCAGACGATGTATATGCAGCACTGGCAGCTAATAATTATTTGGCCCCCGTGGGAAGTACTAAGGGGCAAATGGTTTCGGTGGATTTGGTTGCCAATACCGATCTCCATTCTTTGGATGAGTTCCGTAAATTAATTATTAAGCGCAATGGTGCAGACATTGTGTACTTGGATCAGGTTGCAACGGTCACTTTGGGATCTGAAGATTACAACAATAATGTTGCGTTTAATGGCAAGCAGTCGGTCTTCATTGGTATTAAGGTCGCGCCCGATGCAAACCTATTGGATGTGGCTAAGCGGGTTCGTGATGCATTCCCCGATATTCAGAAGCAACTGCCAACTGGTTTAAATGCCAAGATTGTGTATGACTCGACCGATTTTATTAATACCTCGATTCAGGAAGTAGTCCAAACACTTCTAGAGGCTTTAGTTATTGTGACGGTTGTAATCTATCTATTTTTAGGTAGTTACCGTGCAGTTGCGGTACCCGTGCTTGCCATGCCATTGTCATTGATCGGCACGTTTTTCATGATGCAAGTCCTTGGTTACTCGATTAACCTACTGACGTTGTTAGCTTTGGTATTGGCGATTGGTTTAGTTGTGGACGATGCCATCATTGTGGTCGAAAACGTTGATCGCCATATGAAAGAGGGCAAGTCGCCGCTCGAGGCATCTCTGATTGCAGCCCGTGAATTGGGTAATCCGATTCTCGCGATGACGATTGTATTGATCGCTGTTTATATTCCGATTGGATTTCAGGGGGGATTAACGGGAGCCCTATTTACCGAGTTTGCATTTACCCTAGCAGGCGCGGTTGCGGTTTCCGGAGTGGTTGCATTAACGCTATCGCCCATGATGTGTTCAAGACTATTTTCGCAAGAGGAAGAGATGTCTCCTTTTGTGAAAAAGATTGATCGAGTGTTTGAAGGTGTGCGACATTCCTACCAAAACACATTGAGGGATCTGTTATCAACTTGGCAGGTCATTATCGTGATGGGCGTTTTATTGCTAATCGGGGTTGTGTACCTCTATGCGACTGCGCGCTCTGAACTTGCTCCCACCGAAGATCAGGGTATTGTCTTAGTCTCAGCGGTTGGACCACCCAATTCCACCGTGAATCAAATGCAAGGGTATGCTGATCAAGTTTTTCAGATTGCGAGTAAAGAACCCGAATATAAACAAATGTTTCAGATCACCAGCCCAAATTCAAGTTTTGGCGGTGTGATTATGAAAGATTGGGATGAGCGTAGTCGTAGTGCTAGCAAATTCCAAGAAGATCTTCAAAATAAATGGAACAGTATTGCAGGAACACGTATTGCTGCATTCCAATTTCCAGCGCTGCCCGGTGCTCAAGGTTTTCCAGTTCAGGTAGTCATCAATACGACCGAGCCCTATTCCAATTTAAATGAGGTATCGCAAGCTGTCCTTGATAAAGCCAGACAAAGTGGTATGTTCTTCTTTGTCGATTCTGATTTAAAGATCGATAAGCCACAGGACGTATTACAAATTGATCGTGAGAAAGTGGCTGCTTTAGGGATGACCCAGCGTGATGTTGGTAATGCTTTATCTGCTGCGTTGGGCGGTGGCTTTGTTAATTACTTCTCAGTCGCAGGACGCTCCTATCGAGTTATTCCACAGGTGAAGCAGGCGGATCGCTTAAATCCTGATCAGATTTTGGACTATTACATTAAAACCCCGACGGGGGCGATGATTCAGGTGAGAACCATTGCGACGATACAAAGTCGCGTCGTACCGCAATCCATTAATCGCTTTCAGCAGTTAAATTCAGCGACGATTAGTGGTGTTAGTACCCCATTTGTCTCACAAGAGGAGGTCTTGGATTTTCTGGAGCAAACCATTAAAGAGGCGGCGCCATCCGGTTACTCGATTGATTACGCAGGTCCATCGCGTCAGTTTAAGGCCGAGTCGGGTGGATTTTTGGTGACGATGATGTTTGCTGTATTAATCGTCTTTCTGGTTCTTGCCGCTCAGTTTGAGAGTTTCCGTGATCCTTTGGTAATTCTGGTTTCAGTGCCGCTTGCATTATTTGGGGCATTAATTTTTATCAACCTTGGATTTACCACCTTAAACGTCTATACCCAAGTGGGATTAGTAACCTTAATGGGATTAATTAGTAAACACGGAATTCTGATGGTGGAGTTCGCTAATGAACTTCAAGAAGCTGGGCGTTCAAAGCTTGAAGCCATTATCGAGGCAAGCAGTGTGCGTCTGCGCCCAATTTTGATGACGACTGCTGCGATGGTATTGGGCGTCATTCCACTCGTAATTGCTTCAGGCGCTGGGGCGGCTGGCCGTCAATCGATGGGAATCGTGATCTTTACGGGCCTTGCAATCGGCACACTATTTACTTTATTTGTGGTACCGGCTATGTATCTCTACATCGGCGCCGATCACCAACAAAAGAAATTTAAGCAGGTTTAATTACTGTTCAACTGCTTTAGTAAATTGGGTTGATTTGCAAATCTGGTCGTACCAACGGGCAATATGGTTTAACTCTGTACGCGGACCCGTTTTGTCTGGGTATTGATCGCTCAGCATGAACCAGCGCTTGACGCATAGAGTTAGAACGATGTCACCTAAGTGAAAGTTAGAACCCGAACAATAAGTCTCTTTGCTCAATACACCATCCAGAATTCCGAGCAATTGATTAGACTCTTGAAATGTCTTAAGGATTGCCGCGTAGTCTCTGTCGGCCTCAGGAATGCGCGTTAAGCCCAAGAATGGAATCCGCAGCGCTGGCCACAGGGTTGTTAATTGCCAATCGAGCCATTTATCAGAGGCTGCCATCGGCGCAAGCTCAACTGAGAAGCGCTTGCGATCAGCGTACTTATGAGCTAAGTAGCGCAAGATAGAATTTGACTCCCAAAGGACTAGCTCCCCATCTCGTAAAGTCGGGACCAAACCGTTGGGGTTTAGTGCCAAGTACTCTGGTGTTTTATTGATGCCAAAGTGAAGACCAGCATCGATCCGTTCAAAATCACGTCCTTCAACAAGACCCAGTTCAGCAAATACCCACAATACTTTTTGTACATTAATAGATGATTTCCTACCCCAAAGCGTCATCATCAGAGGCTCCCTTCTGGATCAAATGCGAGTTGCGTAAATTGGCTATGTGCAAACAGCAGTGGTTGCAAATCTGGATTATGTTCAATGGCTAGAACACGAGCCACAATAATTTGATGATCGCCACCCTCATGCACTGCAACAGTCTCACACTCGTAATAGGCGGCACAGTCTACGAGTTGATATAAACCACTACTATTGATGGTGTAGTTTAGTTCTAGAATATTTTTCTTAATTTGCTTGGCAAAAATTAGGGCCAGTTCCTTTTGATTGGCTTCTAAGACATGAATTAGCTGTCGTTGTCCAACACTAAAACAATCTTTCAGGTCGGATTGTTTCCCAATGCTCCACAAAATGAGAGGGGGCGATAGGGATACGGTATTGAATGAACTTACCGTAATGCCGACCGGTTTTTTGTCAGAATTAAACCCCGTGATTACTGTGACACCAGTTGGAAAGCTAGAAAACGCTTGTCTTAACTCGAGGGATGAGAATTGAGTTTGCAATGAAAAAACTTTATTTAGACGGATTGATTTTGGTGGTGGGAATAGGAACTAGAGCTTCATTTTCATCGGCCCTGACACATTTAAACCGATAATCTTTGCCTGCTTTAGAAATAAAACTGGCGCCCATATAAAAGTCATCTTTACAGACTTTATTTGCAAAATCCATTACTTGCTGAGGATCGGCGCTCGAATTAATGAGGCGCATATTACCGAGAGACATCGTTAGCTCGGTCGAAGCGCACGCACTTAAAACAAGGGGGGTCGCAACTATTAATACAATACGTTTCATGAAAAGCCCCATAATCGATCCTGAAACAGTAGGATAAACGGTTTTATAAAGTACTCGCATTCAATTTTTAATCTATTTTGGAATCCGCCATGTTTAAAGCCATTTTAATTAATAAAGACGATCAAGGGTATCGCTCTCAATTAAGTGACGTTGATGAGAGCGCCCTTCCAGAAGGGGACGTCCGAATTAAGGTGCATTATTCGACTTTAAATTACAAGGATGGCTTAGCAATTACAGGTAAGGGCCCAATCGTTCGGCAATTTCCCATGATCCCTGGAATTGACTTAACTGGCGAGGTGATTGAAAGCAAGAGTCCTGAGTTTAGAGTTGGTGACCTGGTGGTATTAAACGGTTGGGGTGTGGGGGAGTCTCACTGGGGTGGCTTGGCTCAGTTGGCAAGCATAAAGTCTGAATGGCTCATTCCATTGCCTAAGGCGTTTACATCCAAACAATCCCTAGCCATTGGAACAGCAGGATATACCGCGATGCTATGCATTATGGCACTTCAAAAACATGGCCTGAAGCCTGCCGATGGTGAAATCTTGGTGACCGGTGCAGCTGGCGGAGTAGGTAGTTTTGCAATTAGTCTTTTGCAACAACTGGGTTATACCGTTGTCGCTAGTAGTGGTCGCCCTGAGGAAGCGGATTATTTGAAATCTCTTGGTGCATCCGAAGTGATCGATCGTGCCTCCTTATCTCAGCCAGGTAAGCCCTTGGTGAAGGAGCGTTGGGCCGGGGTAGTTGATTCAGTGGGAAGTCATACCTTGGCCAATGCATGTGCTGCAACTAAAGCCAATGGTGCAGTTGCCGCCTGCGGTCTAGCGCAGGGAATGGATTTTCCGGCTACGGTTGCCCCATTTATCTTGCGTGGCGTTACCCTCTATGGGATCAATAGCGTTACTCAGCCAAAGCAAAAGCGGATTGAAGCTTGGGCTCAACTCGCATCCCTGTGCAAACCTGAGCAATTAATGACGATTGCTAAGGAAATTTCTTTAGGCGAGAGTATTCAATATGCTGAAGATTTGATGAACGGCAAGGTTCGTGGTCGGGTGATTGTAGACGTTAATCGCTAGAGTTCGTAGTTGCCTGTCGTAAGGTAAGCGCCGACCAAACCGCTTCCTTTTCTGCCTCACTCAAGACAGACCAATTTGCAATTTCATCAATGCTTCGAAAGCAGCCATAGCAGTAGTTTGATTTTGGATTCATTTCACACCAGTTGACGCATGGTGAGCCAATGCTGCCATCTATGTTTCGAATCATCGGTAATTGTCCGGGAAAATATTTTTAAGCCGTAAGGACTGATCATACTCAATGAAGTCAGGAATTTCACCTGCGAGCAAACGATTCTTATACGATTGCCACATTGCAGGTTGGAATAGATCAGCGTGATGCTTTAGTAGCAGATCACGGATTTGATCGTTGCCGAGCAAAAATGTTTTGTAAGTCTCTGGAAAAATATCTTTAGGGCCAATGCGATACCAGGGCTCGCTTGCCATTTCATCATCCTCATTGCGTGGCGCAGGAACTTCTCGGATTTCGCAATCAGTTAAGTATTCAATTTCATCGTAGTCATAAAAGGCGACTCGTCCATAGCGCGTGACCCCAAAGTTTTTATACAGCAAGTCGCCTGGGAAAATATTAGCCGCGATGAGATTTTTTATCGCCTCGCCATACTGAATCACGCCATCCTCAATTTCGGCAGGTGACCCTTCTTGAAGGCGAATATTAAGAGGGGTCATGCGCCGTTCAATATAAAGATGTTTGATGACTAATTCAGCATCAGGGCCTTCGCCACCGCTGAACTCAAGCAATGATTTACAGTGCCCCTCAAGCTCGGCTAGTAATTCGGGGGTAAACCGATTTAACGGAAAGGCAACATTGGAGAATTCCAGAGAGTCAGCCATTCGTCCAACCCGATCATGCTGCTTAACCAATTGGTATTTCGCCATAATTTGATCGCGTGAGGTCTCTTTGGGTGGCGGAAAATAATCTTTAATGAGCTTAAATACATAGGGATAGCTCGGTAGATCAAACACTAGCATCACTAAGCCCCGAATTCCAGGGGCAATCCGAAATTGATCGGTGGAATGCATCAGGTGATGTTGAAAGTCTCGGTAAAACAGGTTCTTACCGTGTTTTTGCAGTCCAATCATGTTGTAGAGTTCAGCCCGGGGTTTATGCGGTAATAGACTTCGCATAAATGTGACATAAGCCGATGGGACCTCCATATCAACTAAAAAGTAACTATGTGTGAAACTAAAAATGAGACGCAGATCAACTTCCGAGAGTAAGATGCCATCAATAACCAATTCACCTTTTGAGTTATGCATCAGAGCTAGCACCAATGGAGAAATCTTCTCTCCATTAATGATGCGCCCCATGATATAGGCAGTCTTATTACGAAAAAATAATGTGCTTAAGGTGTGAATCTGAAAATCTGTTGAGCTCGTTGTGTTCGACAGAGACTGCTTGATAAGTTTGGTTGTTAAGTCAAGGTCACGATCTAAATTTTCAAAGGAGTTTTTGAGGTCAAAACTGGTAATCAAACTTTTTAGGACGGGTTGAAGACCCTGAATATCGCCCGGGTAGTAAGCCCGGTAGGACGGCTTTGAGGGCGCTTCATCGTTTTCTAAATACTCGGTTGATATTGTGGGGCGGACAAAAATAAATTTATTATTGAAATACCTGCTTGCAAGAATCCGAGTAGTGACCGAGTTAAAAAACGTTTCTGCTAATTCTGGTTGATGAAGATTGGATAGAAGTCCGATGTAATGCAATTTCACCTGTTGCCAAATTTCATCGGACAAGGCAGGCGCATCAAACTCTACCTCCAGATGGTGGGCTGTTTCAATGACCCGTTGGTCATAAAAAGTGATTCGATCACGTAATAGTTGGCGAATGCCATGCCAATCTTGGTTCTCAAATGCTGCTTTGGCTAAGCGGCCAGCGTCTCTGAAAATACTGTAATGGCGCATAAATCCTTGCAGCAGGGTTTGGGCCATATCAAAAGCGACTTGCGAGGATAATAGTTTTGGAAACGGATTGTTCATACTAAGAGTGTATCTAGCAATTAATTAGGATTCAAAGATGACCCAGCCAGGCCCCACAGGCAATAATCATGCAACAAAGCAATTGGTCTATCCATATGGGGAGACCCTAGTAGCACAGGGAGAAACGCTGGAAGTTGCTCCCGGTGTGTATTGGATACGAATGCCACTGCCATTTGCCCTTGATCACATTAATTTATGGCTCTTACGGGATCAATTGGATGGCCAAGAGGGTTGGACCATTATTGACTGTGGAATTACGAACGACCTTACGAAGTCGTGCTGGGAATCCATCTTTGCCAATCATCTCCAAGGTTTGCCTATTTTGCGGGTGTTAGTTACCCATATGCATCCAGATCATATTGGCCTCGCTCATTATTTATGTGAGCGCTGGAAGGTCCGGTTATGGATCTCCATGAGCGACTTTCTGATGGCGCAATGGTTAAGCAGTAAGGAGGGTGGCGCTGCGATTGGTTCTACGCCAGGTAATGGCGGAATGGCCGATCACTATGCGCGCCATGGCTTGCAGCACGCTGAAGATCTTGAGCGGATTCGAAGTCGTGCAGACTATTACAGCCGTTTAGTCCCTGAAGTTCCCAAACGCTATCACCGCATCATGGATGGCGATCGAATTCAAATCGGTGAGCATGATTGGGTCGTATCGATGGGCTATGGGCATGCACCTGAACATGCCACGCTCTATTGCGCATCCTTAGGAATCTTTATCTCGGGCGATATGGTCTTGCCTCGAATCTCTACCAATGTCAGTGTCTATGATGCCGATCCCGATGCAAACCCTTTGGATCTCTATTTACGATCAATCGATCGTTGGCGCTCATTACCTGCCGATACCTTCGTTTTGCCATCGCATGGCAAACCATTTCAGGGATTACATCAGCGGATTGAGCAATTGCATGAGCATCACCGCGCTCGGTTGAGCGAGACCGTGTTCGCCTGTCAAGAGCCGCGGACTGCTTATGAGATTATTCCAGTTCTATTTCGACGACCGCTTGATAACCATCAGCTCAGCTTTGCCATGGGCGAAGCTATTGCTCACTTGAACTATCTGTGGCACCAGAAGATCTTGCAGCGCTCTTTGAGCGCGGACGGGATTTGGCGCTTTTGCGCTCTCTCGATTTAGATTCTGAGGGCCCCTTTGTGCCCGATGGACTGGGGGGATTGGCCATCGCCTCACCAAAGGATTTGATCGCCATGAGGGTGGCACGCTGCACTTCAAGGGTCTGAATGGTTGACTTTAGAACATTGAGGTTCATGCTCAGCCAAGACTCAACGCTTTTGAGATCTTTGATACGCTTATCCAAGTCCTCAATATCAAAGGTTGGCATTGCGCCATTAAAACCCGACATGCCGCCACTCATGTCTGGCATAAAAGAGGCTCCGGGGGCCCCAGTCGCATTCTGACCCCACATCGTCTTGAACATTTCTAGGCTTTGGTTAAAGTCAGGTATTGCGCCAAACATATTCTCTCCTCGCGGGCTAAATAATCACATTATCGATAAAATGATGGGTCAATGAAGATTAATACGAGTTCTGCGCCAATGCAATCCCAAGGAAGTCAATCAAAGCCCATCTCGCCCTATACCCGAGGCGCGATTCTTCCTGCCTTATTAAGAGAACGAATCTTAATTCTGGATGGGGCGATGGGGACCATGATTCAGCAGAAAAAATTTACGGAAGATGATTATCGGGGTTTAAAAACCACTCAGCGCTTTGCCAATCATCCGATTGATCTCAAAGGTAACAATGAATTACTGGTACTTACTCAACCAGAAGCCATCTTGGATATTCATCGTCAATATCTTGAGGCGGGTGCTGATTTGATTGAAACCAATACCTTTGGTGCCACTTCGATTGCACAAGAGGATTACAAAATGCCAGAGCTGGCGCACGAGATGAATGTGCAGGCAGCGAAGCTCGCACGTCAAGCCTGCGATGAATACTCAACATCCGACAAACCCCGTTTTGTAGCTGGTGCAATTGGACCGACCCCAAAGACCGCCAGTATTTCGCCAGATGTGAACGATCCGGGCGCTCGTAATGTTAATTTTGATAGTTTGCGTGCTGCTTATCGAGAACAAGTCGAAGGACTATTTGAGGGCGGTGTCGACCTGTTCTTGGTGGAAACCATTTTTGATACGCTGAATGCCAAAGCGGCATTATTTGCAATTGATGAGTTTTTCGAAGAATCCGGTCAGCGCTTACCGGTGATGATCTCAGGAACAGTCACCGATGCATCGGGCCGAATTCTTTCGGGTCAAACGGTCGAAGCATTTTGGAATAGTTTGCGCCACATTAAGCCTCTGACGTTCGGATTAAATTGCGCTCTTGGTGCAGCATTAATGCGACCCTATATTGCTGAATTGGCACGCGTTTGCGATACGGCGGTCTCATGTTACCCGAATGCTGGCTTACCAAATCCAATGAGTGATACCGGTTTTGATGAAACCCCTGAAGTGACATCAGGACTTGTCGATGAATTTGCTCGTGATGGTTTAGTCAATCTGGTCGGAGGGTGTTGTGGAACAACCCCGGACCATATTCGTCAAATTGCAAAAGCGATGACTAAACGAAAGCCCAGACCTTTTCATAGTGACCGGACTGAGGAAGTGGCATGAGCAAAGCAACGATGCAGCCCATGCGCCTATCCGGGCTAGAGCCTTGTAACATCTCGCCCCAAATTGGTTTTGTGAATATTGGTGAGCGCACCAATGTGACTGGTTCAAAAGCCTTCTCACGCATGATTTTGAATAATCAATTTGATGAAGCACTAGCGGTTGCTCGTCAGCAGGTTGAGAATGGCGCCCAAATGATTGATATCAATATGGACGAGGCCATGCTCGATTCAGAAGCGGCGATGGTGCGCTTTCTAAATCTGATTGCTTCCGAACCCGATATCGCTCGAGTGCCCATCATGATTGATTCATCCAAGTGGACTGTCATTGAGGCGGGACTGAAATGCATCCAAGGAAAACCGATCGTTAATTCAATTTCGTTGAAAGAGGGCGAGGAGCAATTTAGGCAGCAGGCAAAATTGATTAAACGCTACGGAGCAGCAACGGTTGTGATGGCTTTTGATGAAAAAGGCCAAGCCGATACGTATCAACGAAAAATAGAAATTTGCCAACGGTCATATGCGATCTTAGTTGATGAGCTCGACTTTCCTCCCGAAGATATTATTTTTGATCCCAATGTTTTTGCGATTGCTACGGGGATTGAAGAGCACGATAACTATGCGGTCGACTTTATCGAGGCTACCCGTTGGATTAAAGAACACTTACCAGCCGCCAAAGTAAGCGGTGGTGTGTCGAATGTGAGCTTCTCCTTCCGCGGCAACGACCGGGTTCGTGAAGCGATTCATACGGTCTTTTTGTATCACGCCATTCAGGCGGGCATGGATATGGGGATTGTGAATGCCGGGCAGCTTGGCGTATATGCTGACCTAGACCCTGAGCTACGAGAGCGTGTTGAAGATGTGGTCCTAAATCGCTTTAAGGAGAAAGACGGACAAACGCCTACGGAGCGCTTACTGGCGATTGCGGATCAGTACAAAGGCGGGGGCATTAAGCAAGAAGAAAATTTGGTGTGGCGCGAGGCGCCTGTACGCGAGCGCTTAACCCATGCTCTCGTTCATGGCATTACCAATTTCATTGTGGACGATACCGAGGAGCTGCGTGCTGAAATTATGGGTTCAGGCGGAAGGCCCATTGAAGTGATTGAGGGGCCCCTCATGGACGGAATGAATGTGGTCGGCGATTTGTTTGGTGCTGGCAAAATGTTTTTGCCTCAAGTGGTCAAGAGTGCACGGGTGATGAAGCAGGCTGTGGCCCATTTAATTCCTTATATCGAGGAAGAAAAGAAGCAATTGGTTGCGGCTGGCGGGGAGAGTAAAGCCAAGGGCAAAATCGTGATTGCAACGGTCAAAGGCGATGTGCATGATATTGGAAAGAACATCGTAACCGTTGTCTTGCAATGTAATAACTTTGAAGTGGTCAATATGGGGGTAATGGTTCCCTGCGATCAAATTTTAAAGAAGGCGAAGGAAGAAAATGCCGATATCGTTGGCCTATCTGGACTAATTACACCCTCATTAGAAGAGATGACCTATGTTGCCCAAGAAATGCAGCGGGATGCGTATTTCAGGGAGAAAAAAACCCCATTACTGATTGGTGGCGCAACCACTTCACGTGTACATACGGCCGTTAAGATTGCTCCACATTATGAGGGCCCAGTGGTTTATGTCCCCGACGCATCGCGCTCAGTTTCCGTTGCTTCAAGCTTGCTATCAGATGAAGGTGCAAAAAAATTTGTGCAGGATTTGCTAACCGATTATGAGCGCATTCGTCATCAGCATGCGAATCGAAAGAGCACTCCATTAATTACCCTAGAGGCTGCTCGTGCCAATCGTGAATCAATTGATTGGATCAATAGTCATCCTATTAAGCCAAAATTTATTGGGCGACGGGTATTCAAAAATTACTCATTGGCTGAGATTGCCAAGTTCATTGATTGGACTCCATTTTTTCAGACCTGGGATCTCGCGGGTAAATTCCCTGCTATTTTGGATGATGAGGTTGTGGGGGTTGAGGCTCGTCGCGTCTATCAGGACGCGCAAGCCATGTTGGAAAAACTCATTCAAGGCCAATGGCTTCAGGCCGATGCGATTATTGGTCTTTTTCCTGCCAATAGTGATGGTGACGATATTTTGTTTTATGCCGATGAGGAACGCTCGCAACCATTTCTTGTATGGCATAACTTAAGACAGCAAGCCGAGCGCCCCATCGTCGATGGTGTGATGCGCCCCAATCGGTGTTTGGCAGACTATGTCGCTAGTAAAGCCAGTGGTGTACGCGATTACGCAGGTTGCTTTGCGGTGACTACGGGTCATGGGGTTGACGAAAAAGTCGCTCAATTTATGGCTAAACATGATGACTACAGCGCCATCATGCTCAAAGCTCTGGCCGATCGTTTAGCCGAGGCATTTGCGGAGCTCATGCATTGGCGGATCCGAACCGATCTTTGGGGATATGCGGCCAATGAGCAATTAACCCCAGATGATTTAATCGATGAAAAGTATCAAGGCATTCGCCCAGCTCCTGGCTATCCAGCTTGCCCTCAACATGACGTCAAGCAAGCGATGTTTGCCACCTTAAAAGCAGACGAAATTGGCATGAGTCTTACAGAGTCATTGGCCATGAATCCTGCGTCGAGTGTGAGTGGCTTCTATCTGGCCCATCCGAATGCGCAATACTTCAATGTCGGAAAGATCGGGATGGATCAGGCGGAGGATTTAGCCAAGCGAAGCGGGCAATCGCTTGATCATATCAAGCGTTCACTAGCCAGTTCTTTGGATTAGTGGTCTACACCCCCCAGACTACTGGCTCCTGGTCTTTTAGCGCCTGACGCAGTAGTTCAAGAAACGGGTAAGCCCTTCGCCCCAAGGGGTCAGGATCGGTCGATTGATCCTCGTCATCGCTATTACCTGAACTGGACGCATTATTTTGTTTAGCATCAATGGCGGCCTGCAGTCGCTCGATGTATCCCGGAATTTGTTCCGGCAGAAAAATACCCTGATTCTCGAATGGACGGCCAATGGCATTAAAAATCCGATGCGTCAGATCATCTAGCATAATGACTGGGGCTGCATTTTTGGTCTGAAATTGATGAATCACGCATCAATCTTACCATCACTGATAAACTTTCATTTCTATGTTGTCCAGCCAAAAAACTCAGCTCACGCAATGCATTACCAATGCTTTGAATGCCTTAGCCCAAGAGCGTGGACTCGCAGCTGGTGATTTTCCGATTCCGCATTTAGAGCGACCTAAGGTTGCTGACCATGGTGATGTTGCGTGTAATATTGCCTTACAAATTTCGAAGGCATGGAAGTCCAATCCACGCGAGTTAGCACAGGCTATTCTTGGCCAATTAAATCAATTTCCAGACTACGGACAACTAATTGCAAGCGCTGAAATTGCTGGGCCTGGGTTCATTAACTTTCGTTTGAGTCTTGCAGCCAAGTCTACGGTAGTAGGGCTTGTATTGCGTGAGGGCGCACGTTTTGGACGACGGGATAACATGGGTACGCCAGACCCGAGTGTGCCTAAGCGGGCCATGATTGAATTTGTATCTGCTAATCCCACCGGACCCTTGCATGTTGGACACGGGCGTCAGGCAGCTCTCGGTGATGCCTTAGCCAATCTTCTAAACAGCCAAGATACCGACGTGCATCGGGAGTTTTATTACAACGATGCCGGTGTTCAGATTCATAATCTTGCGCTATCGGTGCAGGCACGTTTACAGGGTTTAAATCCCCAAAGCCCCAATTGGCCTAAGGAGGCCTATAACGGTGAATATATTGCTGAGATTGCTGAGTCCTATCAAGGAGCTGGCTATGATCAGTCTGACCTAGAGCAAATCCGTCAATATGCAGTCGCCTATTTGCGCAAAGAGCAAGACATTGATCTGAAAACCTTTGGCGTGCAATTTGACCAATTTTATTTGGAATCCTCCTTATATACCGATGGAAGCGTTGAGCAAGTGATTGGGGATCTTCGGGCGGTTGATAAAACCTATGAGGCAGATGGCGCTTTGTGGCTAAAAACTACCTTAGATGGCGACGATAAAGACCGTGTGATGCGCAAGTCTGATGGCACATATACCTATTTTGTTCCGGATGTGGCTTATCACATCAATAAATGGAGTCGCGGTTTTGAAAAAGTGATTAATGTTCAGGGGAGTGATCATCATGGCACGATTACTCGGGTACGCTCTGGAATACAGGGAGTGGCACAAAAACGGGATTGGCCGATTCCGATCACCTATCCCGACTATGTGTTACACAAGATGGTCACGGTCATTCGCGATGGCGAAGAGGTCAAGCTCTCCAAACGCGTTGGCTCCTATGTCACTTTGCGAGATTTGGTTGAATGGTCTGGTGGCATTCATCCGCAAATGACCGATGATGAGCGTAATTTGGCGCTGCAGCGTGGGCGTGATGCGGTCCGCTTTTTCTTGATCTTACGTAAAGCAGATACCGAGTTTGTATTCGATGTAAATTTAGCTTTGCAACAAAATGATGAAAACCCCGTCTTTTATGTGCAGTATGCCCACGCACGGATTTGTTCTATTCTCCAGCAATGGGGTGGGGAGTCTAGGGCCTTAGAACATGCCAATTTGAGTCTGCTAGACAGTAAGGCGGCTGATCACTTACTGCGGCGATTGTCGGAGTATCCAGAGGTATTGGCTAATGCTGCGCACGATTTGGCCCCCCATGCCGTTGCCTTTTATCTGCGCGAACTCGCCGGGGATTTTCATACCTTCTACAACGCAGACCGCGTCTTGGTGGACGACGAGCAACTTAAATTTGCGCGCTTGGCATTATTGGCTGCTACACGGCAAGTCTTGGAAAATGGCCTAAAAATCTTAGGGGTTAGTGCCCCACAAAAGATGTAATTTCAGCGGCTTACTCGCATTTTTGAGCAAGGGTTAAGATAGAGGACATGGCTGACATTAAATCATCTGACGCACTAGAAAAGCGACATGCGAACCAATTGCTGGGCTCATCCGAGTCTGGTGGAATGATCATGGGTGTTCTGATCGGTGTTTTTGTTGGTGTTGGTTTAGCACTCATTGTGGCGTGGTATTTAATGAAATCGCAGCCGCAAGAAAAGCCAGGGGTTCGAGCCCCAAGCGCCCCGGCTTTTATGAAGCCTCTCCCACCAAAATCAGACAATGAGACCGAAGAAGAAACTCCAGTTGCTGCCCCTCAGCTTGATTTAAATAAGCCGCTGCAGACCAAGGTTCCAGGCATTAGTGGAGCCGATCCCACGCGCGATCCAATTACAGATATTGCAGCAGGCAAGACCCCCGAAGCGAAGCCTGAGCCCAAAGCGGATACCTTATTTTATGTTCAGACCGGAGTATTTAATCAGCGCACCGAAGCCGATGCACAAAAAGCAAATTTAGCGATGCAGGGCATTCAGGCGCAACTGAGTGAAAGCGCAGTGGATGGAAACTCGGTTTGGCGAGTTCGAATTGGCCCATTTAGCAGCATTGAAGATACCACCTCGGTTCGCAGTAAATTAACCATTCTTGGAATTAAACCTACCGTTATTCGTGTAAATCGATCATGAAATCTTTATTCAAAACCCTTATCCTGATTTTGACTTTACTTGGTCTGCAATCATTCGCGCTTGCACAAGCCCCGATTAAGGTTGAAGAAGGTTTTGATTACCGCGTTTTACCGATTGCCCAGCCAATCGATGTAAAAGGTAAGGTCGAGGTGATTGAATTCTTTTGGTATGGTTGCCCGCATTGCTTTGAATTCGAACCCGATCTAAAGACTTGGTTAAAGCGTCAGAATAAAGACGTCGTATTCAAGAAAGTACCAATTGCCTTTCGTGATGAACTCATGCCCCACAGCTTATTGTTTTATGCTCTGGAGTCGTTGGGAAAAGGCGAAGCGCTTAATGACAAAGTGATGTTTGCCATGCATCGTGAGAACAAGCGACTTCTCAATGAAAACGAGATTGCCGATTGGGTTGCCGCTCAGGGTGTTGATCGTAATGCATTTTTAGCAGCCTATCGCTCGTTTGCTGTTCTCTCAAAAGCCCGTGCCGCCAATCAATTAGGCAATGCTTATCGGATTGATGGTGTGCCAACGGTGGCGATTCAGGGTAAATATATTACATCGCCATCGATCGCTGGCTCGCGCGCCAAGTCCATTCAGGTGATGGATTTTTTGGTGAACAAAGTTCGCAAAGACGGCTACAAATAGACTTAGATCTTCACAAACTTACGCAATATCCAAAAGTAGATTGGGTAGGGTAAGATCCGTAAGAACTTCAAAAAGCCTGAAAAGCGTTTAGGGAAATGAATATCAAATTCTCCATGTGCAATTCCATCTAGGATTTCATTAGCGGCAGTCTGTGCAGAGATCAGGGCGGGCATTTCAAAATCATTTTGAGCAGTTGCTTCGGTTTCCACAAAGCCTGGAGAAATCATATGAACCCCGATACCCTTGGGCTGCAGATCATAAAACAAGGTTTCGCAGAAATTAATCATGGCTGCCTTTGTCGGCCCGTAAGCCAGGGCTTTGGGTAAACCGCTATAGCCTGCAACACTGCCGACAATGGCAATATGTCCACTACCGCGGGCAAGCATCGTCGGCAATACAACCCCAACCGCACGCATTGGACCCAAGAGATTCGAATCAACAGTTTTTTCAGCGTCGGCCATATTGAAGGTATCTGCTCGCATCGGAATATAAATACCGGATACAAAAAGCAGTAAATCAATGCCGCCCCATTCGTTTTCAATCTTCTGATATGCCTCTTGAATATCAGCCTCACGCATTACATCAACAGGTAGGATTAGATAATCATCCTTTGGATGAGTCTGAGCAATTGCCTCAAGACGTTCGACGCGACGACTAGATAGTGCAACTCGAGCTCCTTTTTGAAAAAGGGCCTTGACACAAGCTTCACCAATGCCACTCGACGCTCCAATCACCCATACGCGTTGTTGTTGATAGTTAGTAATCGCTGGTTGTTTCATTGCTTGACCTATTTCGGTTGGTGGCTGAGCGTAAATTGAACGACATCAATATTTTGTTCTTTAAAGCCAGCTGCGCAATACATGAGATAAAAGTTCCATAACCGAATGAAGGGCTCATCAAAGCCGAGCTCTCGGATTTCAGGAAGTTTTTGATTAAAGTGCTCATACCAAATACAAAGTGTTTTGGCATAGTCATGCCCAAACGCGAATTCACATTCGATCTGTAGCCCAGCCTGTTGTGCATAGTGTTTAAATGCCTCTCGAGAGGGCAGCATCCCCCCTGGAAAAATATATTGCTGAATAAAATCCGTGCTTTTGCGATAGCGGTCAAACAGATTTTCAGCGATCACAATCGTTTGAATACATGCTTTGCCATTTTGCTTCAGGCAGCGAGCAATGGTTTCAAAATACATTGGCCAATATTGCTCGCCAACCGCTTCAAACATTTCAATGGAGGCGATCCCATCAAACTGATCCTTACAATCCCGATAGTCTTGAAGTCGTACTTCATGGCGATTGGGCGACTGTCGATTGATGCGATCTATTGCAAATGACTGCTGTTCAGTCGAGAGGGTCAGTCCAGTGACCTGGTGACCAGCAAGGGCTGCCTCTTCCATAAATCCACCCCACCCACAACCGATCTCAAGAACCGTACTATTTGGTTGAAGTGCCAGAGAGTTTAGGATGTTGCGATATTTTGCTCGTTGCGCAAGCTCTAAGCTAGCATTCGAGTCGGCCTGAAACCAGGCGCTCGAGTAGGTCATGCTGGGATCAAGCCACAGTCGATAAAACGCATTACCTAGATCGTAGTGCGCATGAATATTTTTTTTGCTACCTACCTTATTATTTCGGTTTAGAAAATGGCGAAATCGATACACTAGGGATCCAAACCAATTCCCGTAAATGGCACGCTCAAGGATATTGCGATTCTTAACGGCAAGGTCGAGTAACTTCTCAAGATGGGGACTGTCCCAATCCCCGCGGATATAGCCTTCAGCAAATCCAATATCACCATGCCGCAAAATATCTTGGAATGCAGACCAGCGATGGAAGCGAATCTCGGCATGCAAGGGATCGGTTCGATTTCCAAATTCACGCTGCTCGCCATTTGGAAAAGTCATCACCAAGTGACCGATGGATAATTGTTTTAAGAGGCGCTCAATAGTCCGGGCGGCGAGGCTTAGTTTTCCATCCGCCGGTAATTTTTCAGTGCGCGATACCGATAATTTGTGGAGCAGGGATTGTCCGGGTCGAATCATGAACTCACTTCAATTCTGGGAGGCGTTGGTTTTGAGTGAAATGGTACCCCCTTTAGCCAAAGTTTGAGGGCTTGCCAATGAATGCGTGCAATCACCCCAAAGGTCATCATTGGGTAGCGCAGCTTCGCACGGCTTAAAGCAGGGCGCGATAGGGGAAAATCTTGACCGCTAATGCTGGTGTAGATCAGTGGTTGATGATCGGTGTAAAGCTCAATACGACAGACCGAATTCATTTTGCGTTGACTGTCTTTGGAAAAAAGAAACCGAAACCGATACTCGCCAGAGACATCACAAAATGGCGATACATGAAAAATTTTCTGACTAATGAGCGTTTCCCCTGAAAATAACTCTGCGCCATCTTTTTTGTGAAGCAGGTAACAATGCCGCTCACCAAAGGTATTGTTCACTTCAGCGAGAATCGCTCGTACTGCTTGATGCGCATCCGTATAGATCCAAAAGCTGACGGGATTAAAAACGTAACCCAGTACCCTTGGAAATGTTTGTAGCCAAATTTCACCATCAGGGATTGAAATACCCTCTTGTGTAAAAAGAGACTCTGCCCAGGCGAGGCTATCTTCAGCGCCCTGACCATGATCACGATCGTAAAACGAGTAAAAGGCCCACTGGTTATCTCCCATGCCATATTGCTTGAGGAGATTGGGGTTGCGATTACGCTCTCGCATCGGGATCTTTAATGTAAAGACTCCATAACTAAAGCGATTGCTTACCGGTCTTAAGCGGCTGTGCTTGACTTGACCAAAATTAATCAGTGGATGCGCCATCGCTCGTAATGCCAATGCTTTATCTTAGTTTGCCGATTGCAATGGCGGGCGCTTGAGAGGGGCATGGAGCGAGGCAACCAGGTCGGCCGCTACTAATTCTCCCGAGCGAAGACCATCTTCATGAAAGCCGTATCCTGTCCATGCGCCACAGAACCAAATTCCCGCCTTACCTTGAATTAATGAGAGATTCTTTTGTGCCGAAATCGCTTTGGCATCAAAAATGGGATGTGAATAGGAAATCTCTTTGAAGACCAATTCAGGTTTCGGTTCAACCAGAGGGTTAAGACTCACAATAATGGGTTCTTGATGCAATGCAGCTGGTAGGGGCTGTAGCTTATTGATGAGATAGTCCACGCTGACCGATTGGATTTGATTTTTGGTGTAAGTAGTTTTATAGTTCCAGGCCGCCCAGCAGCGCTTGGTCTGAGGTAAAAGGCTGGCATCACGGTGCAACACTGCACGATTTGCTTGATAGGGGATAGCGGCTAAGAGGGAGCGATCAAATTCATCAATCCCATGGAGTAGCTTTAGGCTTTCATCGCTATGGCAAGCCATGATGACTTCGTCAAAATAATGAATCCCTTGGGAGCCAATCAATTCAATGCGCTTATCTGGGCTTTGTGCATCTGGCACATTCACTTTTTTTACCGATTCACGAATGAACTTGAATCGCTCTGGATGCATCGCCTTGATTAGCCTTGCCACATACTCTTTCGATCCGCCCTTCACCGTTAGCCATTGGGGACGATTGTTGACCTGTAAGAGTCCATGGTTATGGCAAAACCGCACCATCGTTTCGATCGGAAATTCGAGCATCTGTTGGGTGGGGCATGACCATATCGCACCAATCATCGGCAAAAAGTACCATTCCCGAAACGATTGACTAAATCCATGTTCATCCAGAAATGAGGCGATCGATTGCAACTGTTTTGGATCGGTGCTATGTCCAGCGCTTACTTGTTTCGTTGCTAGCGCAGTTGCTAAGCGATTAAAACGGACGATATCAGCAACCATTCTCCAAAACGCTGGGCGGAGCAGATTTCTTCGTTGCCCAAATAAAGTATTGAGGTTATCGCCCGACCATTCTAGGGAGCAGTCAATCGAAACCGAGAAGGTCATTTCCGACAAAGCAATTGGAACCTGCAGTTCCTCAAACAAACGCGTTAGGCGCGGGTAGGTCTTTCGGTTAAAAACTAAAAACCCGGTATCCACTGGGCACTTGATTACACCATTGCGACTCGGAACCTCAATATCGATGGTGTTACTGTGTCCGCCAATGTGCGAAGCTTCCTCAAACAGCGTGACATGAACCCCTGCATTTTTTTGTAATGCGTAAGCGCAGCCTAAGCCAGAGATGCCTGCGCCAACAATCGCAACTTTCTTGTGGGGCATGGAATGGGAAGGGGTGTTCACGAGGCTTTAGACTTTAGTAGTTTTTCAATTTCAGAGGTAATCGATTTGCTATCGGGTTTCGTTAGGCTATTAAAGGAATCAACAATATTACCGTCACGATCAATTAGGTATTTATAAAAATTCCACTTCGGTGTGGTACCCGTTTTGGCAATCAACATCTTAAATAGAGGATTCGCCTCTCTGCCACTAACGGAGCTTTTAGCAAACATTGGGAATTTTACATCGTAGGTATTTTTACAAAACTCCGCGATCTCTTTATTCGATCCAGGCTCCTGTTGCCCAAAATCATTCGATGGGAAGCCTAGAATCACAAAGCCACGATCTTTATAGCGCGCATAAATTTTTTCAAGCGACTCATACTGACTGGTGAAACCACAAAAACTAGCCGTATTCACCACCATGACAACCTTGCCTTGGTATTGGCAAAGATTTTGTGGGATTTCATCCTGCAGCCTTGGAAAGGTATACGAAAGTGCAGGACTACACTGATTCGCCGATGGGTTGGCCTGGGCATCATTCGAATTTAGTATGGTCGTTACACCAAACAGGGAAATCATGATTAACCATTTCATCAAGAATTCTCACTTTTAAGCTAGAAACCTTGAAGTCTACCGTCTTCCGCCTTCTTTTGTGTTTTGGGGAAAATTACCCCTTTAATTCAGGATCGGGCAGGATTTTGGGTAGGAATCATCTAGAATTTGGACTATGACTCAGCCAATCTTGAAGCCCCCTGCTTTTGAAGCAAAACTATGTTCCGCTAGTGGGGATTTAGAGGAAAAGCTAAAGTCCTTGGCTCACCCCATGGTTTTTACGAACGGCGTATTCGATCTTTTGCACCGGGGACATGTCAGTTACTTGGCACAAGCTCGCCAGCTTGGCAATAGTCTGGTTGTGGGGGTTAATTCAGATGCATCAGTGCGAATGTTAGGAAAAGGTGCTGATCGCCCGATTAATGGGCAAGAGGATCGAATGGCCCTCTTGGCCGCACTTGAAAGCGTTGATTTGGTAGTACTGTTTTCAGAGCAGACCCCTGTCGAGTTGATTCGTAGGGTCCGTCCAGATATTTATGTCAAAGGCGGAGACTATGCAATCGAGTCTTTAGAGGAAACTAAGGTTGTGAAAGCATGGGGAGGCAAAGCATATGCCATTCCTTTTATTTATGAGCGTTCCACTACGAACCTGCTTGGCAAGATTCGTTCTTAGTTGGTTTTGACTTGGGTATTGAGCCAAGCCCAAAGCCCCCGAAGTACCAAGCTCGGTATTTTTTCTGCGGGGATTTGATTCTGAATCAGCCCATCAAATAAGGTGGCGGTATGACCACCATCGATCCATACACGGTTAACAGCTTGATGCTGTTTTTTAGCAAAATTCATTGCCTGTGCAATCGCCCCCAGATGGGCTAACCTCGATCCTTCATCAATTGCGCTTGCAGTATCTAATCCAATGCCAGTCGATGCTTGATCAAGGCTCGCTACATTGAGACCGGCGGTATGCTGCAATAGGCCTTCACGCATCAGTCCCAGACCCGGCAGAATCCAGCCGCCATAATGCATTCCATTGCCACCCAAAAAATCAATGGTTGTTGCGGTACCGGCACTAATCACTAAGGTGTTGTCATTGGATAGCTCTCGTGCAGCAATTAACGCAGCCCAGCGATCGGCACCCAGGGTGTGGGTGTTTTGATATTGGGTGCGCAGAGATGGGTATGATGAGTTTCCGAGCAGACGAAAATGAGGGCAGTGTTGCCAGGGCTGAAATAGTTCATTGATTTGCTCCACCGCGGTTTCTGTCGCCACACTGCAAAGTCCAATCGCACTTGGGGTTGGAATGGTATTGAGAATGTAATGAGCTAGTTCATCACGGTGCTCTTTTGAGCCCAGTAACTTGGTATCAATGGCACCCGAGTGATCCCATAATTTTTTATCGCGCTCGACGGGATTACGTTTGCTATCCACGCTAGCCCACTTGAGGCGCGAGTTACCAATATCAATTAGTAAGAATGAGCTCATAGATGCTTTCTTAAAGATACATCTCCAGCATAGATCGCCGTTAACCCAGTGTTGCCAGGCTCTTGTAGTAAAAGTGCACCCTCTTCATTAATACCATGTGCAATACCTGTTTGCTTAACTACGCCAGACTCTGAAATGCTCACTGGCTGATCGCGGTAGGCATCCCAAAAATCCCATTGCGAGCGAAAAGGCGCAAATCCTTTTTTAGCAAAGAGCTCTAGATAATCACCCAGGGCATTGAGAATGGCGAGCCAAACTAAATCAGCTTCCATCGGCATGTGCTTGTGATTCAGCTCTGAGAGTGAGCTAATAGGTAGTTGCGAGGCATCTTCTAGGGATTTGGAATGGCTTAAGTTCATGCCGATTCCAATAATCATCCAGAGTCGCTCATTTGGGTTAGAACCCGAAAGTTTCCCCCCCTCAATCAGAATCCCGCCTAATTTTCGTTCCTTGATCAGAAGGTCATTGGGCCACTTTAGTGAGAGGCCGTGCTGACGCAAACTCATTTCATCAAGCCCAAGACTCTTGGAAATACCCTGGATCACCGCAAGTCCGCAAATAAGACTTAGTCCATGCAGCGATTGTTGGGTTTGATCAAAGGGATAAGCGAGTGAGAACGATAAGGAAGAATTTGGTTCTGTAAACCAATGTCGGCCAGATCGCCCTTTACCCTTGGTTTGGTGTTTGGCTAAGCGGGAGACGGGGTCGATGAGCGCCCCAGCGCGCCAACGCGCCATTAGATCATCGTTGGTTGATTCAGTTTCGGCTATGCGCTCAAGAATGCAATTCCAATTCATTTGTCTATTGTAGAAAGGTCTCGATAGAATGGGTACTTATGTCAGGCAAAGCTAAAAAAGACCTTACTCAAGAACGTACCGATACGCCCAGAGTACCTCAGCGTATTCATTGGCCTTTACAGGCAATGCCGCTCGCTCGGGCAATAGCCATCATTTATGTCTTGCTTATTGGCTATGGATGCTTAAACCCTTTTAATGTGGATTGGAAGTTTGGTTTGGATCCATTTGCGTGGTGGTCGGGCCCCCTGCCTAAGTACATCACCTTATTTGATGTGACGATCAATGTCTTGGGATACATTCCCTTAGGCTTTATTTTGGTATTTGCCCTTTATCCTCGCTGGCAAGGATTTCGAGCAATTGCCATTGCATTAGTTTTCAGTGCCCTTCTATCAGGCGCTATTGAGAGTGCACAAAGTTGGTTACCCACCCGAGTGCCAACACAAATTGATTGGATCGCTAATTTAATGGGTGCCTTAATTGGTGCCCTATTAGCTCAGCCTTTAGGTCCACATTGGTTATCTGGAACCGCACTGCGTAAGCGCTTTGATTACTGGTTTGGCACACGTTGGTTAAGTGTTGCTCTATTTATTTTGTTCCCATTTGCACAAATTTATCCCCAAAGCGCATGGTTGGGAATGGGCTTTTTGGGTCTCGGTGTCAATCCGGTTGCAAGCTGGGGTTTGGGTGGAATTCATCATACGATTTATGAGGCTTTAGTGACAGGCCTTAGTTGGCTTGGCGTTTGTCTATTCTTTTCTTTGGCCCTACGCAACAATATTCCTAAGTTACCTTTGTTGGCTGGATTATTAGTGATCACGATCATGATCAAATCATTATTTACATCCTTACAGTTTGGTTCGGAATTTGGCTTTGTGTGGTTAAGTGCGGGCGCCATTTGGGGAATGGTGCTCAGTAGTCTCCTAGCCGGTATTTTTATGCGTTTTTCAACCGGCATGCGCCTCATTGCCTGTATCAGCGCCCTAGTTGCTCTGATGATTTTGGTGAACTATTTTCCAGAAAACCCATACTTCACTATTAGTCTGCCTCGATGGAATCACAGCCGTTTAGCCCATCTCAACGATTTAATGCAATGGCTATCTTGGCTATGGTTGCCAGTGGCATTTATTTGGCTGATACATTACGCCCGACGCGCAACTCACTAAGTTCGGCTAGAAGGGTCATCCATCGATATAATTTCAAGGATGAGCTATCAATACCACCTATTCTTTTGTTTAAACGAGCGGAGTAATGGCGATGATTGCTGTGCTCGGCATAATGCCCAAGCCTTATTCGATTTCACTAAAAAACGGGTCAAAGAGTTAGGGCTCAACGGCGCAGGTAAGGTACGTGTGAATAAAGCGGGCTGTTTAGATCATTGTGCGAATGGCCCTGTCATGGTGGTTTATCCCCAAGGTGTGTGGTACTCCATGATCGATACTGAAGATGTGGAAGAAATTATTGACTCTCATTTGATGCAAGGTAAACCTGTTGAACGTTTAATGATTTAACTAAGCGATTAGGCATCGCATGAACAGTCGGACCCAAACCATTACGATCTCAGGCCCAGTGGGCCAGATTCAGCTCGCGATTGATTTGCCAGAGAGTCTCAAACAAAATCCCCATACTGAGCTTCGAGGATTAGCCTTGATTGCCCACCCCCACCCCCTGCTCGGTGGCACTATGGATAACAAGGTGGTGCAGACCTTAGCAAGAACTTTTAATCAGTTGGATTATGTATGCGTGAGACCAAATTTTCGGGGCGTTGGCCTATCGGAAGGTGTACATGATGAGGGGCATGGTGAGCTTGATGATTTGATTTGTATTAGCGATTGGATGCGTAACCCAGGAGCTTGGATGCAAAGCCTGCCAAATGCCAATGAGCAGCTCTGGATTCCCCAAGTCAATCAATTGCCGTTAGTGCTAGCCGGCTTCTCATTTGGTAGCTATGTGGGCACTCATTTGGTTCAAAAACTCGCTGAACTTGGGCGACCGGTAGAGCGCTTTGTGATGGTAGGTAGCGCAGCCGGTAAATGGGAGTTGGCCGAACGTGTTCCCGCCGATACGATTGTGATTCATGGAGAAAATGATGAGACCATTCCATTGAGTGCGGTATTCGATTGGACTCGCCCTCAAGAATTAACCGTGCATGTTGTACCAGGAGCCGATCATTTTTTTCACCGCAAGTTGCATTGCATTCGCAATATCATTTTGTCTAACTGGTTGGGCTTTCCGAGAACATTATCATGAACACCAATACTCCTGCGGAGTCCTTGATTCAGTACCCTTGTGATTTTCCAATCAAGGTAATGGGTAAAGCAGCCCCCGAGTTTTTGCCAGCGGTAATTCATGTTGCCAAGCAATTTGATCCGGATTTTCAGGAGACAAGCATTGAAGAGCGGCCATCGCGTGATGGTAATTACCTGGGTCTAACCATTACAGTGCATGTAACCAGTCGTGAGCAGCTCGATGAAATTTACCGAACCCTATCCACGCATCCATTAGTGAGCGTCGTACTCTAGTGAGTTGCCATGCAGGCTAGCCCTGTGCATATTCGTTTCTTGGGCTTGGCGGAATACCAGCAAGCTTTTGATGCTATGCAGCGGTTTACAAAGGATCGCTCCGCAACAACGGTTGATGAGGCGTGGGTTTTGCAACACCCCCCAGTCTTTACTTTGGGCTTGGCTGGAGAGCCAACGAATTTACATACTCCGATTGATTCGATTCCACTGGTTGCGGTTGACCGTGGTGGTGAGATTACTTATCACGGACCAGGCCAAATCGTGATTTATTTGTTACTAGATCTCAAACGCAAGAAGCTCTTTGTGAAAGAGTTAGTTCGACGTATTGAGGAAGCGCTTATCCAGACCCTAATTGATTACAAGCTAATGACTGAACGTAAGCCCGGTGCTCCCGGTATTTATCTCAGTGAACAGCCTCAGGTTTCACCGTCTCTTTGGGGCGCCAAGATTGCAGCCTTGGGGCTTAAAATCACCAAACAATGCAGCTACCACGGTTTAGCACTGAATATTGATATGGATTTATCACCCTTTGAAGCAATCCACCCCTGTGGCTATAAGGGCTTAAAAACCATTGATCTTAAGTCGCTCGGAATCAGCGAGAATATCGATACCGTTGCAGGAAATTTACTGAATCACCTACAACAGCAGTTGCAACTGGAACCTGTTTGATGAGCGATTTAAAAAAAGAATACGATCCCCTGCAAAAACAAAAATCGGCGGATAAGACGGCACGGATTCCGATCAAGATCGTGCCTCTAGCCGAGACCCTAAAAAAGCCCGACTGGATTCGGGTCAAAGCTGCATCAAGCAGTTCGCGCTTTAGTGAGATTAAACAGATTCTGCGTGAGAACCAGTTGGTCACTGTATGTGAAGAGGCGAGCTGTCCCAATATTGGCGAATGTTTTGGGAAAGGTACGGCCACCTTTATGATCATGGGCGATAAGTGCACCCGCCGGTGTCCGTTTTGTGATGTCGGTCATGGCAGACCTGACCCCTTAGATGCACAAGAACCGCTGAACCTCGCGAAGACAATAGCCGCACTCAAACTTTCGTATGTGGTGATTACAAGCGTCGATCGTGACGATTTGCGTGATGGAGGTGCCCAGCATTTTGTCGATTGCATTCGTCGCACCAAAGAGCTCTCACCTTCCACTCGTGTTGAGGTCTTGGTGCCTGATTTTCGGGGCCGCCTTGAGAAGGCTCTCGACATATTTGCGAGCGACCCACAAGGCTTGCCCGATGTCATGAACCATAATCTTGAAACCGTACCGCGCTTATATAAGCAAGCCAGACCAGGGTCAGACTATGCACACTCATTGAGGTTATTAAAAGACTTCAAAGCGCGCTTTCCACAGATACCAACCAAGAGTGGTTTGATGGTTGGATTAGGCGAGACCGATGAGGAGATTTTGCAGGTGATGCAGGATATGCGTGCACACGATATTGATATGCTCACGATTGGTCAGTACCTTGCTCCCTCAAATCATCACTTACCTGTATTGCGGTATGTACACCCAGATACCTTTAAAGAGTTCGAGCATAAAGCGTATGCGATGGGTTTTAGCCATGCAGCCGTTGGTGCGATGGTGCGCTCAAGTTATCACGCCGATCAACAAGCCCATGAGGCTGGCGTTGTATAGGGCATTACGCATAGTTGGGCTAGCTACTCTTTGTATTCTGATCGTAGCGTGTAGCCCCCGGTTTGATTGGCGAACCATTAAAAATGACGCCCAGGGCTATGCAGTGATGTTTCCGAGTAAGCCCCAACTGATTGAACGCAGCATCACCTATCAAAAGACTTCTCTAAAGCAAACCCTGGAGTTCGCCAAAGTCGATGAGGATGTGTTTGCAGTGATGACCACACAAATACCAGCAACGATTGCGACCCAGATCACAATGGTTGAGCAGATGTTACAAAATGCTCTACTAAGGCAAGCCAATACAACTCAATTTAATTTGGTTAAAGATGCTGCTAGTCAGATTGGTCTATCGGGTCAAACTAAACAAGTCACGCAAGATTATTATTTAGATCTTCCTGAAAACAAAAAGGTGATGCGCGTGCGGTGGCTCATTAGACCGTCAGCGAATGACTCTGTGAACCTTTATCAAATTAGCGTCATTCGGACGGGTCAGTCCAGCCAATTAGAGTCTCTCCTCAATCAAGAAAACATCACCATTTTTTTTGATGAGTTTCGACCCAACTAAGTACTAAATGAGTCAGACGCATTATTCCCATTGGTATGGTAAGCCCAATGATCATCTAAAGCTACCTCTTGAAGGTGGGTTTGCATTACGGATTTTCTTATGCTTTGCCATGGCCTACTTCATGTCCTATGCATTTCGGACGATTAACGTGGTGATTGCCCCTGATCTTGTACGTGATCTCCAAATTAGCAACGCGGATTTAGGGCTTTTGTCTTCAGCATATTTTGTTGGTTTTGGAATGACTCAAATTCCCTTGGGTTTAGCGCTTGATCGTTTTGGCCCACGGATTACGGAAGCATGGGTGATGACCCTTGCTGTGATTGGCGCCGTTATATTTGCCTTAGCCGAGAACTTTAATACGCTCGTCATCGCACGGGTCTTGATTGGAATGGGAGTTTCTGCGTGCCTCATGGCTGCATTCTCAGGTTTTAGGGCGTGGTACGCGCCCTCTCAACAAGGACAATTAGCCTCAGCCATGTTGGTGTTTGGAACGAGTGGTGCCCTAGCCAGCACGTGGCCGGTACATTTGGTCACGCCCTATATCGGTTGGCGAGGTGTCTTTCTAGTACTTGCCGGTTTGTCGTTTTTGGCAATTTTGATTTTGTACTTTGGTTTGCCGGTGAGAAAACAAAATCAGAAATACCTGCAACCTAATCACGAAGTACCCAGCTCACAAGCCAATTTATCGTGGCAAAGTTATCAGCCGATTTTGACCAATCCATTTTTCTGGCGCATCCTGCCACTTGGAACATTTTGTTATGGCGGGTTTATTGCGATTCAAACCTTATGGTTTGGTCCTTGGCTGATTGAGGTGATGGAGTATCACCCTAGTACTGCTGCCCAAATCGTATTTGGTTTTAATACCGTGCTCCTCTTTGCTTATCTCTTTAATGCGTGGATCTTGCCAAAGTTAGCCAAGCGCGGAGTTGACACTATGCGTTATATGACCTGGATGGTTGGCGCGTCGATGATCATGCAGGCCTGTGCATATTTTTGGCAAACGCCCTTGGTATGGATCTGGTGGTATCTATTTGCTATTACGTGCGCCTCATTTGTATTGGCGCAGAGCATTATTGTTTTGTATTTTCCGAAGCACTACTCGGGAAGAGTTAGCACCACCTATAACCTCACACTCTTTATTGGTGCCTTCATTGTGCAGTGGGGCATTGGTCATTTATTGGATTTAGGCATTGCCTTCGGCTGGAACAAAACGAGTGCGTATGATTTAGCGCTAGCGGTATTTCTGGTGGTGCAGATTGCTGGTTTTATATGGTTTTTGATCGCACCCAAATATTTTCCAGCCACCTTCTTTCGGGATGATGAAGCTGAAGATGAAGTCGTAAAGATCTAAATCACTACGACTTATTCTCGAGGGCCGCTACTTTTGCTTCAAGCGCCTCTAATTTCTCACGGGTTTTAGCCAAGACCTTCGACTGAATATCAAACTCTTCGCGTGTAACCAAATCCATGCGCTGAAAGCCTTGGGTCATCATAGCCCGAACATTTTTTTCAATGTCTTTAGCGGGTGAGTTACGTATGACCTCACCGATCTTGTTTTGCATATCGACCGCAATGGTCTGCATTTGCTCAAATAGTTGACTGGGTTTTTGCATAAACAAATTGTAGGGCGAAGCCAAAGACCTTGCATGCCCAAAGCTGGTGCACAGAATGATCCTAAATGATGCATTTATTTGGTGCAAAAGCCCATAAAAACCAAAATATTCACCAAAGTAAGCCTCAATAAAGACAAATCCAAAGCGAAAAAATTAACTAAGTAATTGATTTAAAACAATATTCAAGAATCTGGCACGCTTATTGCATCAATAAATGTGTAGTGCATTTTTTCATTCAACCAGAAGGGAGTATTTATGAACACATTTAAGAAAACCACACTTGCTCTAGCAATCTCTGCATTGGCAGGCGGCGCAATGGCGCAATCGGCGCCAGCGCCTGCTCCAGAGCCAGAGAAGAGCCCCATTACGGCGAACGTCACAATTACCAATGACTATCGGTATCGCGGTATCACACAAACAAATTATCAACCTGCCATTCAGGGTGGATTTGATTATGCCCATGAGAGCGGTTTCTACATTGGTAACTGGAATAGCTCTATTAGTTGGATTGGCGACCAAAACAGTACGGCTGGAGGAACTGCTGGCAATAATGTGAGTAGCAATATTGAAATGGATTTCTATGGCGGTTTCAAAAAAGAAATTCTCGGAGCCGGATTTGCCTCCGATATTGGAGTGCTTCAGTACTATTACCCCACAAAAGGTTTTAACTCTACTTTTATGCAAAATCCAAATACAACAGAGTTGTATGTTGCCCAAAATTTTACTTTTGGAGCTTTAACAGGATTTGTAAAAGTTAACTACGCCCTAACAACTATTTTTGGAATACCAAATAGCTCTGGATCTTTTTATCCTGATTTGACTCTAAACTATGACACTGGAATTTGGGGGTTGGTAGCTAACGGACATATTGGATACCAGTATATTGCTGGACAGCCAAATACAACTACTGCCTATGGAACAACCCCAAATAACATTAGCTATACCGATTGGAAACTTGGTTTAACCAAAGACTTTGGTGGCGGCCTGTCTGCTCAAGTTTCCTATATCAGTACAAATGCGAATCGTAGTTGGTATACAACTGGCGGCAACCAATCAACTTGGTCCGGTAGAGGTGGTGCAATTGTTTCCCTCACCAAAACCTTCTAATCCCTTTTTCTATCTAGGAGATATGCATGAAAATGATTACCGCAATCATCAAGCCTTTCAAGCTTGACGAGGTGCGTGAGGCTCTCTCAGAAGTTGGGGTTTCAGGCATCACCGTTTCAGAGGTGAAAGGCTTTGGTCGACAAAAGGGTCACACCGAGTTGTATCGCGGTGCTGAGTATGTCGTTGATTTTTTACCTAAGGTTCGTATTGAAGCTGCGGTAGAAGATGGCATTCTCGATCGCGCCATTGAGGCGATTGAGAAATCAGCACG
>JBBAQJ010000010.1:28393-44251 GCA_040400365.1 Polynucleobacter sp. | reverse complement strand
TCTTTGTGACTGGAGTAGCAAATGCCGGATTTTTAACATTCGCGGTATTTAACCTTATTTATCTGGCAATCCGTGATCGCAAGCCAATCAGCACTGAAGAGAAGTTGCTGTGGATTTGGATCGCGGTGTTCTTCATTATCTTTTCTCTACCAAGTCAACGTTCTGGTCGATATTTGTTGCCGATCATGCCAGCGATTGCCATCTTATTGGCTATTCATTGGCAGCAACTGAATCGCTGGACATTATGGATAGGCTTGGTATTGCAGGGTATTGTTTTGATAGCCTTAGCATGGCTCTCCTGGAACATCCATCTTTGGTCTTATCCAATGTGGCATTGGTTCTTGCTTCTCGGTGCAACTGCCATTGTTTTCCTTGGGCTATTTCAGATCCGTTTTACCAAAACAGCAACGCTGCTGGCTTGTTTTCTTACCGTCCTATCTCTAAGTAGTAGCATCATGCCGCTCGATGGAGCCGCAGGGCGATTTGATACGAAAACCATTGCCGCGCTCCAAGGCAAAACGGTTTGGTTCCCTTGCGACTTCCGGGCTAAGGATGAGGAGTACCGCTTTTTGATTCCAGGCGCTGATATCAAGGGTTACCCTGCAAGTGAAGCTAAAAATCTCACCCAGCTAGCCAATCGCTATGCCTATTTTGCAGTTCAGGCTCCGGTGAATGCTAAGTTTGTCCCTTGCCCCGATTGCGAGGTGATTGGTGAGCGCCTTGAGATGCGCGCCCGACACTCATCTGATGAGATCAAGGCGATGCTATTGGGCCATGTGAGCGACAATCTCTTCGTGAAGGAGTACATCGTATTTACCCCATTTAATATCGGTAAGGATACCGCCACAGAGAAAGATGCATGCCGATGATGCGGGTACTTGCATTTGTATTCCTAATTGTGGCAACCGCAATGGTGTATTTTCAGTTGGATGAGCATCCAGTCTGGGCGGATTTTCAGGTGCCGGTTGAGGAAACTAGCAAAGATGTAACTAGTGTCGCTAGCCCATCGACACTTAAAACGAAGCCGGCCTCAAGCCCCCCTATATTGCAGGGATTGACGGAGTGGTTACCTGACACGACCAGACCATCGGTGCACGCGGCGAGCGTGATTCCCTTAAAAGATGGGAACTGGCGCGGGTTTTGGTTTGCTGGTTCCCGAGAGGGTGCAGCCGATGTGGTGATTTTGAGTGCGGTGTGGGATTCGGTCACCAAGCAATGGGGGCCAGCGAGCGTGGTCCTCGATCGAGAGGGCGCGCAAGCAAGCCTTGGACGATACATTGCCAAACTTGGTAATCCTGTGCCCATGCGTAATATCAACGGCCAACTGCAGCTTTATGTGGTGGCGGTATCGATCGGTGGTTGGGCCGGTAGCTCCATTAGTGTGATGCATTCTGATGATGATGGATTGACTTGGACTGGACCTAAACGACTCATCACCACACCCTTACTTAACCTCAGCACTTTGGTAAAGGGCTCTGGGTTTTTATTTGCGGACGGTACCATGGGAATACCGGTCTATCACGAGTGGATTGGTAAATACGGTGAGTTATTGCGGCTTGATCCGACTGGTCAGATGCTCGATAAAAAACGGATGACATCAGGTCGAGGCACCTTGCAGCCCATTGTCTTTATCGATGATGCTAAGCACGCGAGCGCTTATTTTCGTCAAGCCCGCCGCACGGGCGCCAAGCAAATACCCGTGAGCTATACCGCTAGCGCGGGTGAGCGCTGGGAGTTGGCGCCTGATTTAGGTCTACCCAATCCCAATGCAGCTATCACCGGCGTGGAGCTATCGGATCGAACCCGTTTGATGGTCTTTAACGATTTGGAACATGGACGTCATCGCTTAGTGCTTGCGGCATCATGGACTAGCCATACTCAAATGGATAGCAGTCAGCCGGCAAAGAGTAATTACTCGCCCTGGAAGACGATTGCGGTGCTTGAGGATGAGACCGCCTCTACGACTAATCCCAAGGAAGAGTTTTCCTATCCCTATATGAGTTTGAATCAACAAGGACAAGTTTTACTGGTCTATACCTGGAATCGTAAGCGCATCAAGTCGATTCTTTGGGATGCAGGTAATTTACAGTCGTATCTCCAGCATGTGAAAGCAGAAACGGATCAGACCCCATGACCTTGTCCACCTTCATTGATCAACTGCCGCTCATCGAGATTAGTCTTGTGACCAGTATTGTTTACTTGCATCTAGTTCGCTCCATATTCAATGCGGTTCACGGGTTAGTTGGGGGATTGTTCTTTATCATCATTTCATCACTCGTTTTATTGGCCCCATTCGCCGCTCTCGGCGCCCCCTGGAACTTACCATTTGCTGCCTACATTCGCGGCGTGACAGGTGATTTGAGTATTTTGAGTCTATTGCTGATCGTATTTACATGGAGTGGATGGAATGCATTTCGAATTGCAAGCATTACTCCAATTCTGATTGCAGTGGTAGCTATCCTGTTTTATCCCTTTGCTTTGGGATTTACCATGTTTGATCCCTATGCGTGGGGCTATCACTCCAGCGTTTTCGCGGGAACTATTTTGTTAGTCGCTGCAATTTATTTCTTTACCAAGCACTCTTGGGAGGCCCTAGTGCTATCAATTGCCGTGATTGCCTGGTCAATTCATTGGCATGAGTCGATGAATTTATGGGATTATCTCTTGGATCCATTTCTTGCAGTCTGGGCAATTGGACTGAGTATTCGATGGGTGATTTGGGGCAGACCTCAAGCAGAGGATGTAGATGGATGGGGTATCGACGCAAGCTTGATGGCACGTCGCAAACGCGGTCGGATGTTTAACTAATCCCAAATAAAAAAGGCCGGTTTGCACCGGCCTTAGATTCATTGAACGCGCAACGAATTAATCAGGAATGTTGGCTTTACGAATGATTGGGCCCCAACGGTTGATCTCAGCATCCAAGTGAGATTTGAGTGACTCACCATTTTGCTTAGCAACTGGAACGATATCGATGTTCGAAGAATCCAAACGAGCTTTCAGATCAGGATCGGTCAATGCCTTCTTGAGGGCAGCATTGAGTTTCTCGAGAACAGGTTTTGGTGTACCAAGCGGAGCATAAATGCCATGCCATACCTTCACATCAAAGCCTTTCATGCCTTGCTCATCCAAGGTTGGCACATTGGGGAGGGCAGAAAGACGCTTGGGAGTGGTTACGCCATAGACCTTAACCTTGCCGTCTTTGATGAACGGAATGGTTTGGGTAGTTTGGTCGCACAAAATGTTCACTTGACCGCCAACTAAGTCGGTCAATGCTGGACCAGTACCTTTATAAGGAACGGTTGTCACACGCACACCTAGACGGCTCTGGAAAATCAGTCCGCACAGTTGGGACACGGCACCTGGACCTGCATTGGCCATCGTTACCTTGTCTTTATTGGCACGGATGTATGCCTCAAGCTCTTTGAAGTTATTTGGTGGGAAGTTTTTGCTACCCAAGAGCACCATTGGTACATCTGCCACTTGACCGATGTACTCAAAATCTTTGAGCGGATCGTAGGGCAACTTGTCATATAAAGCTTGGGCGGTGGCCATGCCCATGTGGTGGATGTAAATGGTGTAACCATCGGGTTTGGATTTGGCAACTTTCGCAGAAGCAACGGTACCACCAGCACCAGCGACGTTTTCAACCACAACGGTTTGGCCAAGGGTTTTGCTCATATTGGTTGCGAGTAAGCGAGCAATCGTATCGGTTGGACCACCGGCGGCAAACGGAACCACTAGGCTAATTGGCTTGTCAGGGTATTTTTGTGCGTTTGCAGTGCCGGTCAATAGCAAGCCAGCACCCATCACTGCAGCAAGTAATGTGTTTAAGGGTTTTTTCAAGTTCATTCAAAAGTCTCCGTAAGGGATAAAGCAATCGCCATTTTGCCACGGATTTTTAGCGAAAAACTTAGGGATTACCAGCCAAACTTAGGATACGGTGCGCCAGCATGACAACCGGCCGATCGATCATTTTCCCATCCACTTTGGCGGCTTGTCCCCCAGAGGCTTTATCTGCGGCAATCACCCGTTGGGCCCAGTCGATTTCTTGGGGGGTGGGAATAAACGCTTGTTTTACAACAGGTATTTGTCGAGGATGAATGCATAACTTAGCACCAAAGCCAAAGCGCTTGGCTTTTTGTGCATGTGCAAAAATTTTCACTTCATCGTCCATTGCAGGGGTAACCCCATCGATGGGCGGGGCTATTTGCGCTAATTTAGAGGCCAAAGTCATCATGAATCGGGCGGTATCCAATTCAGTTTCATCCTCATCGCAGCTAATTCCAAGCTCAACTTGCATATCAAAGTTACCCAGCGCAAGTCGCAGGATCTGTTGTGAACTCGCGATTTCATTCAAATGATGCAGACCAAGTGGGGTCTCGATCATGGGAATGAATGCAGTATTTGGCAGTTCTTCAGCAGCACCATTCATGTGATCACGCGTCTCTGTTTTGGGGATCATGAGGCATGGCACTTGCAACTCTTTGAGCAATACCAAATCCGCTGCATAAAAGGACGAACCTGGCGCATTGCAGCGAACCACAAGCCGTTGTTTATCAGAGTCTGAAATTGATGACCAATGCTGTTTGAGTAAATCACGTGCCTTGGGTTTGTCATCTAGGCCAACGGCATCTTCTAAATCAATAATGACGCCTTGCGCACCACTTGCGAATGCTTTGCCATAACGCTCGGGTTGATTCGCTGGAACAAACAAAAAGCAACATGCATCACCTAGGGGTAAGTGGGGTAGGTTCATGGCGGCAATCCTTATTGAGGAAAAAAGAACGGTACAGTACTTGCCTGGCGAATATTAAATAGCAATGCAATGGCTTCGCGCATCTCGGATTCGGTAGCGCCACCACTAAACGCAGCTAAACGAAGGGCTTTCTCTTGGATTTCAGCTCGCGATAGCGTATTACCTGGATCACCTTTGGGCTCATCGACACGGCCTTCATAAACCTGACCATTTTTAAGATACACCTTGACCTTGCCAATCCAGCGCTGCGGGTAAGCCTGATCAACCTCGGCATCTAAAATCATACTCACCCGTTTGCGCAGCGCGCCAATCTCAGGATCGTTAAAGTGTTTGGCGAACTCATTGAGACCAGCAAATTGAAACTTACAGATCAATGCAAGAACCGTGCCCATTGAGAATTTGGATTGATGCAAGGTCGTCGCATCACTAGCCGGTCCAAGAACATCGATGGCGCCTTGATGCACAAGGGTCTCAATGCGGTCAATCTCATCCATCTTCACAGCGTGCTTCTGAATCACTTGCAATAAGGCGTCGGCTGCAGGATGAGTATGGCGACACGAGGCGTGATACTTGAAGGAGGTCTCCGCCAAACACCAACGCGACCCTAAGCGATCAATTAATTTTTCTGGGTTGGCATCGGTCGATGTTCCTGCCGCAAGACCTTGTGCGCCCTCGAGTATTTTCTGGGCACCAGTAAATCCGGCTTGTGCCAAGTAGGCAGACATCAGGCCAGTGGCGCTGGCATGCGCGGTATGCAGTTGCTTAGAATCTGCTGCATCGCGAAGAAATTCCCAAAGTCCAGCCGATTGCGTACCAGCTGAACCAAAGGCGTGCAGCATTTGCTCTGGACCCAATTTGAGCAAACGACCACCGGTTGCTGCGGCTGCTAGGGTGCCAGTGGTCCCCGTGGTGTGAAAAATCTTGTAGTGGGAGCGGCCTAAGAACTCACCAACACGAATACCGACCTCGTAGCCAACCACCGCAGCGGTTAAGAACTCGCGACCACTGAGTTGCTTGGCTTGGGCAAGCGCTAATGCTGCTGGAAATACGATGGTTCCTGGATGAAAGACCGAGCCATTATGAACATCATCCTGCTCAACCACATGCGATGCCGCAGCATTGGCTAAGCACGCCAGAAATGGACTTGATACGGAGCGCGACACAATAATTTGAGCCGATCCCGCAGTCGCAGGTTGTGACACTGGACCCATCGATTGCGCAAATTGCGTGATGATCTCAACCGGTTTTGCACCTTTGCCACCAATGGCAGAGGCAAACCAATCGACCAATAAATCTTCTGCCCGTGCAATGACGTCTTCCGGAATATCATCAAATCGCAATTGGCTTGCGAAGCGCGCTAGCTCGGCAGAGTAATGAATACCCATCGTCATGGACTCAATATTGCTTTGGCTTGCATGGTTAGCCAGCCTTCATGATCTTCTGCCCAGACCCGCAAGGTTTGACCGCTTGGATCATCCAGATCTAATGCGGCATTCACTTTCATGCGATGGATATCAAAGGTTGGACGAATCGCTCTGAACTCAAAGGATTGCAGTTTTCTGCCGGGATGATGTTGTCTAACTAAGTCCACGAGAAGTGTGGCGATCAAGGGACCGTGCACGATCAAGCCTGGGTAACCTTCCTCTTGCGTGACGTAACTACGGTCGTAATGAATGCGGTGCCCATTAAAGGTGAGCGCCGAGTAGCGAAACAAAAGAACTGGATCAGGGTTAATCACCTTAGTCCACTGCGCATCGCGAGGAGCGGGTGTTGGAGCAGGGGGTTTCTCATCAGGACTTGGGGCTGCGCGGTACACAATGTCATGCTCTTCGGTTAATGCAAGCCCTTTTTGATTGGAGATTTGATGTTCAACCAAGACAAACAGTAAATCACCGGTCCGCCCTGATTTGTGAGTAACCGACTTGATCGTGGATACGCGTTCGATCGCATCACCAATTTGCAGTTCACCCACCCAACGCAGTCGACCACCGGCCCACATACGACGCGGAAGCGGAATGGGCGGTAGGAAGCCGCCGCGCTTGGCATGACCATCTGGACCAATTTCAGATTGTTGGGCGTGTGGCAAGAAATACAACCAGTGCCATAACTCCGGCAGGAAGACCCCCGGTTTGGGCTCGGGATCATTACGGTCGAGGGTTGCGGAGAGAGCGCGGTAAGGTGCAGCGTTCACTTGATCTGGATAACGCTCGGATTTACCAATCCACTCTTGGAGGTGGGATAGCGTGGCTTCGTCGATTCTCATCACACCATTATGCCAAGTTTGGCACAAGGCTTATGGATCAAATTCTATGAAAGTAGCCCGCCATTGGTTGCAAAAAGAATGCCCAAAAGTCCTGCAAGACCTAAGATACGAATCACACCCCACTGGAGTCGCAGCATGAGAACTAAGGACCCTAAACAGATGAGAAGCGCAAATACCGATAAGCCACCAGAAAAGCCCTTAGGAAAAAATACCTGATATGCAAAGAACATACCCAGGTTGGCAATCACACCAACCACTGCTGCGCTGATCGCGGTCAGTGGTGCGGTAAACCGTAAATTACCGTGGGATGATTCAATCAAAGGGGCACCCAGAAAAATAAATAGGAAGGATGGCAAAAAAGTAAACCACGTTGCCACGAAGGCACCGAGTGCGCCACCCCAAAACCCCAAACCACCGAGAACCGTGTCATTGGCAAATCCTGCCAGAAAGCCTACAAAGGCGACCACCATGATGAGCGGTCCTGGTTTGGTCTCGCCCAAGGCCAAGCCGTCCATCATTTGTGGGGCAGTTAACCATTGGTAATGTTCGACAGCGCCCTGAAAGACGTAGGGTAAAACTGCATACGCACCCCCAAAGGTCAGGAATGCTGCTTTAGTAAAAAACCAAGCCAATTGTGGGTAGAGTGATTTCCAACCCTCAATCAGAATCAAGGCCACGATCGGTATTAGCCATAAGAGAGCGCCAATACTCAGCTGGCGATAAAGTCGCATTGCATCATAGCGAGCATGTTCTGGGGTAGGGGTGTCATCATCAATCAGTGCGCGGGTGGGCGATTCATTGCGGTCTGTTGCAGTATGAGTCTGATGCGCAAAAAGAGTTGGTCGGCGCTGACCCAACCAAAATCCAATCAATCCAGCGCTCACAATAATGAGTGGGAACGGAACATTAAAAACAAAAATGGCGATAAAGGATAGGAAAGCAAGCCAAGCCAGTATGGCGTGACGAATACTACGTTTTGCAATTCGGATGACCGCTACGATCACAATGGCGGTGACTGCTGGTTTGATTCCCTCAAACAACGCCGCAATCAAAGGGGTTTGCCCAAACTCGAGATAAATCCATGAGAGTGCAATCAGAATCAAGAGCGAAGGCAGAATAAATAGCGTGCCCGCCAGAATGCCACCCCAGGTTCGATGCATCAGCCAGCCTAAATAAGTAGCTAATTGCTGAGCCTCTGGACCAGGCAGCAGCATGCAGTAATTAAGAGCGTGTAAAAAACGACGCTCGGAGATCCAGCGTTTTTTCTCAACCAACTCATCATGCATCATGGCAATCTGAGCGGTCGGCCCGCCAAAACTAATAAACCCGAGTTTGAGCCAGTACGCTAATGCCTCTCGTAGCGGTATTTGTGCTTGGGTTTGATTCGAAGAATCGATTTCTAAACCTCGTCCATCCCACCAACGACTTGGCTAAAGCCGTTATCGACATAAATAATCTCAGCGGTGATACCGCTGGCTAAATCGGATAGCAAGAATGAGGCGGCATTACCAACATCATCGACGGTGACATTGCGTCGCAGAGGAGCGGTTTTTTCAACGGCATCCAGAATTTTCCCAAAGCCTTTAATTCCGGAGGCGGCTAAGGTTTTGATCGGACCTGCTGAAATACCATTGACTCGAATTCCCTTGGGTCCAAGTGAGCCTGCCAAATAACGGACTGAAGCTTCAAGGGAAGCTTTGGCTAATCCCATGGTGTTGTAGTTGGGAACATTACGCAATGATCCCAAATAGGTCAGGGTAAGAAGGGCCGCATTGGGACTTAGCATGGGCAGAGCCTCTTTGGCCATTGCCGGAAAGCTGTATGCTGAGATATCGTGGGCAATCTTGAATGCCTCCCGACTTAGACCTTCCAGAAAATCACCCGCAATTGCCTCGCGGGGCGCAAATCCAATGGAATGGACAAAGCCATCAAATTGCGGCCAGGATTTCCCAAGCTCTTCAAATAGGGCATGGATCTGTTCGTCACTACCCACATCGCAGTCAAAAATGAGTGAGCTATTGAATTCCTTTGCAAATTCTGTAATCCGGTCTTTAAAGCGTTCGCCCACATAAGTAAATGCAAGTTCGGCACCCTCGCGGTGGCAGGCCTTGGCAATACCATAGGCGATTGAGCGGTTGGAGAGGAGTCCGGTAATGAGGATACGTTTACCGCTTAAATAAGCCATGATGAGTCCTTTACTTCAAAATTGATTTGCTATCTACAATTGTTGCATATGCTAAGCCAATTACCCCTACGATTATTGCCAAGCCAGTTTAGGGCTCATTGGCGGTTCTTAGCGATCACGCTTCTGCACTGGATGCTTATTTTCCCGCTCGGAGTAGAGGCTGCACAGGGTATCGCGCAATATGGCAAACCTAAATATGCCGATGGTTTTGCCCATTTTGACTATGTCAACCCGAATGCGCCACGCGGTGGGACGCTCACGCTACCCAATCCTGATCGCCGCACCAGTTTTGATAAGTTCAACCCCTTCACTTTACGGGGTGTGACTGCCCCGGGCATCGGCGCTTTGATGTTTGAGTCCTTGGCGGTGAGTAGCGCAGATGAGGTATCGAGTGTGTACGGCTTAATCGCTGAAGACATTAAGGTAGCTGCAGACCAGATGTCAGTAACCTTTCGTCTAAGACCCGAGGCGCAGTTCTCCGATGGCAGCCCTATTTTGGCAGACGACGTCAAACACAGTTTTGATACGCTCATGAGCAAGCTTGCCAATCCGCAGTACCGCACCATTTATGCGGATGTGAAGCAGGCAGTGGTGGTATCGGAGCGCGTAATTCGGTTTGACTTTAAGACCCGCAACAGCGAGTTACCTTTGATGGTGGGTGGCATACCTGTTTTCTCCAAGAACTGGGGTAAGAAAGCCGATGGCAGTCACACTCCCTTTGACAAGATTACTTTTGAGCATCCAATCGGCAGTGGACCATACGTGATTGAGTCGTATCGCGCAGGCAAATCAATGATCTATAAGCGCAACCCGAACTACTGGGGCAATAAGGTCAATGTGCGGGTGGGATTCTTTAACTTTGATCGAATTGTCTACAAACTCTACAGCGATGATGCAGTGCGCTTAGAAGCATTTAAAGCAGGCGAGTTTGATGCGCTCGTGGAGTACCGCGCTAAAAATTGGGCGAAGAGTTATGTGGGCCCCAAATTTAATAATGGCACTCTAATTAAAAAAGCGTTTCCCAATCATAACGGTGCCGGGATGCAGGGTTTTGCGATGAACTTGCGTCGTCCTATTTTTCAGGATGTACGAGTTCGAAAAGCCCTTGGATATGCATTGGATTTTGAGTGGCTCAATCGCCAACTCTTCTACGATCAATACAGTCGAATTGAGAGTTATTTTCAGAACAGTGATTTGAGTGCTAATTACGAGGGTGAGACTGTACCCACTGCTGCAGAACTCAAACTCCTAAAGCCCTTGCAGGCGAAGTATCCTCAATTGGTCCCTGAGGCGGTGTTTGGGGCAATGCCGCCAGCGCCTAGCACTGCACCGCCCAGTAGTTTGCGCAGCAATCTTCGCAAGGCGAAAGAGTTACTCGCTGAAGCCGGGTGGACCTATCGCGATGGCGCACTTCGTAACGCAAAAGGGGAGGTATTCCGATTTGAAATCGTCGAAGATGGCCCCTTCTTTTTGCGGATTCTGACCGCCTATGTACGTAATCTCGAGAAGTTAGGAATCAAAGTGGATATCCGCACCAGCGACTTTGCGCTTCATCAAAAACGCATGGATGACTATGATTTTGATATGACCACCATTCGTTTTCCCGACACCCAAAGCCCAGGGAACGAGCTCTACGATCGCTTTGGCAGTGCGGCAGCTAAAGAGAGAGGCTCCGATAATGTCATCGGTGTGCAGTCACCGGTCGTCGATGCACTGATTGATGCGATTGTGCGCGCTGAAACTAGGGAGCAGTTGCAAGCCGCAACGCGCTCACTCGATCGCGTGCTGTGGAACAGCTACTATGTTGTACCGCACTGGTATAGCCCAACCCATCGAATTGCATACCGTAAAGAAATGGGCTATCCCAATCCGCCCTTGTTCTACTCTGCCGAATCATGGATTTTGTCAACCTGGTGGTTACAGGAGGCGCGCAAATGAACTCCGAGATTCTGATCTACATTATTAAGCGGGTCTTGCTCATGATCCCCACCTTGCTTGGGGTTCTAACCCTGACCTTCGCAGTGGTGCAATTTGTTCCTGGCGGACCTGTGGAACAGATGATGCTCGAGCTCAAAGGTAAGGGCGATGCAGCCGTCGGTGGCGAGTCCTCTGGAGGTGGCGTGACGTATCGCGGGCGTCAGGGAGTGGACGCGGAGCGGCTTGAGCAAGTCAAGGCTTTATATGGGTTTGATAAACCACCGCTTGAGCGCTACTTCATGATGCTCAAACGCTTTGCCCAGTTCGATTTGGGCCAAAGTTATTACCAACACAAAAGCGTTTGGGATTTGGTGGTCTCGAAGCTACCTGTCTCGATCAGTATTGGTCTTTGGACTTTCTTTATTAGTTATTTGGTATCGATTCCCCTGGGGATTGCTAAAGCAGTTCGCGATGGCACGCGCTTTGATCGCGTCACCAGCACGATGATTTTGGTGGGCTATGCAATCCCGGGCTTTGTCCTAGGGGTATTGCTATTGGTGCTCTTTGGCGGAGGAAGTTTCCTGCAAATCTTTCCTCTGCGCGGTTTAACGTCCGATAACTGGAGTGAACTAAGTCTGATCGGCAAAGTATTGGATTATCTCTGGCATTTGGTCTTGCCCATCACCGCATCCGTGTTGGGTAGCTTTGCAGTGATCACAATGCTCACCAAAAACTCCTTTTTAGAAGAGATTCGTAAGCAGTATGTATTGACCGCCCGAGCAAAAGGGGTGAGTGAGAATAAGGTGCTGTGGAAACACGTCTTTCGGAATGCCTTAATTCCGCTGATCACTGGATTTCCTGCCGCATTTATTGGCGCCTTCTTTGCTGGCTCACTCTTAATTGAAACCTTATTTTCTTTAGATGGCTTAGGGTTACTTTCCTATGAAGCGGTGATGCGTAGAGATTACCCAGTTGTCTTTGGCACACTCTATTTATTTACCTTGATTGGCCTCGTAACCAAATTAATTTCCGATCTTTGCTATGTACTGGTAGATCCCCGCATCCAATTTGGCTCTGGGGGTGGATCGTGAGTAAATGGCTGCGCTTTAAAGCGAATCGCTTAGGCTATGTCAGCTTATGGATATTCTCGATCCTTTTTGGTTTGAGTTTGTGCGCGGAGTTGATTGCAAATGACAAACCTTTGGTGGTGCGCTATGAAGGTAAGTTCTATTTTCCATTGGTAAAAAATTATCCAGAGACCGTGTTTGGTGGGGACTTTGCCACGCGCACTGATTATCTGGATCCGGATATCAAAAAGAACATTACCGATGGTTCGAACTGGGCCATTTACCCTATCATTCCCTATAGTTTTGAGACCCTCAATTACTTTGCCAAGGAGCCTAATCCAGCAGCGCCCTCAGCGGAGAACTGGTTGGGTACCGATGATCGAGGGCGCGATGTATTGGCGCGTCTCATTTATGGGTTTCGTTTATCCATTCTGTTTGGTATGGCGTTGACTGCAGTGGGTGTGGTGGTCGGAGTGATTACTGGTGCGCTGATGGGATTTTTTGGCGGACGCTTTGATCTCATTACCCAACGCATCATCGAGATTTGGTCGGCGATGCCCGAGTTGTATCTACTGATTATTTTTGCGTCGATCTTTAACCCCAGCGTTCTCCTATTGATTATTTTGTTAGCTGCATTTGGGTGGATGGGCTTATCCGACTATGTGCGCGCCGAGTTCTTTCGTAATCGCGCTCTTGAGTATGTTCGTGCGGCCAAAGCTTTGGGGCTAACGAATACCCAGATTATGCGGCGTCATATCTTGCCAAACAGCTTAACCCCCGTCATTACTTTCTTACCGTTTCGGATGAGCGCAGCAATTTTGTCACTCACGAGTTTGGATTTCTTGGGATTGGGGGTGCCACCTGGAACGCCCAGTCTGGGCGAGTTGCTATCGCAAGGCAAGGCAAATCTAGACGCCTGGTGGATTTCGGTATCGACCTTCGTTGTGCTCGGGGGCACCTTACTCTTATTGACATTTATGGGCGAGGCATTGCGAGATGCATTTGATTCGCGCAAGAGTCATCCGTTAACAGGGGCGCGCGCATGAGCTTATTGCGCTACGAGCAACTCTCGATTTCATTTGGTGCTGGGCGGCGAGAGAAGTATGCTGTTCGTGAACTCGATCTGAGCATTGCGCCAGGCGAGCGGATTGCCTTGGTTGGTGAATCCGGCTCCGGAAAAACACTCTCTGCATTGGCACCGTTGCGCCTCACCCCAGAAGGGGCCCATTTGCAGGGCCGTATTCTCTGGCAACGCGAGGACGGTAAAGAAGAGAATCTCCTGGACTTATCGATTGAACGGATTCGGGAGATTCGTGGGCGTGAGATTGCGATGATCTTTCAAGAGCCGATGACTGCGCTCAATCCACTATTTACGATTGGCAATCAAATTGTCGAAGCGGTACAAGTGCATGAACCTTTGATGCCGATGGGGGAATGCCGCCATACTGCCATCGCACTCCTGAAGAAAACCGGCATTCCGCAACCAGAAGAACGTTTTTATGCCTATCCCCATCAGTTGTCGGGTGGTCAACGTCAACGCGCCATGATTGCGATGGCGTTGGCATGTAAACCTCGTTTGCTGATTGCCGATGAGCCAACTACTGCCTTGGATGTGAGTTTACGTCTCCAGATTTTGGATTTACTGCGAGATCTGCAAGAGGAAGCTAAAGAGCGAGGCGGCATGGCGATTCTATTAATTACCCATGACCTCAACTTAGTGAAGCATTTTGCAAATAGGGTAGGGGTTTTAAATCAGGGGTGCTTGGTCGAGGCTGGGGCAACCCATGAGGTTTTCTCGCACCCGACCAATCCGTATACCGAACAATTAGTGAACAGTCAGCCCGAGCGCGAGCTACTCCCAGTTGTACCATTGGCCCCCGTCTTATTAATTGCTAATCAATTGAGTGTCTCGTACCCGCAATCCAATTTTGCCAATGGGGGCTTGCGCTGGCGAGATTGGTTTACTAAGGCTAAGCGCCATCAAGTGCTTAAGCCCTTAAGTCTTGAACTCAAACAAGGGCAAACGATTGGCGTGATTGGGGAGTCTGGTTCCGGGAAAACAACCCTAGCGATGGCTATCTTGGGATTACTCGGGGAGACAACTGCCAAGGTGGAGGGCGAGGTCTGCGTCTTGGATCAATCGTGGTCATCCTTGACTCCGATCGAGCGTCGTGCGATGCGCGCCCATTTGCAGGTAATCTTTCAGGATCCCTTTGGTTCCTTATCCCCGCGCATGACCATTTTTCAGATTGTGTCGGAGGGCTTGGATGTCCACCAACCACATTTGTCGCACGGTGAACGCGAGACTAAAGTGGTTGAGATCTTGCGTGAGGTTGGTTTGGATCGCTCTGCCTTGCAGCGCTACCCCCACGAGTTTTCAGGTGGGCAGCGCCAACGGATTGCGATTGCGCGCGCACTGATTCTGAAGCCACAAATTTTGGTGCTCGACGAACCCACTTCGGCCTTGGACGTTTCAATCCAAAAACAGGTCTTAAAGTTGCTCAGTGAACTTCAACAAAAGTACAACTTGGCCTATCTCATCATTAGTCATGATCTGGCAGTGATTCGGGCAATGTCGCATGAGCTCATGGTTTTACGAGCCGGTGAGGTGGTCGAGTATGGCGAGACCGAAGCCATGGTTCGTGACCCCAAAGAGCCTTACACCAAAGCATTATTTAAGGCTGCTGAACTGACTTAGAAATAAATAACCATATAAAACATATACTTACATATCAATATTCGGGATTGACTTGCTTTCCCTTTTGCCCCGGTTTTGCTAGAATCTTTTCATGCCTATTCGTAAGCACGTGATCCGTTTACCTTTTCAATTCCTGACTGCCATGGTTTTGGGCGGCTTTGCATTGATTGCTGATGCCAATACAGGTGCTGAAGCAGCAGCCAAAGAGGCCCCAAAACCAGAGGTTCGGGTTGAGGGAACTTCTTCCTACTTTGCTCGGTTTACCCATCAAGTGGTCGATTCAGTATCCACCAAAACTGAAGCCCTCATTAATGAAGCGATGCAATTAATTGGGGTTCGATATCGCTGGAATGGTGATCTGCCACAGTCCGGTTTAGATGCAAGTGGTTTCGTGCGATTCGTCTTCAGAGATAAATTAGGTTTTTTACTTCCACCCAAGTCATCGCAAATGAGTAAAGTGGGTAAGCCCATTTCTCGGGAGGAGTTGGAGCCCGGTGATTTAGTGTTCTTCAATACCATGCGCTTGACCTTCTCCCACGTTGGCATTTATGTTGGTGATAACAAATTCATTCACTCCCCATCAAAGGGTTCAGCGGTTCGGGTTGATGATTTGGCAAGCGCTTATTGGGACAAGCGCTTTGACGGTGCTAGACGTCTAGATGGCACTGATGAGTTAAGTAATGCGGAGCGCAATGCCTTAATTCAGGAAGCAAAAAAGTTACGTGCCCAACCACGTAAGCTTTAATTCCTTTTTAATTCCCGAAGCTTTTCTTTAATCTCACCCACTTTTTCTTGGGTGGCAAGTTCGCCAGCAAGAATAGCGGCGTTCCGTGCTCTAAAGTCAGCGCTCCCCATCTGCTTGAGTTGAGGGGTAATAACAATATCTGCCTTTGCTAACTCGTATTGATTGATGCTCTGCTGCATGATGCTGATGGTCTGTTGTAATAAACCAAGCGTGCCCGTGGCATT
>JBBAQJ010000010.1:0-28383 GCA_040400365.1 Polynucleobacter sp. | reverse complement strand
GTAGCATTAAACGCGCTCGCATCGGAAGAGATATTGACAGCAATTACAAAAGTGGCACCCATCTCATGTGCATAACGGACTGGCACGGGAGCAACTAATCCGCCGTCGACATATTCACGCCCTTGAATCAGTGCAGGCTGTAAGACCCCGGGCACAGCGCAGGATGCACGCACTGCTAAACCGGTATCGCCTCGACGAAACAGAACACCGTTACCGGTTTGTAATTCAGTGGCAACAATTCCGAGGGGCATGGTCATTTGTTCGATGGTTTTATTTTGGACCTCGCGATTCACCATGCTTTGTAATGCATCGCCTTTGATTAATCCACCAAAGCGTCCAGCAAAGGGGTAGGCCCAGTCCGCAAGAGCCGCCTCATCCAAATTGAGCCCAATCCGATTGAGCTCGAGACCGCTATAACCAGAGGCGTACAGAGCAGCAATCACGCTTCCAGCGCTCGCTCCCACCACCAGATTTGGGCGAATCCCCTGGGCCTCAAGGGCCTTGATCACTCCAATGTGGGCAAAGCCCCGGGCAGCGCCAGAGCCAAGAACCAGTGCAATGACTGGAGGTTTGGGACTTTCACGAAACAAGCCGCAGGCAGGCAGAGTGGCGATTCCAGTAAGACCTAGGCCTTGCAAAAACACTCGACGATTTGGAGAAAATAGCGACATCTGGCTATTGTATTGACCCTACCCTATAATGGAGCAACAGGTGTAAATTGCTTCGCAAGCGACTTGACCTCCTTGGATGGCTGGCCTTTTCCCATAATAAGAATTGATATGAGTGATGCCCGCGCAGTCCAGAAATACCCCAACCTTTTTTGACGATTGTGAATAAGCCTCTAAACAGCCTAGCTGTTTGATACAACATATGGATAACGATCACTATAAGCGGGTCATTGAGACCGCCTTAATTTGCGCCCAAGAACCATTAACGGTGAATGAGCTAAGCCGACTCTTTGTGGATCCGCCTTTATCTAATGCAGACCTGCAGAATATTTTGTTGGAGATTCAGAAGGAATGGCAGGACAAGGGGATGGAGCTTGTCAGTATTGCAACCGGCTGGCGTTTTCAAAGCCGTCTTCAAATGCGCGAGTATTTGGATCGTCTCACCCCAGAAAAGCCGCCCAAGTATTCAAGGGCAGTGCTTGAGACCTTGGCGATCATCGCCTATCGCCAGCCTGTGACTCGTGGAGAGATCGAAGAAGTGCGGGGCGTGGTTGTGAGCAGCAATGTGATGCGTCAGTTGGAAGATCGTGGTTGGGTGGAAGTGGTCGGTCACAAGGAGACGATTGGTCGACCGGGCCTTTACGCCACCACCAAACAATTTCTAGACGATTTGGGTTTAAAAGATTTACAAAGCTTGCCCATGCTCGAGGATGGCTCCATATCCGCAGAAGCATTAGGACAAGCCGTGATTGAGTTTGATGCTGATGCCACGGTAGAGACCGTCATTCCGCTTGAGTCGCCCACTGAGAGTTCAGAGAATGACAAGTCCTGAAAACGATTCTTCCCAAGTTGGCATGAGCTCAGATGCAGCCGATGGCCCCAGCTCGCGCGATGAGGGCGGTGAGCAACGCAAAGACCGAGGCCCGAGGCGGTTTAATAAATTCAATAATAAATCCCGTCCAGGCAAGTTTAATAAGAATAAGCGTCACTCCGGAGGATCCTCAAATGAAAATCCGAAGGTATCTGCACCAACCTCCCCTGAGCTAATTGCCGAGACCGAGGCCTTGTTTGCAGCCGTGGTCTCTGGTGAGTTTGATGCCGCTCTCGAAGCCCCTGAGCCTGTAGAGGCCGTCAGTGATGATCCGACAGAGATTTCGCATGAAGCTGGTGTTGAGCGGCGCGCCGGTAAGGCGGGCGAGGAGGAATCTGAGGAGCCCGAGTCCTTAAGTGATCTTGAACGTTTGCAATTTGCGAGCGTCGATGAGTTACCCCTGAGTTTGCGCGATGAAGTCTGGTCCGATCTCGATGGCTTAGATGATGATGCAGATGATGAAGATACGGTTAAGCTTCACAAGGTCTTGGCTGATGCGGGAATGGGATCGCGTCGCGAGATGGAAGATTTGATTATTCAAGGTCGTGTGTCAGTGAACAGTATGCCGGCCCATATTGGGCAGCGCGTTGGCCCGAGCGATATTGTTCGCATCAACGGTAAGGTCGTGCATCGCAAGATCCCGACAAAACCACCTCGAGTGATTCTGTATCACAAGCCCGCCGGAGAAATTGTGAGTCAGGCCGACCCCGAAGGTCGCCCCAGTGTGTTTGATCGTCTTCCAAAACCTCGCCAAGGTCGCTGGATTGCTGTCGGTCGTTTGGATTTCAACACCGAGGGACTATTACTCTTTACGACTTCGGGTGAACTCGCCAATCGCTTGATGCACCCACGCTACGGCGTTGAGCGGGAATACGCCGTGCGTATTTTGGGTGAGCTATCGGTTGAGTCTGCCGAACAATTAAAAACGGGCATTACGCTTGATGATGGACAGGCGCGTTTCTTGCGCTTGAGTCAAGGTGGTGGTGATGGTGCGAATCGTTGGTACTCAGTTGCATTGACCGAAGGACGTAATCGTGAAGTGCGTCGCATGTTTGAGGCAACTGGTCATGTGGTATCACGTCTAATTCGAACCCGTTACGGCATTTTTATGCTACCACCGCGTTTGCGTCGCGGGAAGTGGGAAGAGGTGCCCATGGAAAGCGTGGCGCAACTGATGCGCATGGCTGGCTTGAAGTTGCCTCAGAATATGACTAAAGAAAAAAGTCAGCCTCAAGGCCGATCCTCCCGCATGGACCCAGCGAGCGATCCAAACTTTCAGCCTGATCCGATGCAAACCTCGGTGTCGTATTGGGGATCTAAGGAGGCGCTCACGCTAGCCACTCATCACGGACATGGGGTATCGCATTTACCTGGTCAGGGTCGAGGTACAAATGGCGGTGGGCGCGGCGGCTTTGGACAAAAACCATCACACTCGAAAGGCGGCAAATCAGGTTCACCCCGCTCGAAGGGTCAAAAGGTTCATCACGCCAGCGGCTTTAGTGCCCCATCGGGTAATAGTGCCGGGGGTCAGCGGCGCCCCAATAAGGGTAAGCCATTCAAGGGGCCTCGCAAGCCCCGTAATCCGGGCGAAAGTTTCTGATTTCTCAGTGATTTTTCTGATTCAGGTATAATTTGTTCATACACCGGCTGATGTTGACATCAACGTAAGCTGGCCTGTTCTGGTAATGAGGAATATGGGCTTGTAAGCCCATTTTTTTTTGCCAAACGCGTAGTGAAAGCAGTTTTATAACAGCGGTTGATTGTGTGGGGAAGATTTGAAAGAACAGCAGATTATTTCTGCCGAGGTGCGCAATTTGGGCTACTCGCTCGTTGATATCGAGCGGGAAGGTCGTGGTTTATTGCGGGTCACGATTGAGAACCCCGACTATGAGCGCATGATTACTGTTGAGGATTGCGAGAAGGTGAGTCATCAGTTGACCTACACCTTTGCTGTTGAGAACGTGTCGTACGAGCGACTCGAGGTCTCGTCACCCGGTCTGGATCGACCGATTAAGACCGGTGATGATTTTGTGCGGTTCGCAGGTTTAGAGATTGAGCTGAAGTTACGAATTGCAGTAGGTAATCGAAAGAATTTTAAAGGGGTGTTGCAAGGCCTGACGTCTGGGGCTGTCAACACACCGGATGCAAAGTTTAGTTTGTTATTTGAGGCGAGTGATGGATCTCCGGCCGAACTGGAATTTAGTTTGTCTGAAGTGGAAAAAGCTCGTTTGGTCCCTGTTATTGATTTCAAAGGAAGAAAATCATGAGTCGTGAAGTTCTCATGTTGGCAGAAGCCCTGGCCCGTGAAAAAAATGTTGATCGTGAGATCGTGTTTGAAGCGCTTGAGTTGGCGCTTGCCTCGGCAACTAAGAAACGGTATACCGAAGATGTTGATATTCGGGTTTCGATTGATCGCACCAGCGGTGAGTACGAGACCTTTCGACGTTGGTTGGTGGTTCCCGATGAAGCAGGTCTTCAAGAGCCCGATAAAGAAATTTTGCAATTTGAGGCTAAAGAGCAAATCTCCGATATTGAGACGGGCGATTACATCGAAGAGCAAATCGAATCCTTAGCCTTTGGCCGGATTGGCGCCCAAGCAGCCAAGCAGGTGATCTTGCAACGTATTCGTGATGCCGAGCGTGAGCAGATTTTGAATGACTATCTGGAGCGCGGTGAAAAAATTATGACCGGCACAGTCAAGCGGGCGGATAAAAATGGCCTGATCGTGGAATCGGGTCGAGTCGAGGCATTGCTGCGTCGCGATCAAATGATCCCCAAAGAGAACTTGCGCTCTGGTGATCGTGTGCGTGCCTATATTCTGAAAGTGGATCGTGAGGCACGCGGTCCCCAAATTGAGCTCTCGCGAACATGCCCTGACTTCTTGATTAAGTTGTTTGAGAACGAAGTCCCTGAAATTGAGCAGCGTTTGTTGGAAATTAAGGGTGCCGCTCGTGACCCCGGGATCCGCGCCAAGATTGCTGTGGTGACCCATGACAAGCGCATTGATCCAATCGGGACGTGCGTTGGTGTGCGCGGTACGCGTGTGACTGCAGTTCGTAACGAAGTCGCAGGTGAGGCCGTTGATATCGTTCTATGGTCCGAAGATCCAGCCCAATTTGTGATTGGTGCATTAGCGCCCGCACAAGTGTCATCGATCGTGGTCGATGAAGAGCGTCATGCCATGGATGTGGTGGTTGATGAAGAAAACTTAGCGATTGCGATTGGTCGCAGTGGTCAGAACGTTCGCTTAGCTAGTGAGTTAACTGGCTGGCAAATTAATATCATGACCCCAGAAGAGTCTGCCGAGAAGTCTGAGAAAGAATCCGTGGCGGTGCGCCAACTCTTTATGGACAAACTCGATGTGGACCAAGAGGTTGCCGATATTTTGATCGAAGAAGGCTTTAATTCGCTTGAGGAAGTTGCCTACGTGCCGCTTTCTGAGATGCTTGAGATCGACGCATTTGATGAAGATACCGTTAATGAGTTACGGACTCGTGCGCGTGACTCCTTGCTAACCATGGAGTTGGCAAAAGAAGAGCGTCTTGAAGAGGTTTCTCAAGATTTGCGTTCGCTTGAAGGCCTCTCCACCGAATACATTGCAACCTTAGCCGAGAATCACGTGCATACGCGCGATGACCTGGCTGGATTGGCTGTAGATGAGCTCGTTGAGATGACGGGTATGGATGAAACAGCAGCCAAAACGCTCATTATGAAGGCGCGCGAACATTGGTTTAATGCATGAGGGGAAGCGCATGGCGACAACAACTGTAAAAGCATTAGCCGAGGAGCTTAAACGCAGCCCTGCTGATTTATTGGAACAACTTAAGGCCGCTGGAATCGACAAGGGGTCCGAGGCTGACAAGATCACCGATAAAGATAAGACCGCGTTACTGGCTTACCTTCAAAAAGCACACGGCAGTGCTGAGACCGGTGTTCGTAAAAAGATCACCCTTACCAAGCGCGAGACCAGTGAAATCCGTCAAGCAGATTCGGCGGGGCGAACCCGTACCGTACAAGTTGAGGTTCGTAAAAAGCGTGTCTTAGTAAAACGCGATGATGCTGCTAAGGCCGATGAGCCGACGGAGGTAAAGCCAGCCCCGGTCGTTGACACCAAGCCCATTCTTTCGGACGAGGAGTTAGAAAAGCGTGCTGCAGAAGCTGCTCGTCAAGCCGAACTCTTAGCGCGGCAAGAAGCTGAAATGAAAGCGGCAACTGAGGCAAAGCAAAAGAAGGTAGAGGGCGAGCAAAAGCCAGGCAAAGTTGAAGCTGAGCGAGAGGCTGCCAGCAAAGAGCAGGCTAAAAAGGAGTTAGCCGAACTGCAATCACGTCGTGCTGCAGCGGAGGCCGAGGTATCCGCGATTCGGGACATGATGAGTGCCCCGGCGCGCGTGCTCAAAGCCCCCAGCGAGATCGCTAGCGACGAGGCTAAAAAAGGCACTCTGCATAAGCCAGTCAAAGCAGACGGCGCTGATGACAAGAAAAAACCCGTTAAGGTTGGCGGCAAACTGATTAAGTCGTCTGAGACCTCTTCGACCTGGCAAGAGGAGGGCGCGAAGCGCAAAGTTGGATTAAAAACGCGTGGCGACCTTACGGGCGGCTTAGGTGGCGGATGGCGAACGGGTGGCGGTCGTAAGAAGCAGCAGCATCAAGACGATAACCCAGCGAGCAATTTCCAGGTACCCACGGAACCAATTGTGCGTGATGTGCACATTCCTGAGACCATTACCGTTGCTGATCTAGCTCACAAAATGTCAGTCAAAGGCGCTGAGGTTATCAAATTACTCATGGGCATGGGTCAGATGGTGACCATTAACCAGGTGCTAGATCAAGATACTGCGATGATCATCGTGGAAGAGATGGGCCATAAAGCCCATGCGGCTAAATTGGATGACCCAGAAATTGATCTTGGTGCAGCGGCGGAAGATGCCCCATTGATGCCAAGACCTCCGGTTGTAACTGTGATGGGCCACGTTGATCATGGCAAAACATCGCTTTTGGATAAGATCCGTGTTGCCAAAGTGGCAGCAGGTGAAGCGGGTGGTATTACACAGCATATTGGCGCTTATCATGTCGAGACTCCGCGTGGCGTCATCACGTTCTTAGATACCCCTGGCCACGAAGCCTTTACAGCCATGCGTGCTCGCGGTGCAAAGGCGACCGATATCGTGATCTTAGTAGTGGCTGCCGATGACGGTGTGATGCCTCAAACGCGTGAAGCGATTCATCATGCGAAAGCAGCCAACGTGCCCCTAGTGGTGGCGATCAATAAGATCGATAAGCCTGAAGCTAACCCCGACCGTGTCAAAACAGAACTGGTGAGCGAGGAGGTAGTGCCTGAAGAGTATGGTGGTGACTCACCATTTATCGGAGTGTCAGCAAAAACTGGTGAAGGTATCGATACCTTACTCGAAAACGTTTTATTGCAAGCCGAAGTGTTAGAACTCAAGGCTCCTAAAGAAGCGCCTGCCCAGGGTATCGTGATTGAGGCTCGCTTGGATAAAGGTCGCGGTCCAGTTGCTACCGTGTTGGTTCAATCTGGCACATTAAAGCGTGGCGATATGTTGTTAGCTGGACAGTCTTATGGTCGTATCCGTGCAATGTTAGATGAAAATGGTAAATCAACCAATGAAGCTGGACCATCGATTCCGGTTGAGATTCAAGGTTTATCGGAAGTGCCCGATGCCGGAGAATCCTTCCAGGTAGTCGCTGACGAGCGTAAGGCCCGTGAGATTGCGCTCTTCCGTCAAGGCAAGTTCCGAGACGTCAAGTTGGCCAAACAACAGGCGGTCAAGTTAGAGAACATGATGGAGACCATGGGCGAGGGTGCCGTCGAAGCCAAGATTCTGCCGATCATTATCAAAGCCGATGTGCAGGGTTCGCAAGAGGCCCTCTCCCAGTCTCTACAAAAGCTTTCTACCGATGAGGTCAAGGTGCAGATCGTGCACGCTGCCGTTGGTGGCATTACTGAAACCGATGTCAATCTCGCGATCGCCTCGAAAGGTGTGATCATTGGCTTTAATGCTCGAGCGGATGCGGTAGCGCGTAAGCTTGCCGAGAGTAATGGTGTGGATATTCGCTATCACAACATTATTTATGACGCGGTCGATGAGGTGAAAGCAGCCTTAAGTGGCATGTTGACACCGGATAAGAAGGAAGAAATTACCGGCTTAGTTGAGATCCGTCAGGTCTTCCTGGTTTCCAAGGTTGGCGCCATTGCAGGCTGTATGGTGCTCGATGGGATCGTACGCCGTAACTCACGGGTACGCTTATTACGCGACAACGTTGTCGTGTGGACCGGTGAACTCGACTCCTTAAAGCGCTTCAAAGATGATGTGAAGGAAGTGAAAGGTGGATTTGAGTGCGGTCTTTCCTTGAAAAATAATAATGACATTCAAGAGGGTGACCAACTTGAGATTTTTGAAGTAACTGAAGTAGCGCGAACCCTTTAATCATCATGCATAAAACAAGCCCTCATCGCCATCAGCGTCTTGCGGATCAAATTCAGCGTGACCTTGCAGAGTTGATTCCTCGGGAACTGCGGGACTCCTTGAATGGTTTGATTACTATTCAAGCGGTGGAGCTTTCACCTGATCTCGCGCACGCAAAGGTGTATTTCACGGTTTTGGGTGGTGACCCACAGTATGCACTGGGATCGCTACAAGAAAAAGCTGGGTATTTGCATTCTCTGCTCTTTAAGCGGATGCATACCCATACCGTACCCACTTTGCATTTTGTATTTGATACCTCGATAGAGCGGGGCGCAGAGATGTCGCGATTAATTGATCAGGCCTTGGGCTCAAAGCCCAATTAATTGTGATGGCACAACGAATTGATGGGGTGGTCTTGCTAGACAAACCCAATGGCATGAGTTCGCAAGCTGCGGTCACCGCGGTCAAGCGCTATTTTCAGGCAGAAAAGGCAGGTCATACAGGTACCTTAGACCCGCTGGCGACTGGCTTATTGCCCATTTGTTTGGGTGAAGCCACTAAGTATTCGCAAGATCTTTTGGATGCCGATAAGACCTATATTGCAACTTTGCGCTTTGGGATCGAAACTGATACGGGTGATGCTGAGGGGCAAATAGTGACCGAGCGATCAACTGCTGAAGTAGTAGATGATTTGATGGCCAAAACCCTCTTGGAAGCAATCTTGACGACGTTCGTGGGCGACATTGAGCAGATTCCACCAATGTATTCTGCATTAAAACGCGATGGCAAACCCCTTTATGAATACGCGCGCTCAGGTGTGGAGATTGAGCGCGAGCCCCGAAGAATTACCATTTACTCGATTCGTCTTGTAGCCATTCATTGGCCGCATGTCGAGATTGAAGTTCATTGCAGCAAGGGAACGTATATCCGGGTCTTGGCGCAAGATATAGGTAATTCATTAGGCTGTGGCGCACATTTGAGCGCATTGCGACGTACTAAGGTTGGGCACCTCAGTTTGGAGCAGGGCTGTACCCTGGAGACCCTTGAAAATACCTCCAAGGTATTACTCCCAGTTGATGCTTTGTTACAAACTCTGCCCGAGTTGACGGTGGATGACCAACAGGCCAAACGTCTGGAGATGGGTCAGCGTGTGCCATGCGCAATCAATCGTGCAAGCCAGTGGGCTAATTCTTTATTCCGGATTTATCGTAGCCAAGCCTTGCCGCAAAACTTTATTGGAACGGCAGATTGGCGCAGTGGGGTGTTGCACCCCCGACGATTTATCGCTCAACGACTTCTGAACCAAAATTAATTCTTTTTTATAAAGCATCTCATGACCAAACGCGCACTTCGTAATATTGCCATCATCGCCCACGTTGACCACGGCAAAACCACTCTCGTTGATCAACTCTTACGGCAATCTGGGACCTTTCGATCCAATGAAAAGATCTCCGAACGCATCATGGATTCCAATGATCTCGAGAAGGAGCGTGGTATTACCATCTTGGCTAAAAACTGTGCCGTGGAGTACGAGGGTACCCATATCAATATCGTAGATACCCCTGGGCACGCAGACTTTGGTGGCGAGGTCGAACGTGTTCTATCAATGGTGGATGGCGTATTGCTGCTAGTGGATGCCGTTGAGGGCCCGATGCCACAAACCCGTTTTGTGACTAAGAAAGCGCTGGCTTTAGGTTTAAAGCCCATCGTTGTGATCAATAAGGTAGATCGTCCCGGAGCCCGATGTGATTATGTGATTAATGCGACCTTTGAGCTCTTCGATAAATTGGGCGCAACCGAGGAGCAGTTGGACTTCCCAGTCATTTATGCCTCTGGCTTAAATGGCTATGCAGGTACGGATGAGAATGTGCGCTCTGGTGATATGCGCCCACTGTTTAATGCAGTGCTCACGAATGTTCCAGTGCGCGATGATGAAATCGATGCCCCATTGCAGTTGCAGATCTCATCGATTGATTACAGTAACTATGTCGGCAAAATTGGAGTGGGCCGGATTCGGCGCGGCAAAATTAAACCTGGTACGGATGTAGTTTGCGTCAATGGACCGGATGGTACGCCCTTCAAGGGCCGTATTAATCAAGTGCTGAAGTTCAAAGGTCTTGAGCGTGAAGTGGTTGATGAAGCCATTGCCGGCGATATTGTCTTAGTGAATGGCATTGAAGATCTAGCAATTGGGACTACGATCTGCGCACCTGATCAGGTTGATGCCTTACCGATGCTCAAGATCGATGAGCCAACCCTCACCATGAACTTCATGGTGAACACGAGCCCGCTCGCTGGCCGCGAAGGGAAGTTTGTGACCAGTCGGCAAATTCGGGAGCGCTTAGACCGCGAACTCAAGTCCAATATGGCATTGCGGGTACGCGATACCGATGACGATACCGTGTTTGAAGTGTCGGGTCGGGGCGAGCTCCATCTCACGATTTTGGTTGAGAACATGCGTCGTGAGGGTTATGAGTTGGCCGTATCACGACCCCGTGTGGTATTTCATGAAGAGGATGGTGTGAAGTTAGAGCCCTACGAGAACCTCACGGTGGATGTGGAGGATACGACGCAGGGCGGGGTGATGGAAGAGTTGGGTAAGCGCAAAGCCGAACTCCTAGACATGGTGAGCGATGGTAAAGGCCGTACTCGTCTTGAGTATCGGGTTCCAGCGCGAGGCTTAATTGGATTTCAGGGGGAGTTTATGACCCTCACCCGTGGTAACGGACTCATGAGCCATAACTTTGATTCGTACGGTCCTGTGAAAGAGGGTATCTTGGGTGAGCGCCACAATGGTGTATTGATTAGCCAAGATGATGGTGACGCGGTTGCTTATGCACTCTGGAAGCTACAAGATCGGGGTCGCATGTTTGTCTCACCGGGCGATCCTCTCTATGAGGGCATGATTATTGGAATTCATAGTCGTGATAATGATTTGGTAGTCAATCCGATTAAAGGTAAGCAACTCACTAACGTGCGCGCCTCAGGAACCGATGAGGCAGTGCGTCTCGTACCGCCCGTGCAACTCACCTTGGAATACGCTGTGGAATTTATTGCCGATGACGAGTTGGTTGAAGTGACACCCAAGAGTATCCGCTTGCGTAAGCGCTTTCTGAAAGAGCATGAGCGTAAGAAGGCCTCGCGCGAGGAAGTGTAAGCTTTTCATTCCCCCTCAAGAAAAATGTAGTAACATTACTACATTTACCGCATTGTGGGGGATAAAATGCCCAAGACCTTATCAAGCCGAGAATTTAATCAAGACAGCAGCGGTGCCAAAAAAGCCTGTCAATCGGGCCCGGTATTTATTACGGATCGAGGCAAGCCCTCACACGTTTTGATGCGCTATGAAGACTACCAACGGGTGATTGGTCAACAAAAAACCATCCTTGATCTTGTGGGTATGCCTGGATTAGCTGATATTGAGTTCGAGCCTGCGAAAATAAAGCGCTTTACGAAGCCAAGCGATCTTACCTAATGTATCTTCTCGACACCAATGTCATCTCTGAGCTCCGAAAAGCAGGTACCTCCAAGATTAATCCACAGGTTCATGATTGGGCACAATCGATTGCCCCATCTCGGATGTTTCTCTCGGTGATCAGCATTCTAGAAATTGAACAAGGCATTTTGTCGGTTGCGCGTCGAGATAAAAAGCAGAGCCAGTTATTAAAAAAATGGCTGATGCAAATGATTCTCCCGGTATTTGCTGATCGGATTATTCCAATTGATGTTCCAATTGCACTGCGCTGCGCCGATCTCCATGTTCCCAATCCATCTTCGGAGCGGGATGCCATGATTGCAGCGACCGCGATTGAGCATCGGCTGATATTGGTTACGCGCAATACCAGTGATTTTGATCCAGCTAAGTTGAAGTTAATCAATCCTTGGGGCTAATTGCATGAGTACCAAGCGCTTAGCCGTTGCTCCCATGATGGAGTGGACCGATCGTCATTGCCGGTCATTTCATCGAATGCTAACTAAGCGCGCTGTACTGTATACCGAGATGGTCACCACGGGTGCGCTTTTACATGGGGACCAGGCACGGCATTTGGATTTCAGTCACGAAGAGCACCCGGTGGTTTTGCAACTCGGTGGCAGTGATCCGGCTGAGCTCGCTCAGTGTGCAGCACTTGCCCAACAATGGGGCTATGACGAAATTGATCTCAATTGCGGTTGTCCCTCAGAGCGGGTCCAAAAAGGGGCGTTTGGGGCATGCCTCATGGCTGAACCTGAACTCGTAGCTAAGTGTGTGAGTACGATGCGTTCTGCTTGTGATCTACCGATTTCGGTGAAGCATCGCTTGGGGCTCGATCAAATGGATGCAGCTCAATCACCGCGTGACTATCAATTTGTATTGGATTTTGTGCTGGGAGTAGCTGCTGCGGGCGCTTCACAGGTAACGATTCATGCGCGCAATGCGGTCCTAAAAGGTCTATCACCTAAAGAAAATCGTAGTAAGCCCCCATTGCACTATGAGGTTGCTAAGCAAATACGTCGCGATGCACAAAAGCATTATCCAAATCTGAATGTATTACTTAATGGTGGCTTAGAGTCGAATCACGATATTGCGCAGCATTGGTCTGATTTTGATGGTTTTATGATTGGTCGCGCTACCTATCATTTTCCAGCCATGCTATTGGGTTGGGATGATCTCATCGAGAGCGATGGCGATGCAGTAGGTTATCTCTTTAGTGAGGCAGACTGGCACCGAGTACAAATTGGCTTGATTCATTACAGTCAAGCATGGCTGGCCCAGTGCAATGCCCATCGTAAAGACTTCTACTTGGGATCGATTACTCGGCACATCATGGGTCTCGCTCACGGTCGTGCGGGATCGCGCCGTTGGCGTCAACGTTTATCCGATCATCATGCCTTGGCAAAGGTTAAAACACCCGATGCCATCGAAACCTTCTTTTTAGAAGCCAGTATGGAGTTGGGTGATTGGGCGCTATTTGAACCCCCATCAATCGGTTCTGGGGCATAGTCGTTATAATGCATTTGTAGCAATGGTGGACGTAGCTCAGTTGGTAGAGTCCCAGATTGTGATTCTGGTTGTCGCGGGTTCGAATCCCGTCGTTCACCCCATTCGCTACTGACTTGGCCTTACGTCAATCACTTCAATAATCGCAGTATTGCGATCTGCCTCTCCGATAATGAGTTCACTGCGGTCCTGAACGGTTGGGATCACAATTTCTTCACAAATTGGTTTAGAACTAAAGACGTTAAAGAAGCTGCAATCCTTTTTGGTTGCGGCAGATGTGGCATGTTCGAGAGGTGAGCGTCCGGTAGTTACGGTTGAGGTAACGCTCACTGCGGTCATGGGACTTGCTGCTGCCGCAGATCCTGCAGCAGTACCGGCGCTACTAGCGGCAGCCATGAGAGGTGCTGCACAGCCTTGTAACCCAGCAAGACAAATCAAGGTAATAAAAAAACAGAATAGGTTGAGCAGCCCTTGGTTGCTGATTGATCGCTTGATTGGATTAGTTTGTGCGACACGCAAGGTTATAGACTCCTGCTGGCCAATCTCCACTCACGATCGCCTCAAAACTGCTATCGGGGGTCTTGATTTCATCAACCACCTTACCTTCACCCCGCTTACCTGACATAAATTTGACCTCTAAGGGGCGGTATTGAACTTTCCCGCAGTGGTATTCATTAAGGCCAATGATGGAGTTCACGGGCAATTTGGTTTTCGGTTCAACCCCAGGCTTCTTCAGATCGAGCATTGATAGAACTTGTACCTTGTCGCCAGATTTCTTGATACTGGATTTATCAATCAAAATCGTGATGAACTCATTGCTTCCCAGCTCATCCCAGGTGGCTAACGCAAAATTGGAGGAAAGAGCAAAGATCGCAACACTGAGAAGTTGAAGAATGATTTTCATAATGATCCTGTGTAATTTCTAAGCATTGTAATGGGTCGATACCGCAACTCAAAACGACTTTGCCTTGAGGACCAATTCACGCTGGACCTGTTTGGGCTTCATGGCCAATGGGATAGCTTGATTATTTGCCCATGCATCGCTTAGATTGCGATAGCGTTGACTTTGAACCCAACCGGACTGACCTGTCGGAAATATGAAGACCGATTGTTCGGGATCATTTAGGTCGTAGATCGCTCGCAGACTCGGAGCATGATTGGCCTGAAAAGGTGCTTTGGGATGATTCAGTGCGGGTCGTCCAACATTGACCGTAAAGGCATCTCCCGGGAATGGAACGCTGACATTAAAGAGTCCCGATAGGAGGGGAATGTTTTTGAATGGGCGATGCTCGGAAACGGCGTGATGGGCAATTCCCCAACGCCAATCATTGGTTGATTTTCCATAACGATGACTTAAATCAGCTAAGGCTCGTTGCAGGGCAAGATTGGCAGCATCCTGGCAATTTTCTCGCTCTACAGTCGTGTGCACATCGCACCAAGGACTATCGGGATTGCTAATTTGATTGATGACCGCCCCCCGAAAATGGCGTCGGCCATATTCTTCGGTGAAGGACTCACCTAGACGGGAGAATAGAATCCGTGTTAACTGATCAACCCAGGCATTGAAGACCAAAGCAGCCACCGAATCTGTACTCATGGTCCCATTAAACCCATCGATCGCCGATTGGATACTAGGCTGCAGGGCATCACCCGAGCGAGCACTCTTGAATAAGGTCAAGAGCGGCTGCGCTCCCAAAGAAAGCACATCGCCTTGCATCGCTTGGATGGAAGCACGATCATGCTGGTCTTTTGCCCCAATCATGGCTACGATACGGTCGTATCGAAAGGGAAGATCCCAATCGCCAGTCAGCGGGTTGGGATTTGTTGCAGAAACAATTTCTTGATTGGCGCTTGCCAGCCATTCTGAGGCTGGGTTCGAATAGCTGGGCAGTTGTTCAAATGGTAGGTAGGCAGTCCAATCATATTGGCGCTCCCATCCTAGTGCCGGTGCAGCCCCATACAGGCCTTGGTGTAATTGCCGGCGTGGCGCTATTCCAGCAACCTGCAAGGCAATATTGCCTTGAGTATCCGCCATGGCAACGGTTTGCATGGGGGCATAGTGATGCCGTAAAGCAGCCTTCAACGAGTCAATTGAATCGGCACGATTCATGAGAATGCCACCCATTAAAGTTTGGTTCTCGATATCTAACGCAGTCCAGCGTAGGGCTAGGGCATAACGTTTCGTATCAATCATCTTTTTAGCTCGGGCGTGACTATCTGAGATGATGGGGCCGTGGCGACTTTGCTTCACCACAAATCGTAGGGCCGGTTTATCTTTAATCTGAATAATCTCCTCACGCGCCAAAAAGGAGAGCGGACCGTCGGGGCCAATGTATTGATTGGGATTGGTAGGATCAATCTTTTCCAGATAAAGATCTTGCACGTCTGGGCCCGTATTGGTAAATCCCCAGGCAATTTTGTCAGTTCTGCCCAAAACAATCGCTGGAATGCCCGGAAGAGTGGCGCCGATTACATTTAAGCCTGGAGCCTCTAGGTGCGTAAAGTACCACGTGGACGGTGCGCTTAGACCCAAATGGGGATCGTTTGCAAGCAGGGGTTTACCAGAGACCGTTTTTTTGCCTGTGAGCACCCAGTTGTTAGAGCCCAAGCCCTCTTGATGATCACTAAGCCACCCCGTAGTATCAGCCTGTTTTAGTAAGTAAGGCTCGCTATCCCGCGATGTTTGAGCTTTGGATTGAGTGGGCTTAAAAACCTGATGTTCACGATATAGCTTAGCGAAATCTATTGTCGTGACTGGTTTAGTTCCAGGATAGGGTGGCATCACCTGCCAAATCTCGGCCGTGCTGAGATATTGCGAGAGCTCTAAGCGGAATAATTCTTTTTGCCAGTTATCCCCCAGATCCAATGCCATCATCAGAGACCAGGCAACGCTATCTGAAGGAGACCAATGGCCGGGTTTGGAGCCAGTCAAAAAATACTCGATTGGTAAAGCCCAGCCCAGCGATTGATTGCCAGCATTGACACCATCGGCATAAGCTTGGACCAATTGCTTGATTTCTGGTGGATAGCGTTCGTATTGTTTCTCGGCTGCTTGTTTAATCCCTAAGGTACGGATAAAGCGATCGAGCGAGACCGTGCGCTCGCCTAAAATTTCAGAGAGACGCCCTGAAGCTAAGCGCCGGCTAATCTCTAGTTGCCATGAGCGTTCGGTCGCATGTACAAATCCCAGAGCATAAAAAGCATCGCGTTGGGATTTTGCTTTGATGTGTGGCACATCGCTCTCATCGAACTGAATTTGCACCGTATGACCAAGGCTAGCACTAAGTACGGTTCCAGAGAAATTCGACTTCGTGCTTACCCAGTAGCTAACCATCAAGATGATTAGGAAAAGCAGGGCAATCCCAATCGCATACAAAAAATAACGTACTAATTTTTTGAGGGAAGCAGTGAGCCTTGAGGATTTCATTTCAACATCGAATGATCACAAAAAACCCCGCTGAAGCGGGGTTGATTGGTTTTAAACCTCACCTGTAGAGAACTTGCGGTAACCACAAGCCAATTTCTGGGAATACATACAGTAAAACAAGCGCAATGACCTGAATACCCATAAATGGCAGCATCCCCATGAATATCTGATTTAAGGTCACGTGCGGAGGTGCAACGCCTTTGAGGTAGAAGGCCGACATCGCAACCGGGGGTGAGAGGAAGGCGGTTTGCAAGTTCAGGGCAACTAAGAGACCAAAGAAGAGCGGATTGATTCCAAAGTCATCGAGTAGGGGAACAAAAATGGGCATAAAGATCACAATGATCTCGGTCCACTCTAACGGCCAGCCCAATAAGAAAATAATGACTTGCGACAGAATCAAGAACTGCAATGGGCTAAGTCCTAAAGATAGAACCCATTTTTCAACCAAGTCTTGACCGCCAAGCAATGCAAAGGCTGCCGAGAAAATCGATGAACCTACAAAGAGCCAGCAAACCATCGCACCCGTCTTCGCTGTTAAGAAAACAGACTCCTTGATTACGGTCATATTGAGCTGCTTATAGGCAGCGGCCAATATAAATCCGCCAATCGCACCGACTGCCGCCGCTTCGGTTGGAGTCGCCAAACCAAATACGATAGAACCCAACACAAACAAAATCAAAACCGCGAGAGGGAAGAATGAGCTCAAGAGCATCTTGAAGATTTCAAGACGCACCCAAGTCAACAGGGCGTAGTAAATCACCAAAATTGCCCCAAGGATGCCGGTCATAATCCAGAACCACAGCGGCGCATCGACTGGTTTTGGTGGTTCAGCAGCTACCACCGGCTCTGCAGGACCTGCCGCCTTTGCTACGGGTTTCTCATCTTCAGCGCCTGGCGGCAGGGCTAAACCAGTTCCGCCACTATCTTTTTCGGCGCCAGGAGGTTCGCTCAGGCCGGTTGAGCTTGAGCTGCTTGAGTAATCACTACCACTACCAGCATCACCCATGGGAACTACATCCATGCTAATCACTTCGACTGGCTTGGTGGCTACTTGATAAATGGAGGCGGTAAAAGCAACAAAGACGATCAGTGGGATTAGAGCAATGAACAGCGATTTCAACATCTCTTTACCGCTGACATTGATATTGCGCTTACCTTTAAGCCCAACTAATAAAGCAGGGATCACTTTTTGACTTATTTTCTCGCCGAGTTCGGTGTAACTCATCGGCAGCGGTACTTTGCGCTCAGACTCAGCTAGAGGCGGCATGAGATTCGGTTTGAGTTTGGCCAAAATGATTACATACCCAACATACAAACTGGCCAACATGATTCCTGGGAAAAATGCTCCTGCATACAACTGAACCACAGATACGCCAGCAGTAGCGCCATAGACAATTAATAGTACTGATGGCGGAATCAAAATACCGAGGCAGCCACCAGCTGTAATACAGCCTGCTGAGACACGGGTGTCATATCCAGCTTTCAGCATGGCAGGCAATGCTAAAAGACCCATTAGGGTTACCACGGCACCCACGATACCAGTTGCTGTTGCAAATACAGCGCAGGTAAAAATGGTTGCAACTGCCAAGGAGCCTGGTACACGAACCAAAGCCAAGTGAAGTGATCTAAACAGCTTCTCAATGAGATTGGCGCGTTCAACTAAATAGCCCATGAACACGAATAGAGGAATTGAGATCAACACGTCATTGGTCATGACCGCGTAGGCACGCTGCACCATGAGCGATAAGGTATTTTGCAGTGCTAAATCAGGGTTTTGAAAGCTGTAGGCAAAAAACGTAAAGATCATGCCCATACCCATTAAGGTAAAGGCGGTGGGGAAGCCAAGCATGATCGCAACCACGACCAGGGAGAGCATCAGTAGGCCAATATGCCCACTTTGAATATTGCCCCACGGCATTAAAATGATGGTCAACAAGACCACCAATGCCATGATGGAAAAACCAAATAAGAGTTCTTTACGCATCATGATTATTCCTTGTCTTTGCCAACCATCGCCTTGAGGGCGTCGACGTCAACTTCCTCGACGTCATGTTCGCGCGAGGGCCATTCACCTTCACGGATGCATACCACGCAACGCAAAATCTCAACGATGCCTTGCATTAAAAGTACCACTCCGGCAATCGGAATAATCGTTTTAAAGGGGTAAAGCGGAGGGCCGTCGGCCGTAATCGAAGAGTGCTCCAAAATTCGCCAAGAGTCAGCGGCATAACCATAACCAGCATAGGCAAGAGCAATCACTCCGGGAATGAAGAAAACAATGTAAAGGATGAGATCAAAAATCGCTTGGGTACGGGGCTTTAAAAAGCCATACAAGATGTCACCACGCACATGACCGTTCTTTGCCAAAGTGTACGCACCTGCCATCATGAACATGGTGCCATACAACATGATTTGTGCATCAAAAGCCCAGGCATGAGGACTATTGAGTACATATCGCGAAAATACCTCAAAGCCGATGAGGGCGGTAAGCCCAACCACCAACCAAGAGAAACAATGGCCGATAAATGTCGAAACTTTATCAACGGTTAAAAAAAGGTTTTGCATGGCTACACCCACGATTTAGATATAAGAAATGGGATGGTTATTGCTAACCATCCCATCCGGACTACAGCAAGCCGGTATTTTAACAAAAACCGGCTAAGTTGTTGCTAACTTAGGCCTTCTTTGGAGCTGCTGGCTGGCCAAAGTAGTGGTCATAGGCCATGCGGCGCTGAACGTTGGTGTCCAGGTCCCACTTCACGGCACGCTTGGCAAATGCACGCTGCGAGTCAACAATCTTCTTAAAGAGTGCGTTCTCTGCCGATTTCTTGGCAACCACCTCATCAAACACCTTCAACTGAGCACGTAATACTGAGTCAGGGGTCTTGAAGAACTTGACACCTTGCTTGGCTTGCATTTCTTCGTAGGCAGAAGAGTAGCGATCTACTGCTTTCCAAGACATATCAGCAGAAGAAGCTTCTACAGCATAGTCAAGGATGTTACGTAGCTTGGCAGGCATCGCGTTGTACTTTGTGCCATTGAAGAGGATCTCAAACTGCTCGGCATTCTGGTGGTAGCTTTGCAACATGCAGACCTTGGATACGTCTGGGAAGCCCAACTGACGATCGGAAGATGCATTGTTGAACTCGGCTGCATCCAGAAGACCACGATCCATCGCAGGAATAATTTCCCCACCAGGAAGCGCGTTGACTGATACACCCATGGCTGTGAACATGTCAATCGAAATACCAACGGTACGGTACTTGAGACCTTTCATGTCCTCAATTTTGGTGACAGGCTTTTTGAACCAGCCGAGAGGCTGAGTAGGCATTGGGCCGTATACATAGGATTTGACGTTGGCGCCAACTACTTTGTAGAGCTCATCAAGTAGTTCCTTACCACCGCCGTATTTGTGCCATGAGAGGAGCATGTTGGCATCCATACCAAAGGATGGACCTGATCCCCATAAGGCAAGCGCTGGATTCTTTCCGTAGTGATAAACCACCACGCCATGGCCACCATCTAAGGTACCCTTCGATACAGCATCTAATAAACCAAAAGCAGGAACTACTGCACCAGCAGGTAGAACTTCAATCTTGAGTTCGCCACCGGTCATATCGTTTACTTTTTTCGCGAAGTCGAGTGCGTACTCGTGGAAGATATCCTTCGCTGGCCATGTGGACTGGAAGCGCAATGTTTGTGGCGCTGCCTGACCTTTAGAAATCATTGGGAAGCTAAGAGCGGCTGCTCCAGCACTGCCGACTGCTGCACCTTTCAGAAATTTACGACGTGGTGCTTGTTTTTTGGTTTCGGACATTCATATCTCCTAGTTAATATCAATTTAATGCTGCATATAAAGCAGAAAGAAATTGTAGGATTATTGGCGGAAATGAGATATGGGGTAAACCCTTTGTTTGCACGCCTTCATGGTTATTTAAAAAGGGTGTTCGGAAGGGGTCTTCAACCCGCTCGTGATACGATTTCACATAGTCTTCATTGTTGCAACGCATCACCATGCGTAAAGTTTTTATTACAATGCTGGATTGCGTTTGCCCGAGTGGTGAAATCGGTAGACACAGCAGATTTAAAATCTGCCGCTCATAAAAAGGGCGTGCCGGTTCGATTCCGGCCTCGGGCACCAATTATGGATTTCGTACGCAGCGAAATCCGATGTAGACCACTACAGTGTTTTCAGGCTTGGTCGCTACATTACTCTCCATTTGCTGTTCTGGTCCGTACCACCAAGAAGCCCCACGGGTAATGCGCTCACTGTTAACTTTAGTTGACGTCCATTCCCATACGTTGCCTCCCATATCAAAGAGGCCATTGACCCCTGGCTGAGTCGTCCCAGCTGCCACATGCCCGTCGCCGCGCAGCAAACTTCCCGCCGGAGCCAAGCCTTTGTAGTTCCCACAGGCTGAACTAAGGCAATGGGAACCTTTTGGGGTACTACCGTTTGGGTAGGGGTAGCGTTGCCCCCGCTGAAAATCTGCCGGCGGGGCTTTGCGTTGCTCTACGAAGGCAGCTTCGACCCATTCTTTATCCGTCGGTAAGCGTTTGCCAAAGAATTCGCAGATTGCTTGGGCCTCAAAGGCATTCAGGTGAACGGCCGGTTCATTATCTCCAGCTACTACACCATAAGGTGTACGCCAAGTCCACCCAGGTTTTTTCACAAAGCCTAATTCATACGAAGTACCACCACCAGCTTTCTCAGCTGCACTTTGAAATCCAGTCGCAGCGGCATAACGTTTGACCTCGCCAATCGTCATCTCATGCTGATCCCAAAGAATGCCGTGAACCTCAAGACTCGGGATGGTTGATTTCGCAGACTGAGCGTGCACATGAAAACTAAAAGTCAAGAATGAAAATATGCAAATTTTGCTAATTGTGAGAATATTCATATAAGTTTGTTAATCTCAATTGTGATAACAAGCATTTTTGCTGAATTCCAAATCTTTTGCATAACGGAATTTTTGAGCAACCAGGCCCATGAAAAAATACATCCTCATTCTTCTCAGTACGCTGTTCTTGGTCCAAACAGTTTGGGCCAATCCGGAGACAGCTAAAAATACCCGAGAGATAACAAAAGCAGATACACCGATGACTGCGGAAGTGCTCGCAGTCTTTTTTACGCCACCAACCGGAGCGGCGCGTGGATTAATTCGGTATTTGGATGGCGCGAAGAAAAGCATTCAGGTGATGACCTATAGCTTTACCTATTTGGAGATTGCTGAGGCGCTTGCTCGGGCGGCCAAACGCGGCGTGGAGGTACAGGTGATTCAGGATGGCCCAACGGCTGCAAATAACTTTGATGTGATCCCGGTATTGCTTAAAGGGGGTATATCAGTACGCGGTAATAAGGCCCACCGCATTTTTCATCATAAGGTGATGATTATTGATGGTGAGATTGTCGTGACCGGGAGTTATAACTTCACCAATAGCGCCGAGAAAAGTAATGCGGAGAACATGATTGTTTTGCGTTCGACACCACTAGCGCAGCAGTACTACAAAAATTTTATCTCGCATTGGGAGCGCAGTTATCCGATTACCACGCCCCCTGAGCGTAAGGCAGCCAAGCCGAATTAATCAGGCTCAGTCACAAACCCTAATTTTGTTAAGCCCGCGCGCCGTGATGCGGCAAGCACTTGAGCAACCGCATCGTAGCGCACGGATTTATCGGCCCGTAAGTTAATCTCGGGTTGGGGATCTTTCTTCGCGGCTTTATCGGCATACGCAGTAAAGGTTGCCAAGTCGATCGGTGTGCTATTCCAAAAGATTTGACCTTTGCCATCAATGGTCAGCTGAACCGACTCAGGCTTTACTTCATTACGTACGCTATTGGCTTTAGGTAGTTCGACCTTCACCGCTTGTTGGACGACGGGCAGGGTGATCATAAAAATAATGAGTAAAACCAACATGACATCCACCATGGGTGTCATGTTGATCTCAGCCATCAAGCCATCTTCTTGCTGATCGTTTGAGGGATTGCTAAAGGACATGATTAATCTTTCTGGGCAACGCGTGCGCCAGTGACAAAGTAAGCTAAGAGATCATTGGCAAAGCGATTGAGGTCAGCCACAACTAAACGATTCGAGCGATTAATGGTGTTGTAGCCAAGCACTGCTGGAATGGCAACGGCGAGGCCAAAGGCGGTCATGATGAGCGCCTCTCCAATAGGACCGGCGACTTGATCGATTTGTGCACTCCCTGAGCTGCTAATTGCAATTAGGGCGTGATAGATCCCCCAGACCGTACCGAACAAACCGATAAATGGTGCGGTCGCACCGGTGGATGCTAAAAACGTTAACCCTTTTTGCAGTTGAGCGGTAGGGGAGTCGACCCCATTTTTTAAACTACGTGCCATCCATTCGGAGTAGTTGAGGGTTTGAAAGAGTTCACGATGACTAGCACTTTGGTTCTGATGGTGAGCTGAGGCTTCATTACCAGTCTTTGCAACCATGAAGAAGGGATTGATGGCCTGATTGCTAAGACTATTGAGTCCCTCGTCAAACGAGCGAGCCCTCCAAAAGGAATTCAATTCACCTTTGAGGCGTTTGATATTGCGTAAACCCCATAGACGACTGATCAAAATGACCCAGGTCACAATTGACATGAATAAGAGTAGAAGAGCCACAAAGTGGGTAACAAAGTCCCCTTGGGTCCAAAGATGGTGAAGGCCAAACGCGTTGTTCATATTAGGGACTCTTTAGGTTGAATTTAATTAATAGATTAGTTGAGATTTTAGTGGGACTGCCGTTAATGGTGTAGGGTTTAAATCGATAACGCCTACCAATTTCCATTGCGGCCCGATCAAGCCTAGGGTAGGAGCTGGACTGTAATAATCGCGCTTCTTCCACTTCGCCAGACTCGCTAATGATGAGCCTGACCACGACTTCGCCTTGCTCGCCTGCCCGCTTTGAGAAAGAGGGGTAATACGGATCGGCATCGGGCTGGTAGACCACCACTAATTTGCCAATATCCGTTTGAATGGGAGTCCCACTAACTCCGCCACCACCCGTAGGCGGGGCTACGGTCGCATTCTGTGGGCTCTCGCTGGGTTTGGTCGGTGCTGTTTCTGCTGGAGCAGGCGCTTTTTGTGCAGGCGTGGGGCTTGGAGCGGGAGCAGCAGATTTCTCTGGTTTTTTAGGTTCCGGCTTGGGTGTAGGTTTAGGTGCCTCAGCAGGCATCTTAGGAGCAGGGGGTGCGGCTTTCTTGGCTGGCGCTTGCGGAGCCTCTGGTGCCACCAGATTTGCCATGACCCGCTCGTCATTTTGATAATCCGGCGGCTTTGGGCTTAAACCAAATTGAAAGGGAACGATTAATGACAGGTGCACCAGAATGACCAGTACGATGATGATGCGCTCATCCCGTGAGAAAGGAAGGCGCCAATATGCGGAACTTGCAGAGGCCATGCTCAAATCATCAATGATCGTTTGTCGACGCTACGGGGTGACAAAGGAGTTTGTAATAAACGCTCTGCCATGGCCTTTAATGTATCCCCATTTGCAGTACTCAGCAACTTTAATGACGCGACCCCTGTTTCTTCAGCTAGGCCGTGTTGCTCAAGCTGCCGACTCAACTGACGAACCACGGCGTCGCTTGTATCGACGATGGTGACTGATTCACCAATGAGTTCCTTAATCTGATTTTTTAGAAAAGGGTAATGCGTACAACCCAGAACTAAAGTATCTGCTCGTGCCTCAATAATCCCGTTTAAGTGGGTTTGTAACAGAGTACGCATGGCCGGCGATTCAATTTGTCCATCCTCGATGAGCGGCACTAAGCCAGCGCCCGCTTGCTTAATAAAGCGACAGTGAGTGGGCAATGTTGCTAAGAGCGCATTGAACTTATCGCTATTGAGGGTTGCCTCAGTAGCGAGCACGCCCACAACACCATTTTGCGATTGCATCGCTGCTGGTTTAATGCCGGGCTCCACGCCAATGATGGGTATTTGAAGTTCCGAGCGGATTTGGGCAATCGCTTCTGCGGTTGCGGTATTGCATGCCACCACAATGGCATCGCAACCTTGATCAACCAGATAGCGACACATTTGCAAACTGCGATTGGCAATCCAAGAGGCTGATTTTTCTCCGTAGGGTGCGTTAGCAGAGTCGGCTAAGTAAATGTAGTGATGCCGTGGGAGTTGTTTGAGCGCCTCATCCAAAATGGATAGACCACCAACCCCAGAGTCAAATACACCAATCGTTGCCAATGTTACTTACCAGCTTAATCTATTAAGCGACACTAACTGGAATCTTGCCAATTTTCATTTGCCATTCTCTGGGACCCGTTTCATGCATGGAGATCCCTTGAGAGTCAACCGCTACCGTCACTGGCATATCGACCACATCGAATTCGTAAATCGCTTCCATACCCAAATCTTGGAATGCAACAACTTTGGCATGGGCAATCGCTTTGGATACTAGATAAGCTGCACCGCCGACTGCCATGAGATACGCGGAGCGATGCTTCTTGATGGACTCGATCGCCACCGGGCCGCGCTCGGCCTTACCAATCATTGCAATCAAGCCGGTTTGTCCCAACATCGTCTCTGTAAATTTATCCATCCGAGTGGCAGTGGTTGGACCTGCTGGGCCGACCGCTTCACCACGAACTGGATCAACGGGCCCAACATAATAGATCACGCGATTCTTAAAACTCACAGGTAAAGACTCGCCTTTGGCCAACATGTCAGCAATCCGTTTGTGAGCCGCATCACGACCGGTGAGGATCTTGCCATTCAGCAATAAGGTCTGACCTGGTTTCCAGCCCGCTACTTCCTCGGGAGTCAAGGCATTGACATCGATTCGTTTGGATTGCTTAGTATCAGGTTGCCAAGCGACCGCAGGCCAGTCACTCAGAGATGGAATATCAAAATGAGCTGGACCGCTACCATCAAGATGAAAATGAACATGCCGTGTAGCCGCACAGTTCGGAATCATCGCCACCGGTAAGGAGGCGGCGTGCGTAGGGTAGTCCATGATCTTCACATCGAGAACGGTTGCTAGACCGCCAAGGCCTTGAGCGCCGATCCCCAATTGGTTGACCTTTTCATAAATCTCAAGACGTAATTCATCGATGCGATTCTTGGGGCCTCGTGCAATCAGCTCTTGAATATCAACTGGCGCCATTAACGATTCTTTAGCAAGCAAAGCCGCTTTCTCTGGCGTACCACCAATTCCGATTCCAAGAATGCCGGGAGGGCACCAGCCAGCACCCATGGTGGGAACCGTCTTCATCACCCAATCAACAATGGAATCGGATGGATTGAGCATCACCATCTTCGCTTTGTTTTCAGAGCCACCCCCTTTGGCCGCACAAATCACTTCAAGATCATCGCCTGGCACGATCTCATAATGAATCACTGCAGGCGTGTTATCACCTGAGTTTTTGCGCTTGCCTGCGGGGTCCAATAATACCGAGCCACGCAAAGGATTATCGGGGTTCATGTAGGCGCGCCGCACACCCTCATTGACCATATCGGCAACACTCATGGTGGCACCACTCCAATTGATGTTCATGCCCACCTTGAGAAAAACGACTGCAATCCCGGTGTCCTGGCAGATTGGTCTTTTACCCTCGGCACACATTTTGCTATTGGTCAAAATTTGAGCAATCGCATCTTTTGCTGCTGGGCCTTGTTCAAGTTCGTAGGCACGCCCCATGGCTTGGATGAAATCCCGAGGATGGTAGTAGGAAATAAACTGAAAAGCGTCCGCAATGCTTTGAATCAGGTCGTCTTGACGTATCGTTGGCATAGAAATATTTCAATAAGTGGAATGAAATAAGCATTTTAAGGGTTTGCCATAGGGCAAATCAGGACTTAATTCACTTATCGTCATATGAAACGATAGACCGATTGTTTGTTGTGTTGTCACTATAAGTTCGAAGAGAGGGTGTTATTTGTATGGAACCACTGATGCAAGAAAACCGGATTTTTAATCCACCTGTTGATTTTGTAAAAAACGCCGCCATTTCAGGAATGGATGCGTACAAAAAGTTATGCGCAGAGGCAGAAAAAGATTACGAGGGATTTTGGGGGCGCTTAGCCAAAGAAAATCTTCATTGGAAGCAGGTGTTCACGAAAGTACTCGACGAGTCCAAGGCACCTTTTTATAAATGGTTTGAAGATGGCACAACCAATGCCTCATACAATTGCCTTGATCGTAATTTGCAAAATGGCAATGCCAATAAAACCGCCATCATTTTTGAGTCGGATGATGGCAAGGTAACGAAGGTCACCTATCAAGAGTTACACGATCGCGTTTGTCAGTTAGCGAATGCGTTGCGTAAACGCGGTATTAAAAAGGGCGATCGCGTCATCATTTATATGCCCATGTCCGTTGAAGGCGTGATTGCCATGCAAGCCTGTGCTCGCATTGGCGCCACACACTCAGTGGTATTCGGAGGCTTCTCTGCAAAATCCTTGCAAGAGCGCATTATTGATGCGGGTGCGGTTGCAGTAATCACCGCCGATGAGCAAATGCGCGGAGGTAAGGCCTTGCCTCTAAAAACGATTGTGGACGAGGCCCTAGCACTTGGTGGCTGCGAGAACATTAAAAACGTCATCATTTATCAGCGCACGGGTGGCAATATTCCCTTTAAGGCTGGCCTTGATTCATGGATGCACGAAGTAACTGCGAGCGAAGCCAAAACCTGTGATCCAGAATGGGTGAGCGCTGAACATCCCTTATTTATTTTGTACACCTCAGGATCAACCGGCAAGCCAAAGGGGGTGCAGCATTCCACCGGTGGTTATCTATTGTGGGCCATCCTCACGATGAAGTGGACCTTTGATATCAAGCCAAGCGATATCTTCTGGTGTACGGCGGATATTGGTTGGGTTACTGGCCACTCCTACATTGCGTATGGCCCATTAGCTGTCGGTGGTACACAAATTGTGTTTGAAGGTGTGCCAACCTTCCCTAATGCTGGTCGTTTTTGGGAGATGATTCAAAAACATAAAGCCACGATTTTCTACACAGCACCTACTGCGATTCGTTCCCTGATCAAAGCATCGAATACCGATCCAAGTGTGCACCCCAAAAATTACGATCTCAGTTCATTACGTCTCTTGGGATCGGTGGGTGAGCCAATTAATCCCGAGGCGTGGATGTGGTACTACGAGAACATCGGTGGGTCACGCTGCCCGATTGCGGATACCTTCTGGCAAACCGAGACCGGTGGTCACATGATTAGTCCATTGCCTGGCGCAACACCCATGGTTCCCGGTTCTTGCACCTTGCCATTGCCAGGCATTATGGCCGCGATTGTGGATGAGACTGGTAACGATATGCCCAATGGTCAGGGCGGCATCCTAGTGGTGAAGCGTCCGTGGCCATCAATGATTCGGACAATTTGGGGTGACCCCGATCGCTTTGTGAAAGCGTACTTCCCAGATGAGTTCGGTCGCAAACTCTACTTGGCAGGTGATGGTGCGATTCGGAATAAGGATACGGGTTACTTCACCATTACTGGCCGTATTGATGACGTTCTCAACGTTTCAGGCCATCGCATGGGTACCATGGAAATTGAATCGACCCTCGTTGCTAATCCACTAGTCGCCGAAGCTGCTGTTGTAGGGCGCCCGGATGATATGACCGGTGAGGCGATTTGTGCTTTTGTGGTTCTTAAAGGTAAGCGTCCTGAAGGGGAAGAGGCCAAAAAGATTGCCACTGAATTACGTAACTGGGTGGGTAAAGAAATTGGTCCGATTGCCAAACCAAAGGATGTGCGCTTTGGTGATAACTTGCCAAAAACCCGCTCTGGAAAGATTATGCGCAGACTCTTACGCGTAATTGCCAAAGGTGAGGACATCACACAGGATACCTCCACGCTTGAGAATCCAGCGATCTTGGAACAATTAAAGAAGTCGCTGTAAGCGTTATAAAATCAATAGAAATCATCCGCCACTCCTCGAACCGTATAATGAACGGTTTCGGAGAGGTGGATGAGCGGTTTAAGTCGCACGCCTGGAAAGCGTGTGTGGGTTAATAGCCCACCGCGGGTTC